>JAZBLS010000035.1:0-21570 GCA_037033365.1 Actinomycetota bacterium | reverse complement strand
GCCCGGCCTGCTCCACTTCGCTCGCGAACGCCTGGCAGGCCGCGCGCACCGTGCCTACGCCACGCGGCTCGCCCAGCTGCATCGCCGCCTCGCGTACGCTCCGACGTTCGCCGTGGCCCTGCATTGGCTCTCCCTCCTGCCGCTCGCGCTCTGGCGCTCGGCGACCCACCTGATCGCGAAGCGCCCTGAGGCCGTCATCCCCGAGTGGTGGGCGGCTGTCACGGCGATGCTGCGCTTCGGCGCGATCGCCCGCTCGCGTCAGCGCATCCGCGAATTCCGCACGTCCAGCTGGTCGAGCATCGCGCCGCTCCGCGTCAGCCGCTCACAGCTGCGCCGCCGTCTCGACGACGGGCACGGCAGCGAGGGTGGGGCGGTCAGCGAGCTGCACTTCTTCTCCGGCGGGGGAGCCTGGGTCGTCCTCGCCGCCCTCGTGGTGAGCATCGCGGCCTTCACGAAGCTCCTGGCCTGGCCCGTGCTCGGCGGTGGCGCCCTGCTCCCGCTCCGAACGACCGTGGCCGCGCTCTGGAGTGACGCCGCGTGGGGGCTCCGCGGGCTCGGATCCGACATCGTCGGCCCCGCCGATCCGTTCGCCTCGGTGGTCGCGATCCTCGGCTCGCTGTGGCCGGGGGCGCCGTCGTTCGCACTCGTGCTCCTGTGGATCCTGGCGCTGCCTCTGGCCGTCCTCGGCGGATGGTTCGCCGCGACCCGGGTGACCGATCGTGCCGGCCTGCGCATCCTCGCGGGCATCGTCTGGGCGCTCGCTCCGACCTTCCTGACCGCCCTCGTCGACGGTCGCCCGACGGGTGTGCTCGTGCACCTTCTGCTCCCGTGGCTGTTCCACGCGGCTGTCGTCGCGCCTCGGTCGTGGGGGGCTGCAGGCGCGGCATCCCTGCTCTTCGCGGCCGTGGCCGCCACCTCGCCGTCTCTGATTCCGGCCCTCGTGGTGCTCTGGGTCGTCGCGCTGGGCATCACGCTCGCCGGCGCGCGCATCCGGGGAGCGGTGCGTCTGCTCTGGATCCCCCTCCCGGCTGCGGCGCTCTTCGCGCCGCTCGTGCTGTGGCAGCTTCGGCACGGCAGCCTGATCGCGGTGCTCGCCGATCCCGGTCTCATCTGGGCGGGACCGCAGGCGGCAGCGGATGCCGCGGGGCGCCTCGCCCTCGCATCCGGCTTCCCCACCGGAGACTTCGCGGGCTGGGTTCGGCTCGTCGGCGCGGAGTTCGCGCCGTGGGCCGGGGTCCTCCTGGCTCCGCTCGCTCTTCTCGCTCTCCTGTCGGCGGTGGCGCCGCGCTGGCGGGCCGGCATCACGCTCCTGGTCGTGGCCATGACGGGGCTGGCCACGGCCTTCCTCGCGGTCGGCGTCGTGGTGTCGTTCGCGCAGGGCACGCCCGTGGCGATCTGGCCGGGCGCCGGCCTCAGCCTCGCGTGGGTGGGCATCACCGGCGCCGCGCTCGTGACACTGGACACGGCCCTCACCATCCCGCGACTTCGACTGGTCAGCGCCGCCGTCGCAGGCCTCGCTGTCGCCGTCTGTGCGGTGCCCGCGCTCACGACGATGCACACGGTGAAGGATCCGGTGCTCACGGACGGCCCCGCGTCGACGCTGCCCGCGTACGTCGCCGCACAGGCGGGCGAGGACCGGAAGGTGGGCACGATGGTGCTGACGCCGCAGAACGACGGCGGCCTCGCGCTCGAGGTCGCGTGGGGAGCCAGCGAGACACTCGGTGCGCAGACGACCATCCTCTCGACGGCCACCGCGCCGCAGGGGACGGATCTCACGACGCTCGCCGTGGACCTCCTCTCTGCGAGGGACTTCGATGCCGCCGGCACCCTCGCCGATGCCGGGATCTCGTACGTGCTGCTCGCCGAACTGGCGGATGACGAATCCGACCGCGCCAGGTCGCTGCACACCGCGGCCGTGACGGCGCTCGACCAGCGCGCCGGGTTCGTGCAGGCGGGCACGACGGACCGCGGCGTGCTGTACCGTCTCGAAGCCGATGTCGAGGAGACATCCCCGCTGACCGCAGCCCAGGAGGCCACGACACGCCTCGTCGTCACCCTGCAGCTCGTGCTCGTTTTCGTGGCCCTCCTGCTGGCGATCCCGACCAGGGCCTCCCGACGCGCTGCGCGGTCGCGGTCCCGGATCGTGGGTCGTGCTCCCGACGAGCCGATGGTCCTCCCGCGCCACGCGGAGGACCTCGACGACGAGTACGTGACGGTCGTGCACTCGGGCCCGGCCGAGGTGCCCGCCGACGCCGCACCGGTCGAGTCGCCACAGGACGGATCGGACCCCGCCGCGGCCGACGGCCAGGACAGCACCGCGGAGTCGGCCCCCGGCCACGACGATGCAGCGCCCGCAGACCTCCCCGACGGACAGAACACGCGACACACCGAGGAGGACGCACGATGACCGGCAACCGCGCATTCCGGGTGGCCGCGACGAGCGCCAGGGTCCTCACCGGTGCGGCCGTCGCCGCGGCGTGTGTCGTCGGCGCGACCCTGGCGATCGCGGCTCCCTGGCCCACCATCGCGCACGAACCGGCCCAGGCCGAGGTCACGCCGCTGCCGGGTGACACCGTGCTCGTGTGCAACGGCGACTTCCGAGCCATCGGGCGGGACCCTGCCAACCCGTTCGAGATGGTGTCCGCGGCGTCTCCGCGGCTCACCGCCGACGGGTCCGAGGGTGAGCCGACCTCGACCGCGCTCTCCGCCGGCGAGCTCGCCGACGGCGGCGACGTCGAGCGCCTGACGGCCGAGGTGGAGGGCCGCACCGCGCCGCTGCTCGGTGCCACGGAATCCCTGACCCTCGCCGCCGACGACCTGAGCGGGTTCGCGGCGGCTCCCTGCCGAGGCACGAGCATCGAGTCCTGGCTCGTCGGCGGAACCGTCGCGACGGGTACGGAGGACCTCATCGTCCTCACCAACCCGGGCGCCGTGCCCTCGACCGTCACGCTGAGCCTCTTCGGCACGGTCCGGGCCGACAGCACAGTGATCGTGCCGCCGGAGTCGCAGACCGCCGTGCCGCTCACCTCGCTGGCCGCCGGGTCGGAGATCCCGATCGTCAAGGTCACGACCACGGGTGCTCCCGTGCGAGCGGTCCTGCAGTCCTCACTCACGCGCACGCTCGACCCCGCCGGCGTCGACCTGCAGGATGCCGTCGCGGCGCCGCAGCAGCACCCGGTGATCCCGGGCGTGCAGGTGTTCGAGGGGGAGGGCGACAACGCCCAGATGTCGGTGCTGCGCCTCTTCGCGCCCGGTCAGGACGGCACCGCGGTCGTCACGCTGCGCGAGACCGGCAGTGCGGCCACGGCCAACGAGCTGACGGTCGACCTCGTCGCGGGCCAGCCCACCGAGGTGTCCCTGTCTGCGCTCGCCCCCGGCAGTTACGTCGCGAGCATCGACACCGATGTGCCCGTGCTCGCCGCGGTACGCGTGCAGGACGGATTCGGCCCCGGCTCGGACTTCTCCTGGCTGACACCCGCCCCGGAGTTCCAGGACGAGACCCTGGTCGCGGTCCCGGCAGGACCTGCGGCGCAGCTCGTGCTCGCGAACCGCGAGGACGAGGACGCGACCGTCGAGGTGCGGTCGCTGAGCGGGGGAGACCCGCAGGAGGTCACGGTCCCCGCCGGCTCGTCGGCGGCGATCGATGTCGACCAGCGCACGGTCTACTCCGTGGACAGCTCGACGCCGCTCCATGCGTCCGTGATCATGACGTCGCCCGGAGCGCTCGCCGGTTGGCCGGTCTGGCCCTCAGCGGGCGCGCAGCAGAGCATCACCGTCTACCCCTGATCGCCACAGGCCGCTGCGCCTCAGTGGTCGTGCCCGCCGAAGTCCCACGGTTCGCGTCCGACGAACTCCGCCGCGGCGCGGAAGACGGCGCTCTCGATCGCCATCCGGCGGTGGGCGCCGTCATCGTGGCCGGGCGGGAGCAGCCGTTCGATGGGGAGCCGGAAGAGCACGATGCGCCTCCGCTCCCTGTCGAGGTGCCATCGCGGAACCTCGTCCGTCGCCTCGAAGGCGGGCATCGCGCCGATCTCGAAGCGCACGTCCTCCAGCTCGGGCCAGGTGCCCCGGAGGAACTCCACGGCCGTGCCGACGGTGAGGTCGAAGCGATCGACGCGCCCGTCGAGCGGCGCCAGCGGAGGACGCACGACCTCGCTGCGGCCGAGCCGCCCGTGCCGACCATGGCGGGCACCGCGACGCGGAGCGGCGGAGGCGCGAGCACGACGAGGCATAGCGAAAGTCTAGGCCGAGTCTGCGGGGCGCGGCGGCGCGGCATCCGCTCGTCCGCCTGCGGGAGTCGTAGCCTGGCGGGGATGGACGGACGACTCTGCTCGAAGGTCGGCTGCGCGCGAGAAGCCGTGGCGACACTCACCTACGACTACGGCGACCAGATGGCGGCGCTCGGCCCGCTCGGGGTCGCGAACCACCCGAACGCGCACGACCTCTGCGCACCGCACGCCGATCGCCTCTCGGTGCCGACCGGCTGGCTCGTGGTCCGTCACGAGGCTCTGCGCGCCTGACGAGCTCGCACCGCGCACGGGGCCCGGGACACGCCGCCGCGACACGCCGGATCGCGATCGGCTCCGGGCTACGCTGACCGGCGGATGCGCCAGGGCGGCGCGGCCGGAAAGGCAGCCCCGTGATCGTCTGGCGTCGCTGGATCTTCCCCCTTCTGCTCGTCATCGTCTTCGGCGTCTGCGCCGCGGCCCTCGTGAAGATCGCGTTCTTCCCTGATCGCTCCGAGGCCGTCGTGAGCCCCGAGGCCACCATCACCGATCCGGTCGTGGCGGTCGAGCGCGGATCCGTGGTCAACGCCCTCTCGCTGAGCGGGAACGTCGCGCGCGATGACGAGTTCACCGTGCGGGGCGAGATCACCGGCACGGTGCTCGCGGTCCACGTCGGCGAGGGCGCGACGGTCGCGGCAGGGCAGAAGCTCTTCACGATCCGTCAGGACGACCCCAAGAAGGACATCGACGTCCTCGCCCCCGAGGCGGGGGACATCTCGGACATCGCGCTCGTGAAGGGCCAGCTGGCTTCCGTGGGCACGGAGACCTACACGTTCACCCCCGCGCGGTACCACCTGCTCGCCACCGTCGAGCCCGTCCAGCTCTACCGTCTGGTCAACGCCCCGGCGGAGGCGTCGGTGACGATCACCGGTGGCCCCGCCCCGTTCACCTGCACCGGCGTGCGCGTGCAGGTGAGCGCCGAGGGCACCGCGAGCGTCCGCTGCGCGATCCCCGCAGACCAGGTGGTCTTCGCCGGGCTCCCCGCGACCATGGACCTCGCGCTCGGCCAGGTGGACGACGCGCTCGTCGTGCCGGTCACCGCGGTGCAGGGCGGAGCCGGCAGCGGCAACGTCTGGGTGGACGCCGGCGACGGCTCCGAACCGGAGGAGCGCGCCGTCACCCTCGGCGTGAATGACGGCGTCATGGTCGAGGTCGTGGAGGGCCTCGCCGAAGGCGACTCGATCCGCCAGTTCGTGCCCGGATTCGTCGCACCCGTCGAGGAGTACTGCTACGAGGTCGCGCCCGGTGTCGAGCAGTGCGACAGCGGAGTCAGCTGGTGACGCTCGTCGCCCTGCAGGACGTCACGAAGAGCGTGCTGCTCGCAGATGACAGCGAGCTGGAGATCCTCCGCGGGATCACGCTCGAGGTCGTTGCGGGGGACCACGTGTCGATCGTCGGACGATCCGGGTCGGGCAAGTCGACGCTTCTGAACATCCTCGGCATGCTCGATACGCCCACGAGCGGAACCGTCTCGTTCGAGGGGCGCGAGGTGCGGCGCATGCGATCGGGCAGGCTCGACCGACTCCGCGGAGACAACGTCGGCTTCGTGTTCCAGCAGTTCAACCTCCTGCCGGGGCGCACGGCGCTCGACAATGTCATGATGCCGCTCGGTCATGCGAGGGGACGACTGTTCTGGAACCGACGGCAGATCGCATCCGACATGCTGGAGCGCGTGGGTCTCGGACACCGCATCGACCAGATCGCCGATCGGCTCTCGGGCGGTGAGCAGCAGCGCGTCGCCATCGCGCGGGCGCTCGTGCGCCGGCCCGTGCTGATCCTCGCCGACGAGCCCACCGGCGCGCTCGACATCGACACGGGGGCATCGGTCATGTCGCTGCTCGACGAGGTGGCGACGGAGACGGATGCCGCGCTCGTCACGATCACCCACGACCTGCACGTGGCCGCGCGAGCGCGTCGTCACTATCGACTCGACGCGGGTCGCCTGGAGACCGCCGACCTCAGCCGGGCGTTCGAGGCATCCACGCTCGCGTCCTCCGTGCCGTCTGCGGCCGCCCCTGCAGTGGCGGGCACGCACGCGATCCCTCAGGGGATGACCTCGTGACCGGCCTGCTCGGAGCCCTCTCCGACGCCTGGGCGGAGATCCGCGTGCACAAGCTGCGCGTGCTGCTGAGCCTGATCGGCATCGCCGTCTCGGTCGCCGCGCTCACGGCCGTCGTGGCGATCTCGGAGTACCAGCGGCAGTATCAGGCCGAGCAGTCCGACCGCTGGGGCGGGCGAGCCGCCACCCTCGTGATCGGCGTGAGCACCGCCGACGGCGCGCCGGTCGACTTCGACGAGTTCGACGAGAGGTTCGCCCGCGTCTCCGAGCGCTTCGGCTTCAGCCATGTCGCACGGATCGCGCAGGGGCTCATGGTGCCCGTGCAGCTGCCTGACGGCATCGTCGACGTCAACACGCGTCTGATCGACCCGCTGTACTCCGCGATCCACCGCGAGCAGCTCCTGGAGGGGCGCTGGCTGCGGGATGCCGACGTCGAGGCCCTCGCGCCTCCCGTCGTGATCACCGAGGCCCTGTGGGACCGCATCGGTCGCGTGCCGCTGGCGCAGCACCCGACCCTCGCGCTGAGCGGCCCCGCCGGCGGCACTTATCAGGTCGTCGGCGTGGTGCCGCGCGCGGGGTTCGGTGACGAGGAGCTCCGCGTCGACCTCCTCTACGACGCCTATCGGAGCCGCGTGGACGCGCTTCCGGAGGGCGCGTGGCCGCAGTACGAGGTGTGGGTCGGGCAGGAGCAGGTCGACGAGATCGCGCCGGTGCTCGCGATGGATCTGCGCGCGGGTCTGCCCGAGGGGCAGACCGTGTCCGTGAGCCGCTCGGACTGGGCCGCGCAGCCGGGCGCGCTCGATGCGCAGGCGACGTTCGAGATGGTGACAGGGGGCATCGCCGCGATCATCCTCGCACTGGGTGCGATCAGCCTGATCAACATCCAGCTCGTGGCGATGCGGCAGCGCGTGCGGGAGATCGGCGTCCGTCGGGCGTTCGGGGCGACGTCGGGACGGGTCTTCGTCTCGGTGCTGCTGGAGAGCCTGGTCGCCACCACGGTCGCCGGCATCATCGGCATCGCGATCGTCGTCGCCATCCTGCGGTCGGACTGGGTCGTGACGTCGCTGTTCTACGGCATCCAGGACATCCCTCCCTTTCCGATGCGCGCCGCCTTCGTCGGGCTGGGGGCGTCCATCATCGTGGGCGCGGTGGCCGGATTCATCCCGGCTCTCGTCGCGCTGCGCGTGAAGGTGATCGACGCGATCCGCTTCTGAGGTTCTCGGCCGCGGGCGACCGGATCAGACGCCGACGCGGCGGCCGGTGAGCCGCTCGGCGCGACGGTCGGCGTTCTCCAGCGCACGGCGCTCACGCTCGCGCCGCAGCACCGTCACGCCGACGAGGACGAGCTCCGGCGCTACGGGAGGGAGCGGGGAGATGTAGGGCCGCGCCTCGTCCAGCAGCTCCTGGGCCACGCGTGCGCGGGCCGCGGGGACCATGCGCGGAGCGCTCTGCAGGAACTGCGAGATACGCCGCGCCAGTCGGTCGGGCAGGCGTGCGACGTCGGCGATCTGCGCCCAGCCTGCGAGCATCGGCGGCAGCACGGGCACCGACGGCACGAGCTTCGGTGTGCGCACGCGCTGGCTGTATGTTCCCGCGACCATGTCGCCCAGTCGCTGCGAGCGCGCGCTGAAGGCACCGGAGAGCACCGCGATCGCGCCGAACGTCATGTAGATCTCGAGCACGCCCAGCAGTCCACGGATGAACGCGTGCCGGAACCCGGTCGCCCCTCCGTCGATGCGGACGATGCGTCCGCCGACCGCGAGCTTGCCGAGGCTGCGCCCCTTGAGCGCGACCTCCATCGTGATCGGCAGTACGACGAAGCTCACCACGATGGAGGCGACGAGGGCGATGCGGTCGGTCGCCTCGTCGAGGAGGCCCAGGTCCAGCAGCCAGATGCGCAGGAAGAGCCAGGCCACGAAGACCGCGAAACCCACGAGCATGTCGATGATCGCGCCGGCCGCGCGGAGGATGAAGCCGATCGGCTGCACATCGATCGCGACGGCTTCGCCGGAGAGCACCTCGTCGGACGTATCGAGCGGGGCAGACATGAGTACAGTAAATCAGGTGGATGCCGATGCGCTGACTGATGCACGCCGCGCCGAGTGGGAACGACTCGAAGAGCTCAGCCGCGCCCGACTCGACGGCGCGGGAGTCGACGAGCTGATCGTCCGCTACCGGGCGGCGTCGGCCGATCTCGCGGACCTGAAGACCACGGTCGGTGATTCCCCGCAGGGCGCGTACCTCTCCACCATCCTCGTCAGGGCGAGGATCCGTCTGACCGGAGCGTCCGACAGCATCCTCACCCAGACGAGTCGCTTCTTCAGCCGGCAGCTCCCCGCCGCCCTGTACCGTCTGCGCTGGACGACGCTCGTGATCGCCGTCGCCTTCATCGCCATCGTCGTCGGCACGGCCGCCTGGATCTCGGCGGATCCCGCGCTGATCGCGACACTCGGGCCGCCCGACCTGCTCGAGCAGTACGCCGATGAGAGCTTCACGGGGTACTACACCGAGAACCCCGCAGCCGTCTTCATGGGCATGGTGTGGACGAACAACGCCTGGATCGCGCTGCAGTGCGTGCTGTTCGGCATCACGGGTCTCTGGCCCATCAACGTCCTGGTGCAGAACGCGATGGGACTCGGCACCTCGGCCGCCGTCATGGCCGCCCATGACAAGGCCGACGTCATGCTGCTCTACATCCTCCCGCACGGGATGCTGGAGATGACGTGCATCTTCGTCGCTGCCGCGGCAGGGCTCCACGTCTTCTGGTCGTGGGTCGCTCCGGGGCATCGCACTCGCGGCGAGTCGCTCGCCGCGGAAGGACGTGCACTCGCCACGGTCGCGATCGGCCTCGTGTTCGCGCTGTTCCTCGCCGGTCTCGTCGAGGGCTTCATCACCGGGTGGGCGCTGCCCTGGCCGCTCAAGATCGGCATCGGCGCCGCCGCTCTCGCGGTCTTCCTCATCTACATGCTCGTGATCGGCGGCCGCGCGTACCGCCGCGGAGAGACCGGCGATCTCGTCGAGTACGAGGCAGGCACTCCCACGCTGGTGGCCGGCTGATCGCGGGTCGCTTCTGATCGGGCCGAGCAGTTTCGGATGCCCCGGTCCCGCCCCGGACACAGTTTCGGATGTCGGGGGCGACACGCCGTCCGCGGCATTCGCCCTTCGGCGTGTCGGGGTGGCGGGTCCGAGGTTGTGCCCGCCGGGGGAGGCGGCGGGTCCGAGGTTGTGCCCGCGGGCGGCGGACGGTCAGAGGCGGCCGGCGGCCTTGAGCTCCAGATAGCGGTCCGCGATGCGGGGCGGCAGTGTCTCCGGGTCGGCGGCGATCGCCTCGCCGCCCGCTCGTCGCACGGCGTCGGCCACGTTCTCCGCGTCGCGCATCGTCCGCTCCGCCGCGGCTGCGAGGTACACGTCCTCCCGTGAGTCGCGCTGTCGGGCGAGCGTCGCGATGCCGTCATCCGTCACGGAGCCGACGAGGATCGAGGTCGCCCGCGAGGCATCCGGGAAGGCGCCGAGGAATCCGCGCGCCGACTCCGCGGCATCCTGTGCAGTGAGCACCACGATCAGGGACGGACGTGTGGTGAGGGTCCGCACGGCGGCGAACGCGCCGTGCCAGTCGGTGTCGACGAGCCGCGCGTGCACGGGGGCCATGGCGTCGGTCAGTGCCGGGAGGAGCGCGGTGCCTTCCACCCCGGTCACCCTGGCGCGTGCGACGCGGTCGTACATGAGCAGGTGGACGTGGTCGCCCGCCCGCGCGGCGAGGGCCGCGAGCAACAGGGACGCCTCCAGTGCGGCGTCGACCCGCGTGCCGTCGCCGACGCGGGCGGCGGCCGTCCTGCCCGTGTCGATGATGATCACGACATGGCGGTCGCGCTCGGGGCGCCATGTGCGCAGCATGGTGGTTCCCGCACGCGCGGTGGCGCGCCAGTCGATCGAGCGCACGTCATCTCCGCGCACGTACTCGCGCAGCGAGTCGAACTCGGTGCCCTGGCCCCGCACCTGGATGCTGGTGTTCCCGTCGAGTTCGCGCAGACGCGCGAGACGCGAGGGGAGGTGCTTGCGCGAGGCGAACGCCGGGAGGACGCGGATGCTGCCGCGCCCCGTGTGCTTGGCCTGCCGCCCCGCCAGCCCGAGCGGACCCCGCGACCGGATCATGACGAACTCGCTCACGAGCTCACCCCGACGGCGCGGCAGCAGCGGGATGTCGACCCTCCGGCGCTCGCCGGCCGGGATGCTGAGCCGCTGCCGGTCGGAGCCTGCGCCCGCCGTCGGCTGCCAGGCGTCGCGGATCAGCGCCTCCAGCGTGCGTCCGCCCTGATTGTGCACCACCACGCTCACCGGCACGAGCTCGCCCAGGCGCGTTCGCGCCGGCACACGCCGAGTGACCACCACGGTGCGCGGGCTCGCGGCCAGCACGACGTCGAGAGTCACGAGCAGCGCGCAGAGCCCGACCCAGATTCCCAGAACGGCATACGGCGCGAAACCCGAGAGCCCCGCGAGGACCAGCGGGACGACACCGACGGCGAGGGCGACGGCGAGGCGACCGGTGACGAACACCTAGATCGGCACCCTGGTCTGCTGCACGACCGATGTGAGGACGGCGTCGGCCGACACGCCCTCCATCTGCGCGTCCGGACGCAGCTGCAGGCGGTGGCGCCAGACCGGCACGAGCATCGTCTGCACATGGTCGGGCGTCACGGCCGAGGAGGCGTTGAGCCACGCCCAGGCCTTCGCCGCGGCGAGCAGGCCGGTCGAGGCTCGGGGGCTCGCTCCGAGTTCGACGGAGGGGGACTGGCGGGTGGCCCTCGCGAGGTCGACGACGTAGCCGAGCACGTCGTCCGTGACCTCGACGCGGCCGGCAGCCGCCTGTGCGGCGCGGATCTCGTCCGCGCTGACCACGGCCTCGACCCCCGTGAGCTCCCGGGGTGAGAAGCCCGAGGCGTGGCGGCGCAGCACCGAGACCTCGGCGTCGCGCTCCGGCATCCCGACGACCAGCTTCATGAGGAAACGATCGAGCTGCGCTTCGGGCAGGGAGTAGGTGCCCTCGTGCTCGATGGGGTTCTGGGTGGCGGCCACGAGGAACGGGTCCGGCAGCGTTCGGCTCGTGCCGTCGGCCGACACCTGGCGCTCCTCCATCGCCTCGAGGAGCGCCGCCTGCGTCTTCGGGGGCGTCCGGTTGATCTCGTCGGCGAGCAGGATGTTGGTGAACACCGGTCCTGCGCGGAAGTCGAACTCCCCGGTGCGCGCGTCGTACACGAGCGACCCGGTCACATCGCCGGGCATGAGGTCGGGGGTGAACTGCACGCGCTTGGTGTCGAGGCCGAGCGCCCGCGCGAAGGAGCGGACGACGAGCGTCTTCGCGACCCCCGGCACTCCCTCGAGCAGCACGTGGCCGCGGGCGAGCAGCGAGACGAGCAGACCGGTGACGGTCCCGGCCTGGCCGACCACGGCCTTGTCGACCTCGGTGCGGACACGGTGCATCGCCTGACGCAGCTCGGCGTCGGTGGTGTGGTCATCGGTCACGTGGTGGTCCTCGGCTTCCGTTCGGATGGGTGGACGGCGGTTCTTACGCAGGGCTGGAGAATCACTCGGGTCGCCGCATGGTCGTGGTCGATTCGTCGACCGCGGTCTCTAGTTCGCTCAGACGTCGTGCGAGCTCGACGAGCGTCGCGTCGTCATCGGGCAGGGGCCCGGCGAGGAGTTCCTGCAGGCTCCCGCGGGGGATGCGGAGGCGGTCCGCCGCGGCATCCGCGATCTCGTCGGCCGACGCCTTTGCCGTGAGCCCCAGGCGCCGGGCGAGGCGCCGCGCGCTGCCGTCGCGGATCGCCTCGGCCGCGTGCGCGGAATCGCCCGCCTTCGCGGTCAGGCGGGCACGACCGTGCATGGTCTCGGATGCCCGCACCGTGACGGGCAGCGTCTCTGCGACGAGGGGACCGAAGCGCTGTCCGCGCCAGATCGCCGCCGCGATGCCCGCGATGATCAGCAGGAGGATGGCCGGGGTGACCCAGCCGGGAGTCAGGGAGCCGAGCGTGTCCGGCGACTCGCCCTCGAGGTCGCTGTCGCCGTAGGTCGGGACGTACCAGACCACCCGGTCGCTCTGACCGAGCAGCGCGAGCCCGAGCGCGGCGTTGCCGTCCTCCGCCAGGTAGGCGTTGCTGAAGAGGCGCGCACCCTCGACCGCGATGCGCACGGTGCCGTCGGAGTCGTCGACCAGCACCGCGGCCGCATCGTCGTCTCCGAAGCAGCCCTCTACGCCGTCGGCCGGCTCGAACAGCCGGTCGGGACGGATGTCGGCGATGTCGGCGAACTCCCGAACGTCGCACCGTGCATCGACGGGAGACGAATCCGCCGTGGTGTTCTCACCCAGGCGGAGGCTCTCGATCAGATGCGTCGACGTCGAGAGGAACACGACCCTGTCGGCCGGCGCGATCAGCTGGGAGACCGCGTCCTCGGAGAGGGAGAACGGGTTCGCCATGACGAGCGTGTCACCGTCGCGGATGGCCGCACGCGCCGCATCCCGCGAGCGGAACACCGACACCTCGACGCCCTGCTCCTCGAGGATGCGTGCGAGTGCTCCGGCTCCGGCGTCGCCGACGCTGTCCGGGTCGAGCGATCCCCGCCGGGCGGGCGTCTGCACGCTCACCTGGATCGCGACGAAGACGCCGACGAGGACGAGCGCGACGAGCGCCGCCCAGCCGCCGAGACTCCGAAGACGGCGACGCCGCGACGAGGGCTCGGCCGTGGACGCGGGCGCCGGCCGCTGCTCGGTCATCGTCATGCCGCGACCAGCTCCGGGCGCAGCGCCATGAGGCGTTCATCGGTCGCGGCGAGCTCGGCATAGCTCTCGGCCGTCGCCGGATGCCGGAGGTATCGGACGTCGTCGAAGGTCGTGGCCGCGTTGCGCACGGCCGCTCCCTCAGCCGCGACGACGGAGGAGACCTCCCGAGCGATGGCCTGCGCCGTGGCGCCGGGGGACGGGTCGATCAGATCGCGCTCCAGGAGTCCTCGGGCGAGCGCGCGGAAGCGCAGGATCGTCGCGTCGTCCCAGTCTCCTGCCCGTGCGCTGCGCTCGGCATCCGTGCGCAGCTGAGCCGCCGTGCGGTCGTCGGCGGCGCCGAGGAGGTCTCCGTGCGGGCGGCGGACGGCGCGGGAGCGGCGCGGTCGACCCCAGATGATGAGTGCGGTGACCAGAGCGGCGAAGATGAGGAGGCTCACCACGACAAGCGCGGAGGGACCGATGTTCTCCCCGTTCTCCGAGCTGAAGAGGTCGGCGAAGAACCGGCCGATGTCACGGGCCAGGAGGTCGAACCATGTGGGCTTCGCCTCCGCGTAGCGAGGGTCGGACAGCTCCTCCTCGGCCCAGCGACGGGCTTCGTCCCCATCGGGGATGAGCACGTCGAATCCGGCGATCATGCCTGCTCGCCAGAGCCCGGTGCCGTCCACGTGGTGTCGGACGCCGGCGGCGCCGGAGCGGGCCGAACAGGCGGGGGCGGAGGCGTGGCAGAGGACGGGGTCTGCGGTGCTGGGGCGGGCTGGGCGCCGGACGGCTGCTGACCGTACTGCGGAGCGGCGTAGCCCTGCTGTGGTGGGTACGCCTGCTGCGGCGGGTACGCCTGCTGTGGGTAGGGGTACGGCTGCGAAGGATACGGCTGCGCCGGGTACGCCTGCTGCGGATACGCCGGCGCCGGATACGGCTGCTGCGGGTACGGCTGCTGCGGCGCGTACCCCTGTCCCGGGTATCCCGCGGCCGTCATGGCCCATTCCGGAGTCTGCTTGGGCGGGGGAGCGCTGCTCACCGCCCGCTCGGGATCCACGAGGAAGGGATCGCCCAGCTGGTCCTCGGTCCAGCCGAGATCGCGCCGCTCGACGTGACGGATGAGCGCCTGGTCGAGGCCCTCGTACCGCATCCGGCTGTCCAGGTAGACGAGGGTGCCGGCCGAGCTCTGCACGACCAGGGAGATGGCCTGCAGGACGAGGAGGAGGATTTGCGGTCCGAGCAGGGCGAAGACGAATCCCATGACCGCGGCGGTGTCCGTCGAACCCGTGGGGGCGATCACGGTCCCGAGCATGGAACCGGCCAGCGACACCGGGAGGTTCACGACCTGCATGGCGATCCCCATGATCGCGCCGATGAGGAATGTCACGCCCCACGCGGTCCAGAAGCGGCCGCGGGTCAGTCGCCACGACCGCACGAGCGCGGCGCGGAACTTCGCACGCTCCAGGACCAGGATCGACGGCACCAGCAGCAGCTTGGTGGTGAGCCACACGACGAGGGGGATCGTGGCCAGCACGATCAGGATGACGACGATCACGAGACCGGCGATCAGCTCGCCAGATCCGCCGAGACCTCCCGCGACGAATCCGGCGATGATCAGGAACACGATGATGATCACGCCGAAGATGAACGCGACCGACAGCGACGCGAAGGCCGCGAGCCGCCAGAATGCCGGAATCATCTTTCGCCACAGCGTCTTCAGCGTCGCTTTGACGCCGACCGCGGCGAATCCGATCTCTGCGGCGACCACACCCTGCATGAGCGCGGTGAACGCGACCGAGGCGATGCCGACCGCGAGCCCGGCCACGATGTTCATCGCGATCGTGCCGGAGAAGACGGCCTCGTAGTCGGGCGAAGAGGGCGACAGCGACTCGAGCCTCGTGAACGTGGTGAAGAAGACGAAGCCCATCACCGCGGCGCTGAGCGCCACGACGGCGAGCTGGATGACGACTCCGAACCCGAAGAGCACCTTCGGGTTGTGTCGGAGCGCCGCGAAGGACTTCCCCAGCAGCTGCCCGAAGGTCAGCGGATGCAGGGGGATGATGCCCTTCTTCGGGGCAGGGGTCCAGATCTGGCCGCTCAACCGGCACTCCCTCCGTCGTGCGCTCCCATCGTGTCATACGACCCGTTGTGTGCGCAGACTGGGGGGACGTGGTACTGAGTGCCATAAGGTAACAGTTATGACCTCACGCATTCTTGTGGTCGACGACGACACCGCGCTCGCCGAGATGATCGGCATCGTGCTGCGCACGGAGGGTTTCGAGCCGGTGTTCTGCGCCGACGGTGCGCGAGCCGTCGAGGAGTGGCGCACGCAGCGTCCCGACCTCGTGCTGCTCGACCTCATGCTCCCCGGCATGGACGGGATCGAGATCTGCACGCGCATCCGGGCCGAGTCCGGGGTTCCGGTGATCATGCTCACCGCTCGCAGCGACACGGCCGATGTCGTCCGGGGGCTCGAGGTGGGCGCCGACGACTACATCGTGAAGCCCTTCAACCCGAAAGAGCTCGTCGCCCGCATCCGCACCCGCCTCCGGCCTGCGCCGCAGACGGTGGGGGAGCAGCTGCGCGTCGGCGACCTCACGGTCGATGTCGACGCCCACGAGGTCCGCCGCGGAACGGCCCCCATCGCGCTGACGCCGCTGGAGTTCCAGCTGCTGGTCGCACTCGCGTCCAAGCCTCAGCAGGTGTTCTCGCGCGAGATGCTGCTCGAGCAGGTCTGGGGATACCACTACAAGGCCGACACCCGTCTGGTGAACGTGCACGTACAGCGGCTACGCGCCAAGGTCGAGCTCGACCCGGACAACCCCAAGATCGTCATGACGGTGCGTGGCGTCGGCTATCGCGCCGGGAGCCCGAGCTAGGGCACCATGGCCGCGACGGATGCGACCACCACGGCGGTCGCAGTCCTCCGCGACTGGCGCGGCTGGCCGACCGTCCTCAACGCCCTCTGGCGCAGATCGCTGCGGTTCCGCACCCTGACGATCACGCTGCTGCTGACGTCCACCGCGATCCTCATCACCTGCGTGACCATGGCGCTCGTCATTCAGAGCGACCTCTTCGAGTCGCGCAAGAACGAGGCGCTCGAGGATGCCGTGCGCTCGGTCGACCAGGCGCAGATCACGCTGGACTCCGCGGCGCTCGGAGACGACCCCGCGGCCCTGCAGGAGCTGTGGGACAGCGTGCAGGAGGACCTGGGGCGCAACTCCACCGCGCAGGGCATCGCGGGCCTCCGGATCGACAAGGATGCGGATGCGGCGGGCATCAACGGCTTCACCGCGGGCCTCAGCAACAACTTCATCAGTCCGGAGCTGCGCAACCGCGTGGTCACACTCGACGACCGCCAGTCGTGGCAGTCCGCGTCGCTGAACGTCGCGGGTCGCGACGTCCCCGGGATCATCGTGGGGCAGCAGCTGAACGTGCCGGAGGCGGGGGCCTTCGAGGTGTACTTCGCGTACGACCTGGCGGATGCCGATCAGACGCTGACCTTCGTGCAGCGCACCCTCTGGATCGCCGGCATCGGGCTCGTCGCGATCGTCGCCGCGATCTCCTTCATCGTCCTCCGGACCGTCTCCACGCCGATCGTGGAGGCCGCGGAGACGAGTGCGCGCCTCGCATCCGGCGACCTCGGCGTCCGCATCGACGTGCACGGGGAGGACGAGATCGCGACGCTCGGGCGGTCGTTCAACGCGATGGCCGACAGCATCGAGGCGCAGATCAAGGAGCTGGGCGAGCTCTCCCTGGTGCAGCAGCGCTTCGTCTCCGACGTCTCGCACGAGCTGAGGACGCCGCTCACGACGATCCGTCTCGCCGCCGACATGCTCAACGACCAGCGCGGCGAGTTCGATCCGACGACGGCGCGCACCACCGAGCTCCTGCACACGCAGGTGCAGCGCTTCGAGACGCTCCTCTCCGACCTCCTGGAGATCAGCCGATACGATGCGGGGTCCGTGCAGCTCGAGCTCGAAGCCACCAGCCTCGCGCACCTCGCGGAGGACATCATCGAACAGATGAGGCCCCTCGCCCAGGGGCGGGGCAGCGAACTCCGACTCGTCGCCCCCGGCGGGTACTCGCCCGTGGACATGGATCCCCGGCGCGTGCGGCGCGTGCTGCGCAATCTGATCGGCAATGCGATCGAGCACGGCGAGGGGCGACCCGTCATCATCACGGTCGACAGCAATCAGCATGCGGTCGCGGCGGGCGTCCGGGATTTCGGGCTCGGAATGGACCCGGCGGACGCCGAGCGCGTGTTCGACAGGTTCTGGCGGGCCGACCCGTCGCGTCAGCGCACGATCGGCGGGACAGGCCTCGGTCTCTCTATCGCCCTCGGTGACGCGACGCTGCACGGCGGCACCCTCGCCGTGTGGTCGGAGCTCGGCGTCGGCTCGAACTTCGTCCTCACGCTGCCGCGGCGGTCGGCGACCATCGACGGACCGTCGCCCGTGCCCGTCGAGCCGACTGAGGCGCTCAGCGGCGTCGGCGACGCGACGCAGCCGATCCAGCTCGCCGACATCCCGGCGGCGCTGTTCGACAGAGGGAGCATCGAATGACGCGGCACGTCCCACGCGCCCTGCGGGCGGTCGCGATCGCCACGGTCGCGCTCGCTCTGACCGCGTGCACGGGCCTTCCGACGACGGGCGACGTCCAGTCGGGGCTGGCGCTGGGCACATCACCGGACAACCCCGATTTCCTCCCCCTCGCCTCCGGACCCGTCGAGGGTGCGGGGCCCGCAGCCATCGTCGAGGGCTTCATGGAGGCCGCGATCACCCCGGCGGACAACTGGGACACCGCGCGCACCTTCCTCACGCCGGAGCTCGCTGCGACCTGGCGTCCGACGACGGGGGTCTCGATCGACACGAGCGCCTCGACCCGCTCGTTCACCTCGAGCCTCGAGGAGGACGCGGAATCCGTCGACGGTGACACGGCCGATGTGCGCGTGCGCTTCGAGCAGGTCGCGAGCGTGGACGGCACCGGCGCGTACACCGAGGCTTCGGATTCGGTCGGCGCATCCACCTCGGCCTTCGTCGTGGTCCTGAACGACGGACAGTGGCGGATCTCCGAGGCACCGGACGGGGTGGTGATCGACGAGTCCCGCTTCTCCCGTGTGTACGACGACTATGCGCTGCAGTACTTCGACCAGACCTGGGAGCGGCTCGTCCCCGACGTCCGCTGGTTCCCGCGCCGGGCGACGATCGCCACCACCATCGCGCAGTCGCTGATCGGCGGGGCACCGAGCCCATGGCTCGACCCCGCGGTGCAGAGCGCTTTCCCGCCCGGGGTGCAGCTGGCGCGGGATGCCGTGCCCATCGACCCCGATCAGATCGCCGACGTCGCGCTCAACCGCGCGGCCGCGTCGCTCGACCCGACGACCCTCGCGCGGATGCGCACGCAGCTGCAGGCCACATTGACGGCCGCGGGTGTGCAGGTCAGCCAGGTGCGCTTCACGGTGGACGGCCGCACGCTGGATGCCGGGGTGGTCAAGCTCGTGGAGGATCCGGCCGACGCCGGCAGCCTCGTGCTCAAGCCGGGCGAGTTCGGCACCGTCGTCGGCGGACAGGTCGTTCCGATCCCCGGCATCTCCGAGGAGATCATCGGCGCCACTCAGCCGATCGTCGCGATCGATGTGGCCGTCGACGACTCGCATGCCGCCGTGCAGCTGGCAGACGGTCACGTGTACCTCGCGGGCGACGGCAGTTTCGACGAGCTCGACCAGCGCGGCGGGCTGGTGCGCCCGTCCCTGGACCCGTGGGACTACGTGTGGTCGGTGCCGTCCGCTGCGCCCACGGCCCTGCAGGCGATCGGCAGCGACGTCGTGGCGCACACGATCGACGGAGCCTGGCCCGACGCCTCACAGGTCGACGCGATCCGGGTGTCGTCCGACGGCGCGCGCGTCGCGGCCGTCGTCGTGGTCGGCGGAGAACGCTGGATCGTGGTGTCCTCCGTGATCCGTGATGAGGCAGGGCTCCCGACCGAGCTCGGGCCCACACAGCCCCTCGCGCAGGTCGGCGGCGCGGTCTCCGGCCTGGTCTGGCTCGGGCCCGACCGGCTCGGACTGCTCACGTCACCGGAGGACCGCATGGTGATCACGCAGATCGTCGGCGGCTCCGGCGCATCGGAGTCCGCGCCGTCCGGCGCGATCTCGATCGCGGGCTCTCGCACGGCGGCCGGAGTGCGGGTGCTGGGAGCCGAAGGCGCGGTGTTCGCCCGCAGCGGCTCGGCGTGGAGCGAGTCGACCGAGGGAGTCATCCTCCTCGCCACGCGCGCAGGCCGCTGACGCGCTGTCGCTCTGCACGGCATCCCGTGCCAGGGAGGCTGTGCGCGTCGCCCGGGGATCCGCTCGAGGCGCGCACGCGGCATCCGGCGACTGGAGGCAGGATCGGGAGATGCCCGCCCCTCCCTCCCTGCGCATCCTCGGGCTCGAGGCGCTCGCCCTCGTGCTCGCCGCCACCTGTGGGGGCTGCGGTGGTGCCGGGACTCTTCTCTGCGTGGAATGCCGCGCGATGCTCGTGCCGTCGCCGATCCGGACCCGGACGCCGGGCGGTCTGAGCGTGCGGGCGGCCCTCCCGTTCGACTCCGTGGCCGCCCGGTGCATCCGACGTCTGAAGGACCAGGGGGAGACCATGCTCGCCAGGCCCCTCGGCGCAGCGCTCGCCGCGGTTCTCGACGACCCGGAGCCGGAGAGGGAGCGAGTGCTGTTCGTCCCTGTGCCGACCTCGCGTTCCGCGTTCCGCCGTCGCGGCTACCGCGTCCCGGAACTCCTCCTCCGGCGGGCGGGCGCGACGCCCTCCCGATTGCTCGCGAGGGCGGGCGGAAGGGGTGACCAGAGAGGACTCGACGTCGCCGCGCGGGCCGAGAACGTGCGCGGCAGCATGCGGGCCCGCCGCGGCTCCGCGGGGGAGCGGGTGATCCTCGTCGACGACGTCGTGACCACCGGCTCCACGGTCGATGAGGCGGCCCGCGTGCTCGCGGATGCGGGGTTCCACGTCTTATCCGTCGCTGCCCTCGCAGCGACACCCCGTCACAGGGAACACATCATGAACGGATCGGAGACACGGAGGAAATGACCCGTGACATCCGCCTGCGGGCCGACTAGCGTGGGGGATCACAAGGCGACCACGGTCCGCCCTTGGCCGGGAGGACCGGGACAAGGAGGCAGCAATGGAAACGAGCATCGTTGGCGTCGGAGTGGGTATCACCGATCGCTTCCGAACCGTTGTCGATGAGAAGATCGCCAGGGTCCAGACACTCGCATCTCGTGCGCAACGGCTGGACGTGAAGGTCACCCACCGTGCGTATCGCAATGGCCGGGTGCCGGATGAGACCGTCGAGCTCACGCTGATCGGCAAAGGACCGGTGGTCCGTGCCGAGGCGGTCGACGGCGACAAGTTCGTCGCCCTCGACCTCGCGGTCGACAAGATGAGCGAACAGCTCCGCCGCGCCAAGGAGAAGAGGGTCGACGGCCGCCAGCATCCGCGCGGTGCCCATTTCGAGAAGGGCAGCGGCTCCCTCGAGGGAATCGATGTCGAGCCGGCGTCGGCCGACGTCCTGCACGCCGTGGCCACGGGCAGCGTGCCCGTCCAGAACGACGAGGACGAGGTCTACACGCCCGTCGTGATCCGCACGAAGAGCTTCGACGCCGAATGGATGACCGTCGAAGAGGCGGTCGACCGCATGGAACTCGTCGGTCACGACTTCTTCCTCTTCGTGGACGTGCGCACCGACCACCCGAGCGTCGTGTACCGGCGCAAGGGCTGGGACTACGGCGTGATCGCGCTCAGCACCCAGGCACCGCCCGCAGAGGCGCTCGCCTCCTGAGAACGGACGAAGGCCCGGCACCACGCGGTGCCGGGCCTTCGTCATGCTCCGGATCGGAACATCGCGCTCCGGTTCAGAACACGGTGTTCCGGTTCAGTCGAACATGCCGTCCAGCAGGCTGCCGATCACGAGGCCGCCGAGGATGCCGGAGGCGATGCCGTTGCCGCCGCCTCCACCGCGACCGCCGCCACCCCAGCCGCCGCCACCGCCCCAGCCGTCGTCCTGGGGGCGCGACGAGTCGATGTCGCGCTGCGCGAGCTGGAGCGCCTCGGAGGCGAGGTGCGCGACGCGGCGCGCGCTCGCGAGTGCCTGCTCCCGGGTCTCCTCCGCGGGGAGCAGCTCGGACAGGTCGCTGCGGAGCCGCTCGGCCTCGGCGAGTCGGGTGCGGGCGTCGGCGCCGATCCAGCCGCGGTGGCCCGCGATGAGGCCGCGTGCGACGCCGAGCTGACGGTCAGCGTCGTCGATCGCGTGCTGCACCTGCGGAATGCTCGGCAGCGGGTGCTCCGCGCGGTGACGGGCCGTCGCGATCGCGTCGTCGAGTGCCGTGTTCGCCGCCCGCAGCTCCGACAGCTCCGCGAACGGATCGCCGGGGGCGCCGGCGGGGGAGAGGGCGCTCAGCGCGTCCTGCAGCGCTGTGACGG
>JAZBLS010000034.1:0-21575 GCA_037033365.1 Actinomycetota bacterium | reverse complement strand
CGATGTCGCCGTGCTCCATCACGAGGATGAGGTCGGCGTCGCGGATCGTCGACAGACGGTGCGCGATCACGAACGACGTGCGTCCCTGTCGCAGGGCCGCCATGGCGTGCTGCAGCAGCAGCTCGGTGCGGGTGTCGACCGCAGACGTCGCCTCATCGAGGATGAGGATCGACGGCTGGGCGACGAACGCACGGGCGATCGTGATCAGCTGGCGCTCACCCGCCGAGACGTTCGACGCGTCCTCGTCGAGGACCGTGTCGTAGCCCTCGGGGAGAGCGTGCACGAAGCGGTCGACGTAGGTCGCCTTCGCGGCATCGAGGACTTCCTCGTCGGTCGCGGTGGAGCGGCCGTACCGGATGTTCTCGCGGATGCTGCCGGCGAACAGCCAGGGGTCCTGCAGCACCATGCCGGTGCGCGAACGCAGCTGGTCGCGCGTGACCTCGGAGATGTCCTGACCGTCGAGGAGGATCCGCCCGCCGTTCAGCTCGTAGAACCGCATGATGAGGTTGACGAGCGTCGTCTTGCCCGCACCGGTCGGACCGACGATCGCGACGGTCTGCCCCGGCTCGACCCGGAACGACAGGTCGGTGATGAGCGGGCGCTCGGGCGTATAGGAGAACGCGACGTTCTCGAACTCCACGACGCCCTTGCCGTCGGCGAGCGCCGGAGCGTTCGCGTCGTCCGCCTCCTGCTCCTCGGTGTCGAGGAGCTCGAACACCCGCTCGGCGGATGCGGTGCCGGACTGCACGACCGCGGCCATGCCGCCCAGCTCCGACAGGGGCTGCGTGAACTGCTGCGAGTACTGGATGAACGCCTGCACGTCACCGAGGCGCAGCTGCCCGTTCGCGACCATGAGGCCACCGAGCACCGCGATGCCGACGTAGGTGAGGCTTCCGACGAAGGTCATCGCCGGCATGATGATGCCGGAGAGGAACTGAGCCTTGAAGCTCGCCTGGAACAGCTCCTCGTTCTCGTCCTTGAACTTCTCGAGGGCGTCCTGCTCGCGTCCGAACACCTTGACGAGAGCGTGACCCGAGAAGGCCTCCTCGACGCGGGCGTTCAGACGACCGACCTTGCGCCACTGCGTGCCGAACGCCTTCTGGGACCGCGGTCCGATGACGCCGAAGATCACTCCCATGAGCGGGAGCGCGACGAGAGCGACGAGGGCCAGCTGCCACGAGATCGAGAACATCAGCACGAGCACGCCTACGACCGTGAGCACGGCGGTGATCGCCCCGGACAGCGACTGCTGCATCGTCTGGGTGATGTTGTCGATGTCGTTCGTGACGCGCGAGATCAGATCACCTCGCTGCACCTTGTCGAAGTACGACAGCGGCAGACGGTTGATCTTCGCCTCGACCTGCTCGCGCAGGCGCCACATGGTGCGGACCATGATCACGTTGATCACGTAGCCCTGGATCCAGCTGAGGAAGGCGGCCGTGACGTAGATCGCCAGGACCGCGATGATCACCCAGCGGAGGGCGTCGAAGTCCACGCCGTCGCCGACCCGGAAGTCGCCGAGGGCCGACACCTGGTTCGCGAAGTCGTCCTGCCCACCCTGGCGGAGCGCGGAGACCACGTCATCCTTCGGAGTGCCGGCCGGGAACCCGGGGAAGTCGCCGTTCGCCTGTCCGAGCTGCACCGAGATGAAGCCCTTGTAGATGAGGTTCGTCGCTTCACCGAGGACCTTGGGGGCGGCGACAGTGAGGACCACGCCGACCGCGCCGGCGATCGACACGAGGACGAACCACACCGCCGACGGCTTGAGCAGGCCGATCATCCGGCTGAAGCTCTTGCCGAAGTTGTCGGCCTTGCCCGGTGCGACGCTGTCCCAGCCGCCGCCGTTCTGGCGCGCCTTCTCCGCCAGCTCGGCCTCGTACTTCTCCTCGTCGGTCAGCTCGGGCTCGACCATCGTCGTCCCGCCATCCGCGGAGGCCCCGCCCTTGGCCGCACGGCCACGGCGGGTCTGGGTTTCGTTCTGTTCGCTCATGCGTCCACCCCCAGCTGCGATTCGACGATCTCCCGATAGGTCGTGCTCGTCTCGAGGAGCTCCTCGTGCGTGCCGACGCCGACCATCGTCCCTCCTTCGAGCACGACGATGCGATCAGCATCCGTGATGGACGAGACGCGCTGCGCGACCACGATCTTGGTCACATGCGGCAGCTCGCGCCAGAGCGCCTGCCTCAAGCGGGCGTCGGTGGTCAGGTCGAGCGCCGAGAACGAGTCGTCGAAGACGAGGATCTGCGGTTGGCGCACGATCGCACGGGCGATCGCGAGACGCTGACGCTGACCACCGGAGACGTTCGTGCCGCCCTGCGTGATGCGCGAGTCGAGCCCGTCGGGCATCTCCTCGACGAAGTCACGCCCCTGCGCGATCTCGAGCGCATGCCACAGCTCTTCGTCCGTGGCATCCTCGCGGCCGTAGCGGAGGTTCGACGCGACGGTTCCGGTGAACAGGAACGGGCGCTGCGGGACGAGCCCGATGGTCGCCCACAGCGACTCGACGTCGGCCTTGCGGACGTCGGTGCCGCCGACGGACACCGCTCCGCCGGAGACGTCGAACAGTCGAGGGATCAGCGAGACCAGCGTGGTCTTGCCCGCACCCGTCGACCCGACGATCGCGACGGTCTCGCCCGGTTCCGCCCCGAAGCTGATGCCCGTGAGCACGGGCGAGTCGGCACCGGGGTAGGTGAACTCGACGTCGTCGAACGCGACCGAGCCCGGCGCCGGGAACGCGGTGACGCCGTTCGCGGGGCGCTCCATGCTCGACTCGGTGTCGAGGACCTCGCCGATGCGCTCGGCCGAGACGGCCGCGCGCGGGATCATGATCGCCATGAAGCTCGCCATGATGACGCCACCCATGATCTGACCGATGTACTGCATGAAGGCGAAGATCGTCCCGACCTGCACGGTCCCACTGTTGACCTCAATGCCGCCGAACCAGACGACCGCCACGACAGTGACGTTCAGGATCAGCATGAACAGCGGGAACAGGAGCACGAACAGCGAGCCGACCTTGCGGCCGACGACCATGATGTCGGTGTTCGCCTCGCGGAAGCGCTCCTCCTCGATGCGCTCGCGCACGAAGGCACGGACGACACGGACGCCGGTCAGCTGCTCCCGCATCACGCGGTTCACGGTGTCGAGCTTGCCCTGATAGCTGCGGAACAGCGGCACCATGCGGCTGACGACGAGACCCGCGACGATCAGCAGCAGCGGCACGGAGACGGCGATGAGCCAGCTGAGGCCGATGTTCGTCTGCACGGCGAAGATGATGCCGCCGATCGCGAGGAGCGGGGCGGTGACGAGCATCGTCGCACCCATCATCGCGAGCATCTGCACCTGCTGCACGTCGTTCGTGTTGCGGGTGATGAGGGACCCGGCGCCGAACTGCGAGACCTCGCGCTCGGAGAATCCGCTGACCTTGCCGAACACGTCGGAGCGGATGTCGCGACCGGCGCCCATGGCCGCCCGGGCGGCGAAGTACGTGGCGATGACCGAGGCGACGATCTGGCCGAGCGAGACCGCCAGCATGAAGAGGCCGGTACGCCAGATGTAGTCGGTGTCGGACTGCGCGACACCCTTGTTGATGATGTCTTCGTTGAGACGCGGGAGATACAGGGTCGCAATCGCGCTCGCGAACTGGAAGACCAGCACGGCGACGAGGAGCCACTTATATCTGGACAGATATCGGACGAGGATTTTTCCCAGCACAGGCGGACTTTCTAGGAAGGTGGAACGGCGGATCTCCCGGCGGGCGGACGGCGGGCCGACGATCGCGCACATGCAAGAGTGCCACGATCTGGGGACATTCGTATCCCCCTGTAGGTGGACCTTCGCTCACAGCGAACCGAAATGCGGTGCGGTCGGGGATTTCTGCAGTGGGTCGAACAACTTCGCCTCGGGAGACCCCGAGGCCCGCACCGTCAGAACAGCGGCTGCTCCGGCACGTACGAGCGGGCGGCAGCGCCGGCGTCCGGGCCGAGCTCGGCGAGCGTCGGCGGATCCCACCTCGGATTGCGATCCTTGTCGACGAGCTGCGCGCGGATGCCCTCCACGAGGTCGGGGTGTTCGTTCACGAACCACAGGACCCTGCGGTACTCCCCCTCCAGTGCGGCGCGGAGGCCCGGTGCCTCCCGGGCCTCGCGCACGGCGTCGAGCGTCACGACGAGCCCGGTCGGGGCCAGGCCCTCGAGCAGATCCGCGGTGGCCACCGCATCCGTCGATCCGTCCTCGCGCAGGCGCGCCACGATCTCCGTCACGGTGTCACCGGAGAACGCACGGTCGATCCACTCGCGGGATGCCGGGAGCGTCGAGGGGTCGGGCGTCTCGTCGAAGAGCAGCACGATCTCGGCGGGGCCGGTCGGGTCGGCGCGGTACGCGAGCGCCTCGCGCAGCGCCTCCAGCCGGTCGGAGGGCACGAAGTGATCCGCGAAGCCGAGGAGCACGGCATCCGCCCCGTCCATGGTGCCGCCGGTGAGTCCGAAGTACTCGCCGAAGCGGCCGGGCGCGCGCCCGAGCAGCCAGGTGCCGCCGACGTCCGGCGTGAACCCGATGCGCGTCTCGGGCATGGCGAGCTTCGACCGCTCGGTCACGATGCGGATGGCTGCGTGACCCGACAGTCCGATGCCGCCGCCCATCGTGATGCCGTCGGCGACCGACACGACCGGCTTGGGGTACTCGGCGATCAGGGCGTTGAGGGCGTACTCGGCACGGAAGAACTCCGCCGTCTCGCTCGCTCGCCCCGCGACGATCTGGGCGTGCAGCGCCCGGACATCGCCGCCCGCGCACATCCCGCGCTCGCCCTCGCCGTCGATCAGGACGATCTGCACGTCCGTGTCGTCGCGCCAGACCTCGAGCGCCTGGGTGAGCGCCCTGACCATCCCGATGTCGAGCGCGTTGATGGCCTCCGGCCGGTTCAGCGTCAGCCTGCCGAGCGCGCCGTCGGTGCGGACGAGGACTCGGGAATCGGAGCGGGATGCGGTCACGCGTGCCAGGCTACCTGCCGCATCCGCACCTTGCACCCGAGCGGGTTTGTGCGGTAAATACGCGATCCGGGCGCTTTTCCGGCAGGATAGACAGAACTGCCCACTGCAACGAGAGGTCGCAGATGCCCGACGGACAGGTGCTCGAGTTCACGCGCGTCACCAAGCGCTTCAACGATGTGACGGCGGTGTCCGACTTCTCCGCGCGTGTCGAGCCCGGCGTCGTGACCGCATTCCTCGGCCCGAACGGCGCCGGTAAGACCACATCTCTGCGGATCCTCCTCGGCCAGGTCCGAGCGACCAGCGGCACCGCCACGATCGGCGGCGTCCCGTACGCAGACCTCCGACACCCGCTGCGCACGATCGGATCGGTGCTCGAGGAGACCATGTACCGCCCGCGTCGGAGCGCCGCACGGCAGCTCACGATCGCGGCGAAGGCCAACGGCATCCCCCTCGCGCGCGTCGACGAGGTCCTGTCGCTCGTCGGTCTCGAGAGCGAGAGCGAAGGACGCATCGGCAGCTTCTCGCTCGGCATGCGTCAGCGCCTGAGCGTGGCGCACGCCCTGCTCGGCGATCCGGGCGCGCTCGTGTTCGACGAACCGGCGAACGGCCTCGACCCCGAGGGCATCCGCTGGATGCGCCTCCTGATGCGCCGCCTCGCCGACGAGGGCCGCACTGTCCTCGTGTCCTCGCACGTGCTGAGCGAGGTCGAGCAGGTCGCCGATCACGTGCTCGTCCTGTCGCGCGGCGAGCTCGTGCTCTCCAGCGGCATCGAGACACTCGCCGACCCGGCATCCGGGTCCGTCGTGGTGGATGCCGAGGACCGCGCGGCGCTGCGGTCGGCTCTGGCCGCCGCCGGCTTCGAGGTCGAGGTCCTGCGCTCGGGACTGACCGTCCGCGGCGGCGACGCCGGCACCGTGGGTTCGATCGCCGCCTCGGCAGGCATCGCCCTCAGCACGCTGGTGCAGCGCGGTCCGACGCTCGAGGACGTCTTCATCGACCTGGTCCGCGGCGGACGATTCGAGCCGCGCGCGGCGATCGTCGCTGGTGCTCCTTCTGTTCCTGCTCCTGCTCCTGCTCCTGCTCCTGCTCCTGCGGATTCCGGTACGTCGGATGCTGCGGACGAGGCCGACGGTGCCGTGGGCGATGACACCGTCGCGGTCGCGACGATGGCGCCTTCGGCCGACGGAGCGGAGCCCGGAGCCGCCATCGCGCTCGGCGCGGCAGCGGGTGCGGCGGTCACGGAGGCGGAGATCTCGGCGGAAGCTGCGGATGCTTCGGATGCCGACGAGACAGCTGCTGAGGGAGAGTCGGCGGAGGCAGGCGAGGCGGATGCCGACGAGGCACCGTCTGACGAAGCACCGGCTGACGAGGCGCCGACTGAGGATGCACCGTCTGACGAAGCACCGGCTGAAGAGGCACCGACTGACGAGGCTCAGGCCGACGAGGCGCCGTCGTTCGACGACATCCTGCGCGGCCCCTCCCCCGATCTCGCGGACTCGCTGAGGTCCGTCGAGGCTGTCGAGGCCGGCGTGGGCCACCTGGGCGAGACCGCCGACGGCGCCGAGGCTGCGCACGAGCAGCCCTCGGGCGTGGAGTTCTTCGCGCAGCAGGACGAGTCCGCGTCCGAGGCTGAGGGCGAGAGCCCGACCGAGGACGACGCCGCGGACTCCGACGACTCCGACCCGCGCTCCGCCGCCGTCAGCGCGATGCTGGCCGCCGCCGCGCGCGCGTATTACGAGGACGAGCCGAAGGACTACCCGCTCGGGAACGCAGAGACGGAGAACACGGCCGAGCAGACGTCGACCGAGGACGAGCACCACGAGCACCACGAGGGTGAGCACCACGAGCACGAGAACGGCGAGCACCACCACCACGGCTGATCCGCCGCAGACGAACGCCCTCCGCGCCGACAGGCTGCGGAGGGCGTTCGTCGTTTCAGGGGACCCGGATCGGGTCAGGCCGGCCGAGGCCGGATGACCGGACGACGACGCTGCTTCGACACGGGGGTCGGCGCGGTCGCGACGATCTCCTCGACGTCGGCCGGTTCGTCGGACACCTCGAGGCGCAGCGCCTGCGTGAGCGACAGGCCATGCCGCGTCGTGAGGATGAGCCGGCGGTATTCCGCGTCGTCCGAGAGATCGATGATGACGCTCGGACGTCGACGACGGATGAGTACGAAGTCGACGCTCCCCGCCGCCTTCCATGTGCCGGCCGCGAGCACGGTGGGGATGTGCGTCCCGGGGTTCGGCACTCCGCGGAGCCAGGTCCACGCGTCGTCGGTCAGCTGGACCTTGGTGATCGTCTCTCGAGCGATCCGCAGGTTGTCCCTGTGGAAGCTCGCCGCACGCTCGATGGGCGAGAGCACGATCTCGAGTTGCGTCTGATCCAACAGCAACGTCACCATGCGTCCAGTCTGCCAGCGCCGCCCTGACAGATGTCTGCGTCTTGCTCACAGGAAGGCAACGATCCGTTGTGTGGTCCCACGATTCCGCCTCTCCATAGTACCGGTAAACACTGTGACATTCGAACAAATCTACTACACTCGGAGTATGACCACCGATCTCGACTCCGACCTCGAACTGCGCAGAGCGCTGCTCGACTCCTGGGTCGAGACGCGCCGCCAGATCGCTCGCCTCGAGGCCGAGGCCTCACAGCTCCTCGCGGAGCGCATGCGTCTGCGGCAGGCGGATGCCGCGGAGCACCCTCACCACCGCGACGCGATAGAGCGCTCGCTGATCGCCGAGTACTCCGCCGCGGGGCGCATCCCGCAGGGCAGCATCGACCGGGCATTCACCGACGCCGCCTTCCTCGACTCGGGCCACCCGGCCGTCCAGGAATCGTTCCGCCGCGGCTCGATCAGTGCCGCACACGTCCGCGAGATCGTGCAGGCCGCCGGCATCGTGCGCGAAGCCGTCAACAACAAGCGGGCGGATGCCTCGGTTCTCGCCACCTACGACGCAGCTGCCGTCGTGATCGCCGAGACCGAGACGGCGGCGCGGACGCGAGCCCACGTCCGCACCCTGGCGGCCGCACTCGCCGGAGAGACGGTCACGAAGAGGCATGCCCGGGCACGTTCGGAGCGGACGGTGACGATGCGCTCGGTCGACGACGGCCTCGCCCTCCTGCAGATCGTGCTGCCCGAGCACCTGGCGACCGCGATCTTCGATCGGCTGACCCAACTGGCTCGTGCGGTGATCGCCGCGCGCAAGGATCATGAGCCCCAGCTCCAGCCCCTCGACGACGATGCAGCCGACGACCGCGGTGCGATCTTCGGCGACGCGATCTTCGGAGACGGTGTCTTCACGACCGACCCCACCGTTCCCGAGCCGACCGCCCCAGCTGGTTCAGGCCGCCCGCTGATCGATCCGATGACGGATCCGGAGAACAGCCCCGACGTCGAGCACATCCCCGCCGACACCCGGACGATCGACGAGGTCCGCACCGACATCCTCACCGATCTGCTGCTCGCGGGTGAACCCAGCGCGGCGAACGGCACGGGTCTCGACAACATCCGGGGCCGCATCCAGGTCACGGTCGCGGCGTCCACTCTCGCGGGGTGCGACGACAAGCCCGCAGAGCTCGACGGTCACGGTCCTCTCCACCCGAGCATCGCCCGTGCCCTCGCAGGGCGCTGCAGCGGCTGGACGCGACTGTTCCTCGATCCGACCGGCCTGGTGACCGAGACCGACTCCTACACGCCGACAGAGCGCATGAGGCGCTTCCTGCGGGCGAGAGATCAGCACTGCCGGTTCCCCGGGTGCAGGATGCCGGTGCACCGTTGCCAGATCGACCACACCCACGACCACGCCAAGGGCGGCAGGACCGAGATCCACAATCTCGAGCACCTCTGCGCGAGCCACCACGTGCTGAAGCATCCGGACGTGGCCGACGACCACCGCTGGACGGCGTTTCAGCTACCCGACGGATCGATCGATTGGATCAGCCCGCTGGGGCGCACCTATCGCGACAGACCGCCCAGACGGGTCATGTTCGTCTGACAGATCATGTTCTTCTGACGACGACGGTCAGGACGCAATGACCGCCTCAGGCAGCTGCCGCCGCCTCAGCCGCAGCGCGCGCTGCGATCGGGAGGGCTGCTTCGATGCGCTGCAGCTCCTCCTCACCGTGAGCGGCCGTGAGGAACCAGGCCTCGAACACGCTCGGCGGCAGGGCGACACCCTGCTCGCGCATCGCATGGAAGAACGGCGCGTAGCGGAACGAGTCCTGCGCCAGTGCCTCCGCGTAGTCGCGCGGAGCGGTGGCGCGGAACGACGGGTTGAACAGGCTCCCCGCATTCGCGACGGCGTGTGTCACACCGGCGTCGGTCAGCGCCGCATCGAGCGAGCGCGCGATCCTCACCGCCGAGGCGTCGACCTTCGCGTACACCTCCGGCGTCGCGAGGCGGAGAGTGGCGAGTCCGGCAGCGACCGAGAGCGGGTTCCCCGACAGCGTCCCCGCCTGGTAGACCGGCCCGAGCGGCGCCAGCATGTCCATGACATCGGCGCGTCCACCGAGGGCGGCCAGCGGCATCCCGCCACCGACGACCTTGCCGAACGTGATGATGTCCGGCAGGTACGACTCCCCCGCCTCGGTGTGGAGGCCCCAGAACCCTGCAGGGTGGACGCGGAAGCCGGTGAGCACCTCGTCGAGGATCATCAGCGCACCGTGGGCATGAGCCGTGTCGGCGATCAGCGCGTTGAACCCGGGCAGCGGAGCCACCACGCCCATGTTGGCCGCGGCTGCCTCGACGATGACAGCGGCGATCCGCGAGCCGTGCTCGGCGAACACCGCAGCGAGCGCCTCGGGGTCGTTGTAGTCGATCACGAGCGTCTGCGCGGCGATCGGCGCAGGCACACCCGCGGAACCCGGCAGAGCGAGCGTCGCCACCCCGGAACCCGCTGCGGCGAGCAGCCCGTCGGAGTGACCGTGATAGTGGCCGGCGAACTTCACCAGCAGATCGCGACCGGTCGCTCCGCGCGCCAGACGGATCGCCGTCATGGTCGCCTCGGTCCCGGTCGACACGAGCCGGACGCGCTCGACCGGGCGAGCTTCGCCGACGCGCACACGCTCGGCGATCACCGAGGCGAGCTCGACCTCGCCCTCGGTCGGGGCGCCGAACGACAGGCCGCGCGACGCGGCCTCCTGCACGGCGGCGACGATCTCAGGGTGCGCGTGGCCGAGCAGCGCGGGCCCCCACGACGCCACAAGGTCCACATACTCGGTGCCCGCGGCATCCGTCACCGTCGCGCCCGTCGCCGAGGCGAGGAAGCGCGGGGTTCCTCCGACCGAGCCGTAGGCGCGCACGGGCGAGTTCACCCCACCGGGGATCACCGAACGGGCGGCAGAGAAGAGGTCGTCATTGCGATCGGTCATGGGTCACTCCAGACAGCGGTACTCCAGACAGCGGTGTGCTCGCGGTTCAGCCGCGGAGCCAGCGGGCGACCTCGGTCGCCCAGTAGGTCAGAACGGCGTCGGCGCCGGCACGTCGGATCGACAGCAGCGACTCCAGCACGGATGCGCGACGGTCGATCCAGCCGTTCGCCGCGGCCGCCTCGATCATCGCGTACTCGCCCGAGACCTGGTACGCCCACACGGGAACCTGCACGGCGTCGCGCACTTCGCGCAGCACGTCGAGGAAGGCCATCGCCGGCTTGACCATGACGATGTCCGCACCCTCGTCCTCGTCGACGAGCGCCTCGCGCACGCCCTCGCGCCGGTTGCCCGGGTCGAGCTGGTACGTGCGACGGTCACCCTGGAGCTGGGAGTCGACGGCTTCGCGGAACGGGCCGTAGAAGGCGCTCGCGTACTTCGCGGCGTAGGCGAGAAGGAGCGTGTCGGTGTATCCGTCGGCGTCGAGCGCCTCGCGGATCACGGCGACCTGGCCGTCCATCATCCCCGAGAGCCCCAGCAGCTGCGAGCCGGCGGCCGCCTGAGAGAGGGCCATGGACGTGTAGCGCTCGAGCGTCGCGTCGTTGTCGACGCGGCCCTCGGCGTCGAGCACGCCGCAGTGCCCGTGATCGGTGAACTCGTCGAGGCACAGATCGGTCTGCACGACGAGGGCGTCGCCGACCTCCGCCGCGAGCGCCTCGGTCGCGAGGTTCAGAATTCCCTTCGGGTCGTCGGCGCCCGAGCCCTGCGCGTCGCGTACAGCCGGAATGCCGAACAGCATCACTCCGCCGACGCCCGCCTCGGCAGCATCCGTCGCCGCCGCCCGCAGGGAGTCCATCGAGTGCTGCACGATGCCGGGCATCGAGCCGATCGGCGAGGCCTCGGTGAGTCCTTCTCGCACGAAGAGCGGCAGCACGAGCTGCCGCGCCTCGAGCGAGGTCTCACGCACGAGTCCGCGGACCGCGGGCGACTGACGCAGTCGCCGCATTCTCACATCGGGGAAGCTCATGGTGCCAGCTCGTCCGCCGCGTGCGGGAGGGTGAAGCCCGAGACGGCGTCGATGAGAGCATCGACGGTCTGGGTGTCGGCGACCACGGTGATGGGGAGGCCCGCCTTGTCGGCATCGCGCGCGGTGCGCGGTCCGATCGCCGCCAGCAGCGTCTCGTCGGGGATCACGGGGAACTGCTCGCGCACCTGCGCCGCGACGGAACCGCTCGTGATGAGGATCGCGTTGATCCGCCCGTTCTCCACGTCGCGCTTGATGCGGTCCGTGACCGGGACGCCGACCGTCCGGTACGCCACGACGCTGTCGACGTCGTGGCCGGCCTCCTGGAGCAGCACGCTCAGCACGGGCTTCGCGATCTCGCTGCGCAGGGCCAGGATGCGGCGGGGCTGCGTCTCGAGCGCGATCAGCTGCTCGGCCATGCCCTCGGCCGAGTTGTCCTCCTCCGGAACGAGAGCCACCTCGTAGCCGACGGCCTGCAGAGCGGCCGCGGTCGTCTCACCGACGGCCGCGATCCTGGTGGACCGAGGGACGATCGCGCGGTGCGCGAACATCACGTCGACCGTGGTCGCGCTCGTGACCGTGAGCCAGTCGTACTCGCCCGCAGCCAGCCGCGCGAGGGCGACGTCGAGCGCCGCCTGATCGGTCGTGGGCGCGAAGTTGATGAGGGGCGCGACGACGGGCACCGCGCCACGTGCACGCAGGCTCGCGGCGACGCCGTCGCCCCACGGCCCGCCACGGGGCACGAGGATGCGCCAGCCGTCCAGCGGTCGGTCCTGCTTCGGTTCAGTCATGAAGAATGCTCTCGGGAAACAAGGTCGGCCGCCCCTTGATCGAGCAGCCGACGGGCAACAGTCAACCCGAGCGCACGCGCTTCGTGCACCGGGTCTGCACCATCGGCAGCATCCGCACCATTGCCACTGCCGTTCCGACGAATATACCCCCCGTTCAGGGCTTCCGTGACGTCGAGGCCGATCCGGCGCTCCCCCTCCGGGGCGTAGACGACCGTCCTGACGCGGATCTCGTCGCCCTCCCACGAGGCGTGAGCGGCCATCGGAGCCTGGCATCCGGCGTCGAGACCTTCGAGCACCGCGCGCTCGACCGTGACGGCCAGACGGGTGTCCTGATCGTCGAGTTCGGCGAGGGCGGAGAGCAGGTCATCCGGGGCATCCGTCCGTGTCTCCACGCCGAGCGACCCCTGACCTGGTGCGGTCGGCCACTCCGCGAGTCCCAGTTCCTCACGACGGAGCGGGGAGTCGGATCCAAGGCGCGACAGCCCGGCAGCCGCGAGGATGACAGCATCCAGCTCACCCGTCGCGACGCGCTGCAGACGCGAGTCGACGTTGCCGCGGATGTCGACGACCTCCGCATGCGGGGCACGACGACGCACCTGGGCGATGCGACGGGGCGAACCCGTCCCCACCCTGCTGCCGGAACGGAGCTGGTGCAGCGGCGTGCCGCCGCGCGTGATCACGACGTCCCTGGCGTCCTCCCGGACCGGGGTCGCGGCGATCACCAGGCCGTCCGGGATGGCGGTCGGCAGATCCTTGAGCGAGTGCACGAGGAAGTCGCACTCGCCGGCGAGCAGCGCCTCGCGAAGACGGGTCGCGAAGATGCCCTGACCGCCGATCTCCGACAGGGAGGCACGGTTCGTGTCGCCCTCGCTGGTGATCGGGACGAGCTCGACGCGGCGTCCCGAGATCTTCTCGAGGGCCGCGGCGACATGACCGGACTGCGCCTGCGCGAGTGCGCTGCGCCGAGTGCCCAGTCGGATCGGGGTGGACCGGTTCATCGGAATGATCATGGGAGGCCTACTGCAGCACGTCCGCGATCTCGTCGAAGCGGAGTCGTCGCCCGGTGTAGAAGGGGACCTCCTCCTTCACGTACAGTCGCGCGTCGGTGTAGCGAAGGTCGCGCATCATGTCGACGAGCTCGGTGACGTCGTCGGCTTCGAGAGGCAGCAGCCACTCGTAGTCACCCAGTGCGAAGGCGGCGACCGTGTTCGCGATCACGCCCTTGAACGCGGCGCCCTTGCGGCCGTGGTCGGCGAGCATGGCGCGACGCTCGGCCTCCGGCGCGAGATACCACTCGGGCGTGCGGACGAACGGGTACAGGCACAGCCAGCCCTTCGGCTCCACACCGCGCAGGAAACCGGGCACGTGGGACCGGTTGAACTCCGCATCGCGGTGCACGCCCATGACGTTCCACACCGGCAGGAGCGAACGCAGCAGCTCGGTGCGACGCAGACGACGCAGCGCCTTCTGCAGCTCCTCGGCCGTGTCCCCGTGGAGCCAGACCAGGAGGTCGGCATCCGCCTTCAGGCCGGAGACGTCGTAGAAGCCGCGGACGGTGACGCCCGAGTCCTCGATGTAGCCGACGATCGTCTCGAGCTCGGTCGAGTCGGATTCGGTGACCGCCACATCGGGATTCCGTCGCCAGACGGCCCACAGGGTGAAGCCGGACGGGTTCTCTTCGCGCTCATCGGACATGGATCCAGTCTGCCCCCTTCTGTGAGCGCTCGCGAACGCGAGCCGATGTGTGCACGTGTGCTGCAGGCGGATCACGAGGATCCGCTGTTCAGACGCTCAGCGCGAGAGCGCCCTGGCGATCACCCAGACGAGACCGCCGACGGTCGCCGCGACGCCGACGGCGGCGGCGATCGCAGCCGTGGGGTTCCGGTCGGCGAACGCGCGCGCCTTAACGGTCGCGCGCTTCGACGCCTCGTCGATCCGGCGCGGGAAGTTTCCCTTGACCTCGATCGCCGCGAGAGCGGCCTTGAGCTCAGCGCGAGCGGATGCCACGGGGTCGACGATCCCCGCGGGGACCGCGGTGCGGGGAAGGCTGTCAGAGTTGGTCATCGCCGGCTTCCTTCACGAGTCGGATGTCCTCGCCGACCGCCTGAGCGGGATTCTCACGGGCGAGCACCTTGCGGAACTTCAGGATGCCGAGCAGTGCGAACAGCAGCACGGCGAGGATCAGGATGCCGAAGACGGCGATCGCGGAGAGCCAGACGGGCCACCACGACGAGAGGCCGGCGATGGCGAACACCAGGATCACCGGCACCGCCCAGAACAGGAAGAAGAGGGCTACGAGGAACCACACGGATCCGATGCCGGCATCCTTCGCGGTCCTCGACACCCAGACCTTCGCCGCGTTGATCTCGGCCTTGACGAGGTTCGTGACGAGCTCGGGGAGATCGCCGACGAGGGACAGCAGACTGTCGTCCGCCCGATCGCGGTATCCGCGGGGCATCTCAGTCTCCGGTCTTCGACGCAGCCGCGCCGGAGGCGGGCTTCTTGGCCGCCGGCTTCTTGGCCGCATCGCTCGACGGGCTCTTCTTCGCGGCGTCTTCACGCGCCTCGTCGAGAGCCTCGTCCGCCGCGTCGATGACGTCCTCGGCTGCCTTGCGGCCTGCCGCCACGGCCGAGTCGAGTCGCTGACCCGGGGTGCCGTTGCCGCTCGCCGACTTCACGACCTTCTGCACGCCGTTCCAGATCGCACCCGGGACGGCCGCCGCCTTGTCGCCGACGTAGCCCTTGACCTTGTCGACCTGATCCTGCACGGGGTCGAGGTTCCAGACCTTGAGCCACTGCGTCTTGATCTGCTCGTAGCGCTCGCGTCCTGCGCGCGTTCCGATGACGTATCCCACGCCGAGTCCTACGACGAGTCCGATCTTCCCTTTCATGGGGTCTCCTCACGTTGTTACGGGGGTGAACGCCAGCGGCGATCCGGCGGTCACAAGCCGCCTGCAGGAGTCCAGCGTAACGCCGTATGCCGAATTCGGCATCTATCGCTCAGAGGGTTGACAGATCGATGAGTTTCACTCAGTCAGCAGAGCGCGCCGCAGCCGATCGGCCTCACCCCTGGCATCGGGCACGACCTGTGCGAGGCCGGTGCCGGCGAGCCATGCGCCGACGGCCGCGAGACCGGGAACCGCCTGCACCGCCGCACGCGCGGCGCTGCGGCGCTCCGCGGAGCCGATGATCGACGCGGGCTGCGACTGCACGAAGCGGGATCGGTGCGCGGCGACGAGGTCAGCCGGCGCGAGCGGGACGCCGAGGAGAGCGGATGCCTCGCGGAGCGCGAGGGCCGCCGCGTCGGTGTCGTCCATCCCAGCGGTGGCCGCCGGCTCCCCCTGTGCGCCGAACGAAACCCGAACCACGTGGCGGTCACCCGCGGCCGCGCGCACCCAGTCCCACTTGGCCGTGGAGTGCGTGAGCGCCTTGGCGGTGTGGCTCCCGGGCACCGTCAGCACGCCGGTCCCCCGGGGAGCACCCGACAGCGCCGTCGGCGCGAGCAGCAGCGTCACGATCTCGATCTCGGGCGCGTCGGCCGCCTCCGTGCGCTCGAGCGCCGGGACCGCGACCGACAGGAGTCGTCGCGCCACGTCCTCCGAGGTGGCCGTCACGACCGCGTCCACCAGGAGATCGGGCGACTCCTGCTCGACACGCTCCTCGGTGTCGACCGTGTTCTCGAGCGAGACCCTCCACGCGTCGTCGCTCTTCTCGAGCCGCGTGACCCGGACCCCGGTGCGCACCACGCCACCGAGCTTCTCGATGTCCGCGACGAGGGCGTCGACGAGCACGGCCATGCCCCCCTCGATCCCCTCCACGGCCGCACCGGGCGCCTGCTGCGCCGCGCGCGACGCACTCTCGTCGCGCAGCGCCTGCACGGCACCGGACAGCGACCCGACGCTCGAGAGCGCCGCGTTGAGGCCGGGGGCGGCGACATCGACGTCGACGTCCTCGGGCGAGGCGGAGTAGACCCCCGTGGTCACGGGCGCGACGAGACGGTCGCGGACCTTGCGGCCCATGCGCGAGGACACGAGCTTGCCGAGGCTGTGCGCGTGACCGATCGTGAGCGGCGGACGCACGCGGTCGAGGTACGCGCGCCACACACCGGACCAGCCGATGATGCGTCGCACGTCCTCCTGGAACGGATTGCCCGGGATGCCGAGGATGCCCCCGACCGGAAGAGGCGCCGCCCCGATCCCCGGGATGCCGGCGAGCCACGCTCCACCGGCCGCAGGAGCGACGATGCGATCCGTGAGTCCGAGCTCCTCGAGCAGCGCGCGCACGCGGCCGCCCCTGGTCGCGTAGCTCTCCGCACCGGCATCCAGCACCACGCCGTCGAGCTCGGCCCGGCGGATGGCCCCGCCGACGGCATCCGATGCCTCGAGGAGCGTGACCTGCATGCCGACCTTCGCGAACTCGCGGGCGGAGATGAGGCCGCCGATCCCGCCGCCTATGATCACGACATGACGCGCGGCCGCGCGAGCAGCGCGTGCGGCGAGCTCGGCGTGCGACGGGGATTCGGGAGTGCGATCGACGCTCATGCCGTCAATCCTTTCACCCCGCGCTTCTGCCCCGACTCAGGCTTCGACCGGAGCGGTCTTGCCCGCACCGCGCTTGCGCACCTCGCGCAGGACGATCTGCTCGGGGCAGACCGTCGAGAGGAAGTCGCCGACCGAGAGCGCGAGCCGCTCGCCGACGAGCGAGTACAGGATGCGGTTGCCGTCGCGGCGCTCGCTGACGAGACCGGCCTGGCGCAGCACACCGAGGTGCCGGGAGATCGTCGGCCCGCTCGAGGAGAAGCGGGACGCGATCTCTCCCGCCGCGAGCTCGCCCTCCTTGAGGTCCTGCAGGATCTGCCGCCGGGTGGGGTGGGCCAACGCGGCGAAGATGTCGGTCGCGCTGTCTGTCATGTTTGCAATATAGCACCGTTGCTAGATACTGTTTAGCCCAGAAGCTAATGAGCTAAGGAGATCACCATGCGCGTAGCCATCACCGGCGGCACCGGTTTCGTCGGTCGGAACCTCGCCGCCCGCCTCCCTGATCCCGTCATCGTGTCGCGGCGCAGCGGCGTCGAGATCGACGACGTCGACGCACTCACGGCCGCCTTCCGCGGGTGCGACGTCGTGGCGCACTGCGCGGGGATCAACCGGGAGATCGGCGACCAGACGTTCGCCCGCGTGCACGTCGAGGGCACCCGGGCCGTGGTCGAGGCCGCGAGGCGCGCCGGGGTCCGACGCATCGTGATGATCAGCTTCCTGCGAGCGCGACCCGACTGCGGCTCGCCGTACCACGAGTCCAAGTGGGAGGCGGAGGAGATCATCCGCTCCTCCGGCATCGACCACACGATCCTGAAGTCCGGCATGATCTACGGGCCCGGCGATCACATGGTCGACCACGTCACGCGGGCGGTGCGCACCGTGCCGCTCTTCTGGACCGTCGGGTACCGGGAGCGCACGGCGCGACCCGTCCCGGTGGACGACGCGGTGGACGTGCTCGTGGCCGCACTGGAGGGGCGGATCCCCGACCCGACCGTCGCGGTGATGGGCGCGGACGAGGTGACGCTCGGCGAGGCTATCCGACGCATCGCGCGCGTGGCCGGCCGGCGACCCGTTTACCTGCCCGTCCCGACCTGGATGATCAGGGTCCTCGCGCAGCTCACCGAGTGGGCGATGGTCGTCCCGCTCGTCGCGAAGGCCCAGGCGCGGATGCTCGCGGAGGGTGTGAGCGAACCCGCACCCGCGGCGCCCGAGCCGCCGCTCGACATCCGTCCGTCGCGTCACTTCACCGACGAGCGCATCCGCGCCGCCCTTCCCGACGGCCGCTTCGGCCTCGACGACCTGCGGATCGTCCGGTGGATCACATCGAGTGGACGAGCTCCACGATCCGCGTGAGCTGATCAGGGTCCGCCTCGGGCGGCACTCCGTGCCCCAGGTTGACGATGTGCCCTCGCGCCGCGCGACCGCGCTCCACGACGTCGCGCACGTGCGCCTCGAGAACCGGCCACGGGGCCGCGAGCAGCGCCGGATCGATGTTGCCCTGCACCGAGACGTCGGGGCCCAGGATCGCGGCCGCCTCGTCGAGCGGCAGACGCCAGTCGACGCCCACGCCGTCGGCGACGCCGTCGAGGCGCATGTCGGCGAGGAACGGACCGGTGCCGACGCCGAAGTGGATGCTCGGGATCCCGATGCCGTCGAGAGCCACGCGAGAGTGCGGGGCGACGAACGTGCGGTAGTCGGCGGTGCTGAGCGACCCGGCCCAGGAGTCGAAGAGCTGGACGACGGATGCTCCGGCATCCCGCTGCACCTCGAGGAAGCGGCGCGAGATCTGGGCGAGCCATCCGGCCAGCCGGTTCCAGGAGTCGGGGTCGGCGTGCATCATGGCCCGCGCTCGCAGGTGCTCCTTCGACGGGCCGCCCTCGACGAGGTACGCCGCCAGCGTGAACGGGGCGCCCGCGAAGCCGATCAGCGGGGTGTCGCCGAGCTCCGCCGTGACGAGGCGCACGGCCTCGGCGATCGCGGTGCCGTCGAGCGACGACGGGTCGATCGAGGTGATGCGCTCGACGTCGGCCGCGCTGCGCACGGGGTTCGCGAACACGGGGCCGCGGCCGGGCTCGATCTCGACCTCGACGCCGGCGAGACGGAGGGGGATGACGATGTCGCTGAAGAACACCGCAGCGTCGACGCCATGGCGCCGGACCGGCTGCAGCGTGATCTCAGCGGCGAGATCCGGCGTGAGGCAGGCGTCGAGCATCCGCGTCCCCACGCGCAGTTCGCGGTACTCGGGGAGCGACCTGCCGGCCTGGCGCATGAACCAGACGGGCGCGTGATCGGGGCGGGGTCCGGTGAGAGCGCGCAGCAGCGGAGCGTCGGAGAGGGGCATGAGTCCATCCTCCCATCCCGCCCTCGGGCCGACCTGTGCGTCACGAGGGGTAGAATCGATACGTGCTGCTGTGTGTCACGGCGAGTCACAAGACCGCCTCCTTCGATTTGCTCGAACGCCTGAGCCGCACCCCCCACGACGTCGCCTCCACCCTTGTGGACATGGCGACCTGCGTGCAGGGTGCGGTGGTCGTTGCTACCTGCAACCGCTTCGAGGCGTACGTCGAGATGGACGAACCCGTCACCGCTGCGGGCGCGATCGGTGTCGAGGCTGTCCTCGAGGCCGTCGAGTCCGCCACCGGGATCACCGCCTCGGAGCTCGAGGGCGCGTACGACGTGCATTCCGGACGCCGGGTCGCCGAACACCTCTTCTCCGTCGCGTCGGGCCTCGAGTCCGTCGTATCCGGTGAGGGCGAGATCGCCGGCCAGGTGCGCCGCGCGCTCAAGTCCGCCCGCAAGGACGGCACCACCTCCCCCGAGCTCGAGCGCCTGTTCCAGCGCGCGAGCCAGGCGCAGCGCAAGGTCAAGAACGTCACCGCCCTCGGCCGCGCCGGCCGATCGCTCGTGCGCCTCGCGCTCGAGCTGGCCGACAGCCGCATCACCGACTGGTCGGCAGAGCGCGTGCTGCTCGTCGGCACCGGCGCCTACGCCGCGGTCACCCTCGCGACGCTCCGCGAGCGAGGCGCCGTCAACATCTCGGTGTTCTCCCCGTCTGGCCGCGCCGAGAAGTTCGCCGCCAAGCACGGCATCCGCCCTGTCTCCGCCGAGGACTACGCTCGGGTCGCATCACGGTCGAGCCTGCTGATCACATGCACGAGCGCGACCGAGCCCGTGCTCACGCCGGAGCACCTCCAGGCGCCGACCGGCATCGCCGCCGAGGGGTGCCCCGTCGGCACCCACAGCCAGCTGGTCGTGGACCTCGGCATGCCCCGCAACGTCGATCCCGCCGTCGCCACGCTCGAGGGCGTCGCGCTGCTCGATCTCGAGACCATCAGCCTCCACGCGCCGCTCGAAGAGCTCCAGGCGACGGATGCCGCGCGCAACGTCGTCCGCGAAGCTGCCGACACCTTCCACGTCGTCGGCAGCCGTCAGAGCGTCGTCCCGTCGGTCGTCGCGCTGCGTTCGCACATCTTCTCCCTGCTGGACTCCGAGATCGACCGCGCTCGTGCGCGCGGCGACGAGGACGGCAAGGTCGAGCAGGCGCTGCGGCACCTCACGGGCGTGCTGCTCCACACTCCGACCACCCGGGCACACGAGCTCGCGGCCACCGGACGTGCGGATGAGTTCGCCGCTGCGCTCTCGACGCTGTACGGCATCGAGCCCGCAGCACCGGCGCAGGACGCGTTCGAGGACGACGCCGCCACCGCCTGAGCAGCGCTCACGGCGCGACGGGGGCCACACTGGAGGGCATGGCCCTTCACATCACCGGAGACACCGCCGCAGACGCTCTCCTGACCGACAACCCGCTCGCCCTCCTCGTGGGGATGCTGCTCGACCAGCAGGTGCCGATGGAGACGGCGTTCGCCGGCCCGCTGAAGATCGAGCAGCGTACCGGAGCGACGGATGCCGCCGCGATCGCGGCCATGGATCCCGACGAGTTCCTCGAGGCCTTCCGGACCAGTCCTGCCGTACACCGGTTCCCCGGCTCGATGGCGGCGAGGGTCCAGACTCTGTGCCAGGAGATCGTCGACCGCTGGGGTGGTGACGCATCGGCCCTCTGGACGCAGGGCGACCCGTCCGGCGCCGAGGTGCGTGCGCGTCTCGAGACGCTGCCCGGATTCGGGGCACAGAAGGCGAAGATCTTCCTCGCGCTGCTCGGCAAGCAGTACGGCTTCGCCGGCGAGGGCTGGCGGGAGGCCGCCGGTGAGTATGGCGCAGAGGGGTCGTTCCGCAGTGTGGCGGACATCGTCTCACCCGAGTCGCTCACGAAGGTGCGCGAGCACAAGAAGGCGATGAAGGCCGCCGCGAAGGACGCCAAGGCGGCGAAGTGATGAAACCGACGGGGGACGACGTCGCGGGGCTCATCGCTCGTTCATCGCCGGCAGTGCGGCGGCGCGACGCCGAGACACTCACGGCCCTCATGCGTGGGATCACGGGTCGTGAGCCGCAGACCTGGGGCACGATCATCGGATTCGGCGCCTGCCACTACCGATACCCGACAGGCACGGAGGGCGACAGTGGGATCCTCGGATTCGCGCCTCGGAAGGCCGCGACGACCATCTACCTGCTCGACGGAGCAGACGCTCACGCCGCGGCACTCCAGGAGCTCGGCCCCCACACGACGGGTGCCGCCTGCCTGTACATCAAGGACCTGGAGCAGGTGGATCTCGACGTGCTTCGTGGCGTGCTGGAGCGCTCGCTCGCCTGGGTGGAGGCGGGCGGCAGCGACGGCATGCAGCTCACCATCACGGGCTGAGCGACACGGTCGCGCGTTAACGCAAGAAGGCCACCCAGCATTGGGTGGCCTTCTTGTTTAAAAGGAGTCCGGCGGTGTCCTACTCTCCCACAGGGTCCCCCCTGCAGT
>JAZBLS010000033.1:0-21744 GCA_037033365.1 Actinomycetota bacterium | reverse complement strand
ACTCCATCACCAGCGTGTGCCTCACGAGCTGCATGCCATCACGCGCGATCTGACGCGCGAGCCACCGCGGGGTGCAGACGAGCACGTCGAACGACTCTTCTCCGGGGCTATCGTCGGGCCCGATCAGCAGACGGATCCATTGGCCGTCATCGCGACTGTCGGTCGGCACGTATGCCTCGATATCCACGTCTGTGCCGTAGACGCTCCGGATGATGGCCTTCATTGGTGGCCCAGAAGCAGAACGAGGGAAATCGCCGCACCGCCGGTGACCCACAGACCGAACATGACGAACAGCGCTCCCAGTACTCGCGTTGCCCTGACTGATTGCGTTCCGGCTGACAGATCCGCGGCGCGCTTTCCGAGCAGACGCCGCTGCGACGCATACACCGCCCTGTTGACGCGACCGGGATGAGCGGCGATCCAGAATCCCGCAGCCACAATGAGCGGACCCGCAACAAGGCCCGGCACGATCACCCCTGGATTCATCACAACGCTCTCATCATTCACTCGCCCGATCGACTGCGCTCAACCGAATAGTTGAACTACTCCCACTACCGCTCGCCCGACCGCGATCAGCCCGATCACAATGGCGACACAGCCTACGAGACCCATCTGGAACGGGGTTTGGCGCCCGGAAGACATATTCTGCGCTCGCGCACCGAAATACGACCGTTGCTTGCGTTGTACCAGCGCATTCAGCCGCGTGCGGTGCACGATCACCGCCCACCCCACAGCGATGGCTATCGCTCCGACGACAGCGTTCGGCACGATCGTGTCGGGTTCGAAGCCCACTGCGCCCATCCCCTCGTCCCGTCGAGCGGTCAGCGGAACCGTTGACCCACATCTAAGAGATAGCGCAGTTCGAGCCGCCCTGCGTGTGTTCAGGTTGCAGTTCGAGCCGCTCCGCGAGATTTCGGTCGCAGTTCCTGCCGCTGCAGGTGCGAGAGGACGGCACACTGTGCGACGTGAACCCGCGGCGCCGAGCACTGGCAGCACGGTATGCGACGAGGACCGAGCACGCGCTGGACACGCCCCCGTTCCGGCCCGCCGCCGGAACGTGTTTCGATATGCCGATATCAATACTCGAAACTCTGTTCGAATGTCGGTGGTCGGTGATCTACTGAGGTCATGACAGCACTGCTCGACGCGACCGACTCCCAGATGGCGACACTCGCCGATCTGGTCGAGTCGCTGCAGGCGGCCGAATCGACGTTGAGCGCGATGCAGGCCGCGCGAGACGGCCTGCTCGCGATCGCCGGCCACCTCGCGATCGAGATCGCGCAGCAGGGCGACCACCCCGACAAAGGCGATCACGCGATTCGCGCGGTCGCCGCCGAGATCGGGGCCGTGCAGAGAGTCAGTGATCGCACGATCGAGCGACGGATGGCGGCTGCGGGGATGCTGATCGAGCTGTTCCCGACCGTCTGGGCGGCGCAGGGAGAAGGACGCATCAGTGGCGCGCACGCCCGTGTCATCGTCGACGCCGGAGCGCACCTGACCGACCCGGCCGACCGCGCGCGGTTCGCGGCGATCATGATCCCCCTCGCCGAGGCCGAGTCCCCGAACCGGCTCCGCCCGCTCGCACGGCGCATGGCCGAACGGTTCGCTCCCACGACCGTGACCGAGCGGCACCGTACGGCTCGGTCCCTGCGACGCGTCTGGATCACCGATGGAGAAGACGGGATGGCGGGCTTCCACATGCACGGGCCCGCCGCGATCGTGCACGGCATGTTCGACCGACTGTCTCAGATGGCGCACGCCGTGCGTGAAGAGAACCGACGCGCGAAGAAGCTGGCTACCCGCGAGGGCCGGGAGTTCGTCGCTGACGAGCGCACGGTCGACGAGATTCGCGCCGACCTGCTCGCCGACCTCGTCCTCAGCGGCGACCCGACCGGCCACGACACCGAAGACGGTCTCCTCGCCAAGATCACCGCCCGCATCGAAGTCACAGTTCCCGTGACCACGCTGATGGGCGACGGACCGCGCGGCGGCAACGAAGGTCCCCACGGCGACGATGGTTCGTCACATCGGAGAGCAACCCCTCCTCCGGCAGAGCTCGACGGCGTCATGCCGATCGACACCGACACCGCACGACGTCTCGCAGGGCGGGCACCGGGATGGGATCGGGTGATGACCCATCCGATCACCGGCGCGGTCCTCTCGGTCGACCGATACCGACCGAGTGAACAACTCAGACGACATCTGAGAGCACGAGATCAGCGATGCCGCTTCCCCGGCTGCGGCATCGCCGCCCGCAAGTGCGATCTCGACCACAACCACGCCGCATCCACGGGCGGTTCCACCTGCGAGACGAACCTCGCGTCGTTCTGCCGACGCCACCACGTGCTCAAGCACAACTCCCCGTGGCACGTCGAGCAGCTCCCCGGCGGCCTCCTCGCATGGACGAGCCCTACCGGCCGCATCTACATCGACCAGCCTCCGGCACCGAACACGGTCACCTTCGACGGTGCGGACGCCGCAGCAACAACGGATGCCGCAGGAACTGCGGATGCAGCGGAAACTACGGATGCCGCTGACGCACCGTTCTGACCTGGGGAGTAGGGTCAGCCTGTGGCATCCTCTCGCTTCGCGCCGCTCCAGCGGCTGGTGATCTCGGTCGCCGTCCTCGCCTCGTTCGTGACGTTCCTCGACGGCACGGTCGTGACGGTCGCACTGCCCGCGATCAGCCGCGAGCTGGGCGGTGGGATCACCACCCAGCAGTGGGTCGTCGACGCGTACCTCATCACCCTCAGCGCGCTGATCCTGCTCGCGGGCTCGCTCTCCGACGCCTACGGCCGGGTGCTCGTGATGCGGATAGGCCTGATCGCCTTCGGGATCGCATCGATCGCGGTGGCCGCGGCGCCCGATCCGCTGATCCTCATCATCGCCCGCGCGGCTCAGGGCGCAGCGGGTGCGCTGCTCGTCCCCAGCTCGCTCGCCCTCATCACCGCGACCATGCGCGCCGACGTGCAGTCCCGCGCGATCGGCGTCTGGACCGCCTTCACGACCGCGGCCCAACTCGTCGGACCGCTGCTCGGCGGGCTCTTCGTCGACTTCCTGTCATGGCGGTTCGTGTTCCTGATCAACGTCCTCCCGATCGGCGTGACACTGCTGCTCCTCGCCCGGCTCAAGATGAAGGAGCACCCGAGCGGAGTCCGCGTCGACTGGGTGAGCGGCGCGCTGTGCGCGATCGGCCTCGGCGCCGTCGTGTTCGCGCTCATCGAGCAGCCGAACCTCGGCTGGGGGTCACCGGCGATCTGGCTCCCCGGTGTGATCGGCGCCGCCCTCTTCGCGCTCTTCCTCGTCCGCCAGCAGAGGTCGACCACTCCCCTGATGCCACTGTCGCTGTTCCGCGTCCGGGACTTCGCCTGGGGCAACCTCGCGACGCTCTTCGTCTACGCGGCACTGTCACTCAACGGTTTCGTGGTCGGCGTCTACCTGCAGACCGGGGCCGGACTCAGCGCCACCGCAGCAGGCCTCGCGAGCCTGCCGATGACGATCCTCATGATCCTCGTCAGCTCCCGCGCAGGATCCTGGGCGGGCCGTTTCGGACCCCGCATCTTCATGACGGTCGGACCGCTCGTGATGGCCGCGGGCGCCGTGATGCTCCTCACGGTCGCCGAGGACTTCGACTACTGGTGGCAGGTGCTGCCCGCCATGATCGTGATGGGCCTGGGCCTGTCGCTGACCGTCGCTCCGCTGACCTCCGCGATCCTCGGCGCGATCGACGAATCACGCTCCGGCATCGCCTCGGCCGTGAACAACGCCGTCGCCCGCGTCGCAGGACTCCTGGTCGTCGCCATGCTCGCCACGATCATCGGCGGCACCCTCGACCTCGACGGCTTCCACAGCGCGGCCTGGGTCACGGCGGCGCTGCTCGTGCTCGGCGGTGTGGTGTCGTGGATCGGCATCCGCCGCAACCCCGCCGAAGAGCAGGCGCAGGCCGACGCCACCACACCCCGTTGACGGTGTCGATCGCCCGGCGCAGACTGAGGACGTGACTGACGACGCCGCATCTCTCCCACCCGTGGTCGACGCCGAGGTCTGGCGCCGTGAACTCGACGCCCTGCGCGTGCGTGAGAAGGCCGCGACCCGAGAACTCGATGCGATCGCCGCGCAGCGCAGACGCCTGCCCATGGTCGAACTCCCGGACTACACCCTTGTGGGCGCCGACGGACCGGTGCGCCTGGCCGACATCTTCGAGGGTCACCCGCAGCTCATCGTCTACAACCACATGTGGTCGGACGGCAACGAATGGCAGTGCCCCGGATGCACCGGGTTCACATCGCAGTTCACACGACTCGATTTCCTCGAGCGGTACTACGACGCCCGGTTCGTGATCGTCACGAACGGCCCGATCGACGAGGCGCTGGCGTACCGCGACAAGGTCGGCAACCGCATGACCTGGTACTCGAGCGCCGACAGCTCGTTCGGCGCCGACATGGATGCCGGGCCGAACGAGGGCTTCGGCGTCAACGTCTTCCTCCGTGACGGCGACACCGTCTACCGCACGTGGCACACCGACGGCCGCGGCACCGAGCGGCTCAGCCACCTGCAGGGCCTCGTCGACCTCCTCCCCTACGGTCGCCAGGAGGAGTGGGAGGACTCGCCGGCGGGCTGGCCGCAGCATCCGACCTATGCTCAAGGGATGGGTTCGAAAGAGGTCGCCGAGCTGTACGGGGCACGCACCTGAGGCACGCGACGGCAGCGGCGACGGAATTCGCCGCTCTCGGCCTCCTGCTCACCGGATGCGCCACGACCGCGTCCTCCGCCGATCCGATCGTCGCTCCACTCCCGGCGGGTGCCATACCCGACTACCAGCTCGGCGGCGCCTACGACCCGGAACCCGAGGTGGGGATCATCGGCCGAGACCGCTCCGAGGCTCCCGCGGACGGCATCTACTCGATCTGCTACGTCAACGGCTTCCAGACCCAACCGGGCGAGCTGGACGAGTGGCCCGCCGACCTCCTGCTGCAGAGCGACGGCGAGCCCGTGTTCGATCCGGACTGGCCCGACGAGGCGCTGCTCGACACCTCGACGGACGACCGCCGCGAGCGCATCGCAAAGGTCGTCGCGCCGTGGATCGTCAGCTGCGCGGACGCCGGATTCCAGGCCGTCGAGTTCGACAACCTCGACTCCTACACGCGCTCCGACGGAGCCCTCACGCTCGACGACAACCTCGCCCTCGCGGCGCAGCTCGTCGACATCGCACACGACGCGGGTCTCGCAGCCGGCCAGAAGAATGCCGCAGAGGATGCCGCGCAGCTGCGCGAGCGCGCCGGATTCGACTTTGCGGTCGTCGAGGAGTGCGCGGCCTACGAGGAGTGCGCCGCGTACACCGACGTCTACGGCGACCAGGTGATCGACATCGAGTACACCGACGAGCTGCCCCGCCCGTTCACCGAGATGTGCGACGACGACACGTCCCCGGCATCCATGGTCCTCCGCGACCGCGACCTCCTCCCCGCCGGAGCCGACGGGCACGTCTTCGAGACGTGCCGGACTCGATAGGCGGGCCTCGATAGGCTGACCTCGTGACGAACGCGGGGGGAAGCGCAGTACGAGCGACGCTGTCCCGCTGGGCGCGCTCCGTGGCCGACGTCCCTCGCTGGATCTGGATTGTCGCCGCCGCAGCCGTCGCACTGCTCGTCGTGACCGCCGCGACAGGCGGCCTCGCCCAGGCTCAGACCGACCCGCTCGAACTCGGGGCGGGCGACGAGGTGCGCACCTCGGTGTACGCCGTCACGGTGCGGGACGCCGAATTCACGGATGCCGTGGAGTCGGAGTACCTCGAGGCGGATGCCGGCGAGAAGCTCCTCGTCATGACCCTCGACATGGAGAACCTGTCTGACGCCCCGATCGGCGTCGGCACGACCGCCGACCTCATGCAGTCGGGGCTCGTCAACACCGCGAATCCCCTGCTCGATCTCGACGGTGTGACCGAGACCGGCCCCGTCTCCGCCTGGCGCGCCGACGGCTCCGCGGGTCAGGTGATCCTTCAGCCCGGTGTGCCCGACGAGGTCACGATCGCGTGGACGATCCCCGACGCCGCTTTCCCCGAGGGCGTCGTGTCGCTCGACGTCCACGAGGCCGACATCCACGCGGGCGCCGTCATCATCTCCTCACGTGCGGTGACCTGGCGCCCGGCCGAGCTGGTGGCGCGCATCCGCATCGCCGCGACGGAGGCACCGTGAGACGCGCCCTCCCCTGGGTCATCGGCGGCGTGCTCGTGCTCGGTGCCGGCGCCCTCACGGCTCTGACGCCGAGCGACGACGCCCTCATCGGCCCGTTCGTCAGGGCCGGATCCGTGGGCGAGCCGGTCGAGAGCCGCACCCTGATCGCGGCGGTCACGGATGCGACGTTCGCAGACGAGATCGAGGTCCCCGGCGCCGACTGGCAGGCTGAAGGCAACTGGCTGGTCGTCACCATCGCCGCGTCGGCTCCCCGCTCGGAGGAGGACGCCGCGATCCAGCTGGCCACCCTCGCGGTCGACGGGCGCGTATACCAGGCGAGCGAACGACCTGCCGCGTCCCTTCGCGACATCGATCTCCGCGTGGGGATCGACACGGTCGGCACCCTCGCGTTCGAGCTGCCTCCGGAGGTCGATGCCGGTCGAGCCGAGCTGCGGCTGACGACCGACTACATCACTCCCGAGCTCGACGACCTCGTCGTGATCCGCTTCGATCTCGGCGGCCTGCCCCGTGCGCCACGGATCGAGATCACCGACCCCGAACTGGGCGCGCCATGAGCTGGTGGCGTCGTCAGCGCACCGCGCTGATCGCTCTGGCCGCAGCGCTCGTCGCGGCGGCCGGGGCGTACGTCTGGCTCGACCTGCTGCCGAACCTGCAGTCGGAGGGTCCCCGCGTCACCGCAGCGGACACGAGCGCGGAGATCGCCGGTCAGACGCTCTCGATGGGCGACGCGACGTGGGACGAGTTCGACGCTCCGGACGGAACGCAATCGCTCAGCATCCGCCTGAGTTCCGGCGGAGGCATCGACGCCGAGGCCTGCGGCCCGGTGACCCTGACCGAGACGGGCTCCGAGCGCGTGTGGGTCAGCTCGCGCGCGGGGCTCGACGTTCCCTACGACGAGGGAGAGCGGTCATGCATCGCGGATGACGGGCCGTACCGCATCCTGCTGGTCTTCCTGCTGCCGGACGACGCCGCCGGCCCCTTCGATCTGGACATCGCCGGCGCGGACGACGATCTCGTGCGCTTCGTCGTCGAGCCCTGAGGGACGCGTGTCGAGCCCCGCACCCGGCCGACCGATCACCTCGTCGTACGCGGTCGCGACGATCGCGACCCGCAGCGGTTCGGCGATCGCGGCGACCGCGACCGTGACGATGGGCAGGAGCCCCGCCCAGAGCCCGCTCTCGTGGCCGCCGACGAGCAGCAGGGCCCCGCGCGTGCCGGTCTGCTCGGCGAAGCCCCACGCCGCGTAGGCAAGCGCGAACGCGCCGAACAGCAGCGGTCCACCGCGCCAGATCACGGTCACGGCCGCCCAGAGGCCCTCCAACCGCATCACGAGCGTGCGGGCGATGCCCATGGCCGCGCCGCGGAAGGCTCCTCCGCCCCATCGAGTGAACGACGGGGTCGAGTCGAACGTCGTCCCGAAGATCACGCCGGCCACGGTCAGCCATGCGGCGGGGACGAGCAGCGCGGCCACGATGATGCCGAACAGCCAGGTCGCGGCCTCCCAGACGACCGCGACGGGTTCGAGGTTGATCGAGAACCACCCGCCGAACTGCGCGAGCCAGCCGACCACCTCGCGGTCGGCCACCCACGCGAGCACCCCGCTCCACCAGCGCGCGACGAGCGTGAAGAGCATGAATGTCCAGAGCACCTCGGTGTACGCGGCGAGCACCACCGTCCACCGGGGCAGCCGGTCGGCGAAGCGGGTGAACAGCGCACGAGCGATCAGCGCGATCACGAGGACCGTGACGGGCAGCACGCCGACCGCGATGAGACCGCCGCGGTCCCCCACCTGCGCCGCGTCGAACTGCGCGTCGGCCAGGGCGATGGGGCTCGCGATCCGGAAGAACTCGATCTGGTCGACGTCGAGCAGACCCCACGCCGTGTAGAAGGCGAAGAACGGGAGGATCGCGGCGAGGGTCGCGGAGGCGAACTCGCGGGGGCCACCGGCATCCGCCCTCCGGCTGTGCGGCAGCGACGGCCGGACCGTGAGGTACATCGCGACGTAGGAGACGAGCCGCGCGGCGACCGCGAGCGGGAGGAGGAGCAGACCGCCGAGGGTCGTGTGTCCGCCGACGAATCCGGCCAGCTCGATCAGAACGCGGTGCAGGGCCTCCCCGCCGAGGTACCACGCGATGAGGGCGGGCCAGTGCTGTGCGAGGACGCGACCGAACGTGCGCAGAGCCGGGGACATGGTCCCCACCGTAGCCGCTAGCCGTCGACGGATCACGCGTCAACAGCATTGCAGGGCATCCCACGGATGCCGAGGATGGGCGCCGTGAATGCGTCGAAGATTCCGATACGCAGAATCGCCGGCGGAGCGGTCGCTCTGATTCTGGCAGCTGCGCTCTCGGCCTGCGGACTGACGATCCCCACCGACCCCGACGGCACGCTCGACAGCGTGCGCGGCGGCGAGCTGAGGGTCGGGGTCTCGCCCGACCCCGGTCTCGTCCGCGTCCCGGACGAGGGCGACCCGACCGGCCCCATCCCGGATCTCGTGCGCGATTTCGCCGACAGCATCGACGCGGAGGTGGAGTGGACGGATGCCTCGGAGGAGACTCTCGTCGGGATGCTCGAAGCCGGCGACCTCGATCTCGTCGCGGGCGGCATCACGGAGGACACCCCCTGGCTCGACAAGGCAGGGCTCACGCGGGGCTATGCCGACATCGAGGGTGCCGACGGCCGCAAGATCGTCATGCTCGTGCCGCTGGGCGAGAACGCGTTCCTGAGCGAGCTCGAGCGCTTCCTCGACGAGGAGGTCGGCTCATGAGCGAGCTGAAGAGCATCGGACGCACCGAACTGCCCGATGAGCAGCGGAAGGCTCTGCGCAGTGCGATCCGCTGGGAGTGGTTCACGATCGCCTACACCTCGGTGACGATCGCCGTGATCGCGCTCGTCGTGGGCAACTCGCAGGCGATGCGGACGGCGTGGATCGAGGACATGCTGTCGCTCATCCCGCAGTTCGCCTTCCTCATCGCGCTGCTGTTCGTCCGCAAGCGCCCGACGCTGAAGCATCCGTACGGACTCCACCGCGCCATGGGGATCGGCCACCTCGTCGCCGGCGTCGCACTGCTCGCGGTCGGCGTGAACCTGGCGATCGAGTCGATCACCGGCCTCATCGCGGCGGAGCATCCGACCATCGGGACCGTGCAGGTCTTCGGACAGACGATCTGGCTGGGCTGGCTCATGGTCGCGGTGATGGCCGTGGTGATCATCGGCCCCGTGTTCTTTTACGGGCCGGCGAAGTCGCGCATCGCCCCCGTGCTGCACAACAAACTCCTGTACGCGGATGCCGACATGGCGAAGGCCGACTGGCAGACGACGGTGGCCTCGATCGTGGGCGTGCTCGGTGTCGGTGCGGGCATCTGGTGGCTCGACGGTGCAGCGGCGCTGTTCATCTCTCTCGGCATCATCTGGGACGGCGCGCGCAACACGCAGACCGCCGTGATCGACCTGATGGATCAGCGCGCCCGGACGTACGACAGCAAGCACCCGCATCCGCTCGCCGGCGACATCCTGTCCATCGCTCGCTCCCGCCCCTGGGTCGCGAAGGCGGGCCTGCGCATGCGTGATCAGGGCCAGGTCTTCCACATCGAGGTGTTCGTCGTGCCCCGCCGCGGCAAGGTCTCGCTCGACGACACGGACGACCTCGCCGGACGCATCGCCGGAATCGACTGGAAGGTGCAGGAGGTCGTGATCGCTCCGGTCACCGAACTTCCCGACGGCGTGGACACCGTCGGCCGGGACTGAGGCCCCGGACACGACCGACGCCCGCCGCACCAGAAAGGGGGAGTCCGTGCAGCGGGCGCCGGCGCCGATCGCAGGGAGCTGCGACCGACGTCTGTTACGCGAGGTCGTTCAGATCGATCCGATCGTCGTCCTCGCCGCCCTCGTCACCCGAAGCCTCGGGGTCGTCGGGCACCGGATCCTCGGACTTCTGACCCGGCGTCAGCTCCTCCGGGATCATCGGGGTCTCGTCGGTGGACTGCTCGTCCCCCGAGGCGTTCTGTGCGTTAGACATGCTGTCTCCTCTCGTCGTCGGTCGGTGGGTGCGTTCAGCATCCCCCGGGGTTCTCCGGAAGTGTGCGCCCCTTGACAATCGAGCGAGAGTGCGTCGGTCAGTGGAACGGGCACCGACCGCCGGATGCCGTCGCCGACCGCACCCGTCCCCCGGAGCGCGGCTTCGTGGGGAGGCGTCGGAGGTTCACGTCGAGACCCTCGTCGAGGATGCGGAGACCCGGATCGCTCAGCACCGTGATCGCCGCGGCGAGCCCCGCGATCGCGAGCTTCTCCCCCGGGCACCGGTGCCCGGTCGCGACATCGGCGCCGCCGTGCGGGACGAACGCGGCGAGCGCCTCGTAGTCCTCGACGTCGCGGAACCGCTCGGGGTCGAAGCGCTCGGGCCGCGCCCAGAACCGCTCGTCGGTGTTCGTGCCGAGGAGGTCGAGGACCACCCGGCCCCCGGCGGCGACGCGCTGTCCGTCCAGCTCGATGTCGGCCGTCGCCCATCCGGGCAGCATCGGCACGAACGGAGCCGTGCGCCGCACCTCCTGCGCGAACATGATCGACAGCGGTCCGCCGACGATACGGCCTCGCTCGGCCGACTCCGCAGCGATCCGCTCCCGCCAGTCGGGGTGGTCGTGCAGCGCCTTGGCGGCGAAAGCGACGAAGCGCGCGACGGCGATCATCGGGCGGATGCTGTTCTGCAGCTCGACCCCCGCGACCTTTGCCGGCAGCAGCGCCCCTTCACCGTCGCGGTGATGCGCCCACTGCTCGAGCGCGGTACCGGGCTCCGCGGCTAGCGCGCCACCGCGCACGGCCTCGATCAGCCGCTCGGTGTGCCGATCCGACCACCAGCGGTTCAGCTGCGCGACCACGTACTCAGGCGAGTAGGGCGAGCCGAAACCGTCGACGATCTGCGCGAGCCGCGCCGCCCAGCGGGTCTTCGCCGCCGGTGTGCCCGGCACGCCCGCCCACCCCATGATCGCGCGGCCGAGTGCCCCGACCGCCGCGTCGTAGGCGCTGCGCGTGCCACCGGCGAGCCAGTCCTCCCGCTCGCTCTGCCACTCGCGCTCGAGCCACGGAGTGAGCCGCTCGACCTGCTCGTCCTCGTAGGCGACGTCGAGGAAGGTCGCCTTGCGGTGCCTGTGCTGCTCGCCGTCGAGGCTGTGCACGGAGCCGTGGCCGAACAGCGTCTCCTGCACGATCGCCGGCATGGCCCCGTGACGGGCGATGCGGCTCTCGTCGTAGAACACCTCGACGCCCTCGACCCCGCGGACGAAGATCGCCTCGCGGCCGAGCAGGCGCATCGGCGCCGAGCGCGCCCCGGGTGCGACCCGCTTCCAGAGCCGGGCGCCGAACCCGTATCCGTGGGTGAGGAGCGTCGGGGCGTCGTCGATGAAGAGCATCCTCCGAGGCTCGCAGACCGCGTCTGCGCCTTCCAGGGGGAGGCGGGATCCGAGCGCGTGTGCTAGCGCCGCGGGTTCGTCAAGCCCCTGTGAGCGCGGCGCCGGATCTGGTGATCATGCAGTCATGGCGAAGAACGTCCGCACGATGAACTGCACCCCGGATGATGTGTTCCGCGTCCTGGCCGACGGGTGGCTGTACCCGGCCTGGGTCGTCGGAGCGTCGCGCATGCGCGACGTCGACGAGTCATGGCCGCAGACCGGCTCAGAGCTCCACCATTCGGTGGGCGTCTGGCCAGCCCTGCTCGACGACTCGACGCGCGTCGAGGAGTGGGCTCCTCCGCATCGGATGGTCATGACCGCGAAGGGCTGGCCCATCGGCGAGGCGAGGGTGACCCTGCGCGTCCGCTCCTACGACGGCGGATCGATGGTCCGCATCGACGAGGAGCCGGTCGAGGGCCCGGCGACCCTCATCCCGAGCGTCCTCACCACTCCCCTGCTGCGCTGGCGCAACTCAGAGACGCTGCACCGGCTCGCCTACCTCGCCGAGGGCATGGCCTCCAACGAGGGGTAGTCCGTGTAGCCCTCGGCGGTGCGGCCGTAGAAGAGCGCGGGGCGCGGCTCGTTGAGCTCGGCATCCTGGATCCACCGCTCCACGAGGTCGGGGTTCGCGATCGCCGGGCGTCCGGCGGCGACGGCATCCGCCCATCCCTCCGACACGAGCTCGAGCGCCTCGCTCTTCGTGGTCGGCGAGCCGAAGCCGGAGTTGATGATGAGGGGCGCGCCCAGCGTGCGGCGCACGCGCTGCACGAACTCGCTCGTGGGAACCGCGCTCAGCACGTCGACGAAGGCGAGGCCGAGCGGCGCCAGCCCCTCCGCGACGGCGAGGTAGGTGGCGAGGGCGTCGTCGTCGTCCTCCTCCAGCACGCCCTGGATGTTGTGCTGGGGAGACAGGCGGATGCCGGTGCGATCGGCGCCGACCGCCTCGGCGACCGCACGCGTGACCTCGATCGCGAAGCGAGCCCGGTTCGCGGGCGAACCGCCGTACTGATCGTCGCGGATGTTCGACACCGGTGACAGGAACTCGTGCACGAGATAGCCGTTCGCGCCGTGCACCTCGACGCCGTCGAGACCCGCGGCGATCGCGTTGCGTGCGGCCTGCACGAACTGCTCCGTGACCTCTTCGATCTCGTCGAGCGTGAGGGCATGGGCGACCGGCATGGCCAGCTTGCCCACAGGCGTGTGCGCCTCACCGGGTGCGGCCAGCGCGCTGGGCGCGACGACGCGGGGCTGACCCGAGATCTCGGGGTGCGAGACACGGCCACCGTGCATGAGCTGCATCACGATCGTGCCGCCGGCCTCGTGCACCCCGTCGGCGATGCGACGCCAGCCCTCGATCTGCGCGGGCGTGACGATCCCCGGCTGACCGGAATACGACTTGCCCTCGGCCGCGGGCCAGGTGCCCTCGGTGATGATGAGCCCGAGACCGGCCCGCTGGCGGTAGTACTCGACCATCGGCTCGGTGGGCACGCCGTCGTCATCCGCGCGCGTGCGGGTGAGCGGCGCCATCACGACGCGGGTGGACAGGTTCAGGGCGCCGAAGACGGCCGGTTCGAAGAGAGTCACACAGGGAGCCAAGGCGCCGCGGCGGTCGACTATTCCCCGCTGAGGTCGGACAGCAGTCGCGAGAAGTGGTCGAGGTCGTCGGCCGACCAGCCGCGGAGGCGGTTCCCCAGACGTTCCTCGTACCGCGCTCGGGCCGCAGCGACGCGCTCCTGGGCGAGGTCGGTGGCGACCAGCACCCTGGCGCGGCGATCGTCGGGGTCGGGGAGGCTCTCGATCAGCCCCAGCTGCTCGAGCTGGCTGACCTGGCGGCTGACCGCCGACTTGTCGGTCTGCAGGCGCTCGATGATCGCGCGGGCCGAGGTCGCCTTGCCCGTCGCGATCGACGTGAGCACCTGATAGCCGAGCGGCTGCAGGTCGGGGTGCACGGTGAGGGCGGCCTCGCGCCAGCTCACGCGGATGCGGGCGAAGAGTCTGCCCAGTTCATGCTCGACGCGGTGCACGGCCTGATCGAGGTCGCTGTCGTCGGAGGAGCTCATGACCGCCAGCCTATTGCGTCGGCGGTCATGCCCTCAGACCTCGGCGAGGAGCCGGAAGACCTTGGACGCCGCCTGGATCTCCTCCGGCGTCAGCTCGGCCACGACGGTGCGGAGGCGGATGCCGTGATCGCGTCGCAGCTCGGCGAGGGCGGCGCAGGCCCGCGGCGTGGCCGTCAGCACGCGCAGACGGCCGTCCCGCTCGTCGGGTCGCGACTCGATCAGGCCGAGCTCCTCCAGCATCCGCACCTGGCGGCTGATGACGGACTTGTCCATCTCGAACCGGTCGGCGAGCTCGTGCGCGTTGGCCGAGCCCGCCCGGTCGATGTAGGTGAGCAGCTTGTAGCCCCCCACCTGGAGCTCGGGGGCGACGCGCGCCGCCGACTCCCTCCAGAGCGTCCGAGTCCTCGCGAAGATGAGGTTCAGATGCGTCTGGAGGTCGGCGAGGGCAGTCTCTGCCTCCGCCTCGGTCGGCGGCGTCGCGTGTTCGGCGATCATGTCAGCGCAGTCGGATCGCGCCGGTCGAGAGGGGTGCGCCGACCTCGGCCTCGGAGACCTCGATGACCGACTCCTCCGCCTGCTCGCGGAGCTGCTCGGCGGCGTTCTTGGTCGACAGCGGCTTGTTCTTGATGAACGCGATCGCGATGATCGAGATCACGGCGAGAGGGATCGCGATGATGAACGCGTCGGCGATGCCGTGACCGTAGGCGCCCTCGACCATCGCGCGGATGGTGTCGGGGAGCTGCGCGACCTTGGGCACGTCACCCGAGCCGAGGTGCTGCAGAGCGTCGATCTCCTCCGGCGTGGTCGGCACGAAGCCGTCCAGCGCGTCGCTGATGTAGCTCGCGACGCTGGTCGACAGCAGCGAGCCCATGATCGTCACGCCGATGGTGCCGGCGATCGTGCGGAAGAAGTTCACGTTCGAAGAGGCCGCGCCCAGCTGCTGCGGGGCGGTGTCGTTCTGCACGATGAGCGTGAGGTTCTGCATGACCATGCCGAGGCCGGCGCCGAGGACGAACATGTAGACGGCGACCAGCGGGAACGGGGTGTCGTAGCGGAGCGTCGCCATGAGGCTGACGCCGATCGTCGCGAGGACGGAGCCCGTCAGCATCCAGCCCTTCCACTTGCCGAAGCGGCTCACGAGCTGACCGATGATGATCGACGCGCCCATCTGGCCGATGATCATGGGGATGGTCATGAGGCCGGACTCCGTGGGCGTGGCGCCGCGAGCGAGCTGGAAGTACTGCGCGAGGAACACGGACGTCGCGAACATCGAGACGCCGATCGCGATCGAGGCGATGACCGACAGCGTGAAGGTGCGGTTGCGGAACAGCGACATCGGGACGATCGGCTCCTTGACGAAGAACTCGACCGTGATGAATGCGGCGATCGCGACACCGGCGGTGACCGCGAGCATGATGCTCGTCGAGGAGTCCCAGTCGAACTGGCTGCCGCCCATGGAGACCCAGATCAGGAGGGTCGAGACGCCGACGGCCAGGAGGACGATGCCGAAGTAGTCGATCGACACCTTCTTGTCACGCTGCGGCTTGGGCAGGTGCAGCGTGAACTGCAGCAGCACGAGCGCGAGGAGCGCGAACGGCACGCCGACGAAGAAGTTCGAGCGCCAGCCCCACACGTCGGTGAGGAGTCCGCCGAGCAGCGGGCCGCCGATCGTGCCGAGGGCCATGATGCCGCCGACGACGCCCATGTACTTGCCGCGCTCGCGCGGCGAGATGATGAGCGCAACGGCGATCATGACGAGAGACATGAGCCCGCCGACGCCGATGCCCTGGATCACGCGCACGGCGATGAGCATGTTGGTGTCGGTCGAGAAGCCGGCGATCACGGTGCCGGCCGTGAAGAGGATCAGCGAGATCTGGACGAGGATCTTGCGGTCGACGAGGTCGGCGAGCTTGCCCCAGATCGGGGTCGAGACGGCGGTCGCGAGGAGGCTCGCGGTGATGACCCAGGTGTACTGGGACTGCGTGCCGCCGAGGTCGGCGATGATGACCGGCATCGAGGTCGAGACGACGGTTCCGGAGAGCACGGCGACGAACATGCCGACGACGAGTCCGGAGATCGCGGTGAAGACCTCGCGTGCCGAGCGCGTTCCTTCGGCGGGGGTGGGTGAGGTGGTTGTCACTGTGGATGGGCTCCTGCGTAGAAAGTTGATAAGAATCAACTATACGCCTATTAGTTGCTAAAGCGCAACCAATGCCCTCAGCGCGCGATGCGCGTCCACCCACCACCCTCGACGACGACCGTGTGCACCGCACTCTCGGGCAGGCGGATGCCGACGGAGCGCTCGGCCCGGTCGAGGTTGGCCACCAGCACCACGTCGGCGCCGTCGCACCGACCGCCGATCGCCCAGACGAGCCCGTCGGGGCTGGGTGCGGAGAGCAGCGTGCTCCCCCGGAGCTCGCACAGCGCGTCGATCGCGGCTGCCGCCGGAGTGCGCCCCGATGCTCCGGTCAGGCCGCGCGGCCCCCATGTCTCGAACCACGACAGCGCGTCGACGCCGGGCACCGCGAGGGCCGCGGCGCTCGCGACGAGCCACGCCCCGAGCTCGGGAGCCGACTGCCGGTCGTCGGATGCTCCGGTGAAGGCGGATCCGTACCCCTCGGCCAGATCCTCGCGCGTGGGCGCCGGCTCCGGCGCCGTCGCGACGTTGTTGAAGCGCGGGCGCAGAGACACGGGCCCGATGTGCACGCCGAGGCCGTCGGCGATGCGGACGGTCTGTTCGGCGATGATCCGCTGCATCGCGAGCGCCTCCACGAGCTGCTCGGTGTCGAGGGTGTGGAACAACGGCGTCGTGGTCACGACGATGCCCGCGACGTCGCGGGCGATCTGAGAGTGCTCGCGGTTGAGCTCGGTGAAGTGAGAGCGCGCGCCGCCGACCACGGGGACGTCCAGTCCCGCCGTCTCGAGGGCGTCGCGGAACGTCTCGGCCAGAGCCGGTGTCGTGATGTGCAGGATGCTGTCGAAGGGCGCAAGACGCAGGACCGCGGCTCCCCCGAGGGCTGCCGCGACGGCATCCGCGCTTTCCCGATCTCCCTCGGACACGACGCGGACGTCGAGCGGGACGCCGTCGAGACGTGCGCGTGCGAGTGCCGAGCGCCACGTGGGCGTGCGGAGATCGAGTTCGACCGCACGGAACCCCCCGAGGTCGGAGGCGACGACGGGGTCGGGAGCGGTCGACGCCTCCACCCCGATGTCGGGGAAGGGCCCGATCGCCGTGAGATCCATCACGGGGTCGGCCGGTGTGATCGAGGACTCCGGCGTAAGGACGGGAGGCGCGGCGATCGTGATCGACTGGCGTACGCGCTCGCCGGCCGGGAGCGCGTACGGGTAGGGCAGCGCGAGCGGGCGGCTGTAGGTCTTGAAGGATGCGTCGGACCAGTTGCGCTGGTCCTCCATCTCGAACACGTCGCCCGCGAAGACGAAGGAGGGACCGTCGTCGACCCGGAGCTCGCGGATGTCGAGGATCGGCTGGTGCGGACTGATCTCGCGGGGGAACGAGGTGCGCTCCTCGCTGCCGTCCGCGTGCACGACGACGGCCGTGCGACCCGCCTCGGTGGCGGGGTGCAGCGCGACGAGGCCGATGCGGCAGGTGTCGACGTCGAGCTCGTTCACGGCATCCCACGTGATCACGAGCTCGTGCTCGCTCGCCCGCACCTCGAGGGTCGACGAGACGCGGGCGCCGAGACCCTCGTGCTGCAGGGTCAGCGTCAGGGTCTCGGCACCGCGCTCTGCGCTCCGCACGGCGACCGGCACGGTCAGCCAGCCGCGGTCGCGCACCGCGGCTCGTACGGCACGGAGCACCGCTGTGCCGTGGTGACGGATCTCGGCGATCTCGTCGCCGCGCAGCTCGAGCTGCCAGCCGTGCGACTGCCACTCGACCGCATCGGTCCGCCACCACGTCGGGGTCACAGCGAGGTCATTCCTCCGTCGACCTGGAAGAGTCCGCCGGTGGCGAAGGCGCCGTCGTCGCTGGCGAGGTACACCATGATCCCGGCGACGTCGTCGGGCGTGCCCGCGCGGCCGATCGGGATGCGGCTGATGATGGCCGCCCGCGACTCCGGGTCCTCGCTGATCGCGGCGACCAGGGGCGTCTCGGTGTACGCCGGCTGCACCGTGTTCACGCGGATGCTCTGCGAGGCGTAGGCCGCGGCGACCGTGCGGCCGAGGCCGTGGATGCCGGCCTTCGAGGCGCTGTACGCCGTGAAGTCCTTGCCCTCGCCGTTCACAGCCGTCGGGCTGCCGGTCAGGATGATCGACCCGCCGCCGCGCGGCAGCATCGAGCGCACCGCGTGCTTCACCGTGAGGAACGTCCCGGTGAGGTTGATGTCGATCGTCCGCTTCCAGACGTCGAGGTCGAGCTCGGCCGCCTGCGCATCCTGTCCGAACAGCTGCACTCCGGCGTTCGCCACGACCACGTCGGGGGCCCAGCCGGCCTCCTCGAGCTCGGCGAAGCCCGCGGCGACCGCGGACTCGTCCGAGATGTCCATCGTGACGGCCCTGGCGTTCTCGCCGATCGCGGCGGCCGCCTGCGCTGCACCGTCGCCGTTGCGATCCGCGAGCACGACCCTGGCACCCTCACGGGCGAAGCGCTGTGCGACGGCCAGACCGATGCCCAGCGCTGCCCCGGTCACCAGGGCGGTCTTGCCTTCGAGTCTTGTCATGTCAGCGTTCGATGTGGTCGAGGTGCAGCATGCGGGCGAGGTTCTTGTCGAGCTCGTCGTCCTGGAAGATCTTCTTCCAGTCGTCCTTGATGATGCTCTCACGGCCGTAGTCCATCGCGATCAGGCACGCGTCGGAGAACGGGTTGTCGCCGCGCAGGCCGTTCGCGAGCGCCACCTGCGTGTGACCGTAGAGGATGCTGCGGGCAGCCGCCTCGGGAACGCCCATGGTCTTCACGGTCTCGTCGAGCGCCTCGTTGAGGAGCGCGCCGATCATGCAGGCGACGGTCTCGACGAGGGTCGGCTCGAGCTGCGCGAGCTGCTTGATCGTGACCCAGTGCACGTCGATCACGGGCGCGTAGATCGCGCGGACGGTCGCCTCGACGATGGCCTTCTTCGCCTCGTCATCGCTCTCGATCGCGGCGATCGCGTCCTGCGGGGCGGCGATGCCGCCGAACGTGTCGGCCCACTGCTCGGGGGTCTCGCGCTGCAGGAAGATCGACGGGTGGCAGGGGTGCGCGACAGCCTGGATGACATCCTCGCGAGTGGTGAGGAGGCCGGCGTACGCGGCGGCGGGGTCGAGCGTCAGCACGATCGCGCCGCTCTTGACCTGCGGCACGAGGTCGGCGGTGACCGGGCCGAGGGCCAGGTCGGGGACGGCCAGGACGATGATGTCGGCGTCGGCGACGGCGACCGAGGCCTCGGTCAGCTCACGGCCGGCGTCGATCGTGCGCTGCTGGCCGGCGGGCGAGTTCTCGACGTACCACACGGTGTGATCGGTCTTCACGAGGTTGTTGGACACGCGCATGCCCATCTTGCCGCCCGCGCCGATGACGGCGATCTTGTAGGAAGTGTCGCTCATGATGTGCTCCTCAGGTACTCGAGTGTGGTGCGGGTCCATTCCCGCTCTGTTCGGATGGTGGTCTGTGCGTCGCCCTGCCATGGGAGCCAGTGCTCGACGATCTCGTTGATGCCGCGCTCGCGCGGACGCACGACCGAGAGCAGCTGCCCGTAGTCGTGCATGCCCGTGCCCATGGCCGTTCCCGAGTATGTGAATCCGACCCAGCCGTCCTGGCGGGCGAAAGCGAAGTCCTTCACGTGCACGTTCTTCACATGGCGGGCGGCCTGCTCGACACACGTCCACGGCTGCTCGAGGCGCGCGACGACGTTCGCCGGATCCAGGCAGATGCCGAGGCGGTCGCTGCCGACCCGCTCCACGAGCCCGGTGAGATCCGTGGTCGCGAGCTGCTCGTACGTCTCGAGGGCGAGCGTGACGCCCGCGGACTCGAAGGAGCGGATGCTGCTCCGCAGCCACGTCTCGGCCTCCGCGAGCGTCGGTCGGGAGTCAGGGGCGTAGACCATGCTGCGAAGGAGGCGGGCGTCGAAGAACTCCGCGATGCGGAGGAACCGCGACAGGTGCTCGGGCGCGATGCCCTTCGTGCCGAGCTCGATCGTGACGCCCAGGTCGCGCGCGGCGGAGGCCGCATCACGGAGCTCGGCGTCGGTCATGTGCACGAGAGGTGCGTAGTCGCAGATCTGGAACAGCTCGACGCCCTGCTCGCGGGTGTCCTCGAACGCCCCGACCAGACTGAGCGGCTCGGGCGCGCGGTCGGAGTGCTGCCAGAAGTACGCGTAGGTTCCGAGGCCGATCACGATGTGGGTCCCTGTCGAAGGGCAGCGAGCTCCGCGGCCTCGTCCAGCACGGTCACCAGGGCGTCGGGGTCGTGCGCGAAGCGGCCGAGGAAGACGCCGTCGACCGCATCGCCCAGGGCTGTGAGCAGACCGGGGCCTGCTGCTCCCCCGTAGATGACGACCGACCCCGCGCGCACGGGATCCTCGTCGACGGCGGCCCGGAGCGCGGCCGTGACGACTCGGATGTGCTCGTGCCCCGCGGGCTCTGGCGCACCGATCGCCCAGACGGGCTCGTAGGCGACGATCACAGCTCCGGCATCCGCTCCCTCGAGAGCGGAGCGCAGCTGCGCGACCGCGACGATCGCGGCATCCGCCGGTTCCTGTCGCTCGGTCTCGCCGATGCAGAGGAGCGGAGTGAGACCGGCGCGCAGCGCGGACCTCGTCTTGGCCGCGGTCTCCTGCTCGGTCTCCCCGAACAGACGGCGTCGTTCGGCGTGGCCGATCTCGGCGATCGTCGCGCCGACCTCTGCGAGCTCGACCGCGGTGACCTCGCCCGTGAAGGCGCCCGGCTCCTCTGACGACACGTCCTGGCCGCCGATGCGCACCGGGGTGCCCTCGAACGCGGCGAGGGCGGGGAGCACCTGCAGGTAGGTCGGGGTGATGAACAGCTCGACCGCGCCGCTCACGACGGCGTCGTGCGCGCGCACGCGCGTGGCGACCTCGTCGAACCAGGCTCGCGCCCGCTCGTGCCCGAAGTACGTCTTCAGGCTCACTCCGACCGTGACCTGCGACATCAGCAGGAGCCTGTGGTCTCGTACTCGTCGATGACGGCGACCTTCTCGGCCGACGCGCTGGTCTCGTCGAACCGGTAGGTGAGCCACTCGCGCACGAGGCGGCGGGCGAGCTCGATGCCGACGACGCGCTGGCCCATGGTGAGGACCTGCGCGTTGTTCGACAGCACGGCGCGCTCGACGGAGAAGGAGTCGTGGGCCGTGACGGCGCGGATGCCGGCGACCTTGTTCGCGGCGATCGCGACGCCGAGACCGGTGCCGCAGATCAGGAGGGCGCGGTCGGCCTCGCCCTTGGCGACGAGCTCGGCGGCGGCGATCGCGACGCGCGGGTAGGCGGTGTGCCCGTCGGCGTCCACTCCCACGTCCACGACGGACGCGACGCCGTCGCTGTTCTCTAGGTCCTTCTTCAGGATCTCCTTGTAGTCGTATCCGGCGTCGTCGCAGCCGATCACGAGGCGGAGCTGGTCGGTCATGAGTTGTCCTTGTCGTTCGAGGTTTCGGCGACGAGGTCGCCGAGGGCGGTCGCGATCAGCGCGAACGAGATCGCGCCGGGGTCGGGGGTGCCGATGGCGTGCTCGCCGTGCGTGCGCGCGCGGCCCATCTTCGGCAGGAGGTCGGCAGTGGCAGCGGCGGCACGGGTCGCGGCATCCGCCGCGGTCGCCCACGCGTCGGCGAGGCGGGAACCGCCGTCGACCCCATCCGAGAGCGTCGAGGTGAAGGGCACGAGGGCGTCGACCATGGTCTTGTCGCCGATCTCGGCCTTGCCGTAGGTCTGCACTCCGCGCACACCGTCTGCGACGCCCGAGGCCACGGCCGCGGCATCCGGTCGTCCCTCGTCGCCGAGGCGGGAGGCGACGGCGTTGAGGATGACGCCCCACAGCGCACCCGAGGTGCCGCCGGCCTTGTCGGCCCACGCGTCGGCCGCGCGGGAGAGCGTCGTCTGGGCG
>JAZBLS010000032.1:0-21844 GCA_037033365.1 Actinomycetota bacterium | reverse complement strand
CGATCAGCTGCTGCTTGCCGACACCGAGAGTCTTGATCGCGACGTCGGGGTCCTCCCGCAGACCGACGCGGGCGAGGAGCTCGGTCGCCCGCTGCTTCTGCGCCTGCCAGTCGATGCGGCCGAAGCGGCGGATCTCGTTGCCGAGGAAGATGTTCTCGGTGACGGAGAGCTCCGGGATGAGCGCGAGCTCCTGGTGGATGATCGCGATGCCGGCCTGCTCGCTCGCGACGATGTCGCGGAAGCGCTGCTCCTCGCCGTACAGGAGGATGTCGCCCTCGTAGCTGCCGTACGGGTAGACGCCGGACAGGACCTTCATCAGGGTCGACTTCCCGGCGCCGTTCTCGCCGCAGATCGCGTGGATCTCGCCCGCGCGCACGGTGATGGAGACGTCGGAGAGTGCCTTGACGCCCGGGAACTCCTTCGTGATGCTGCGCATCTCAAGGATCGGGCCTGATACGACCGGCAACGTTGCTGTGGTGCTCACGGATCTTCCTCGCTACGTGCGGCCACTGTCGATGTGACCGTTCACATTGGATTACATAGTCTACGCTCGCTGAGCCGGTGTCAAGCCCGCGAGAGAAATTGTGGCCCTACCGTGGCGCGGACGATTCCCGGTCGCGGAGGGTCGTCTGCAGGGGCCCGAACTCGGGCGCGCGCTCGCCTCGGATCTGCGCGAGCAGCAGGCGCACGGCCCTGCGTCCGAGCTCCGGGAAGTCCTGGTGCACTGTCGTCAGGGTCGGCGCGACGTGAGCGGCGACGGGGATGTCGTCGAAGCCCACGACGCTCACGTCGTCCGGCACCCGCACCCCCGCATCGCGGAAGCCGTGCATCATGCCGATCGCCATCAGGTCGTTCGCCGCGAACACCGCTGTGAAGTCGCGACGGCGCGACAGCTCCTGGCCCGCGAAGTACCCGAAGTCGGCCGTCCAATCGCCGCGGATCGGCGGGAACGTCGGCAGATCCGCCTCGCGCAGAGCATCGAGGTACCCGCGCATGCGCGACTCTGCCTCGATCCAGTCCTGCGGTCCCGCGAGGTGCAGGATGTCGCTGTGCCCGAGGTTGATCAGATGCTCGGTGGCGGTCTTCGCGCCGGCCACCTGATCGGCCGAGAGGCTGACCCCGTCCGACCCCGACGCAGTCTGCAGGGAGACGAACGGGATGTCCACCGCGGTCCCCCGCAGCACGTGGAACACGCGCACCTGGGGCGCCAGCACGACGATCCCGTCGACCTGCTCCCTCGCCAGCTGGCGCAGGGCGCTGCCGATCGCCTCGGGCGATGTCGCCGACAGGTTCAGGGTGGACACCGAGTACCCCTCCTCGCGCGCGGCATCCTCGATGCCGACGATCGACGAGGTCGGACCGAACTCCCCCACGGTGGCCGACAGGATGCCGAGCATGTTCGACTTGCTCGTCACCAGGGCGCGCGCGGCGAGGTTCGGCCGGTAGTCCAGCACCGAGATCGCGTCGAGCACCTTGGCCTTGGTCTCCGGCCGGATGCTCGGGTGATCGTTCAGGACACGGGAGACCGTCTGATGCGAGACGCCGGCGAGACGCGCGACATCGCGGATGCTCGGCATTCGGGATCGTTCGGAGGCGCTGGACATGTCAGGCCTCCTTGCATGTGCACGGTCACATCGCTCACATCATTATGTACGCCGAGCGCACGGAGCGCACGTCGGACGTCAGGAGATGACGCGAGCGCCGGGCACGGGACCGTGCACGTGCAGAGCGTCGAGTCCACGGTCGCGCAGCTCAGCCTGGACGGCCTGGGCGCTCTCGGGGTCGGCACAGAGCAGCGCGATCGTCGGACCGGAGCCCGACACGATGCCCTGGAGGGCACCCGCGTGGATGCCGCGGAGGATCGTCGTCTCCAGCTCCGGCCGCTCGTGGAGCGCAGCCTCCTGGAGGTCGTTGTAGATGCTCTCCGAGAGGAGCTCGGGGTCACCGGAGCGGAGCGCCTGCAGCACGGGGATCGGCACGTCGAGAGACAGCGGAGGGTCGTCGGCGAGCGCCCCACTCTCCTCACGGAGGGCGTCGAGGCGCGCGTACACGACCGGCGTCGACAGACCCTGGTCGCTGGGGACGAGCACCCAGTCGAAGCGTCCGCGGGCGAGCGCGGGATTCAGCTGGTCGCCCCGCCCCGTGCCGACGGCGGTGCCGCCGTGCAGGGCGAAGGGCACATCGGCGCCCAGTCGCGCCGCCAGCTCGTGCAGGCGCGTGGTCGAGAAGCCGGTGCCCCAGAGGGCGTCGCATGCGACGAGGGCCGCCGCGGCATCCGCCGACCCTCCCCCCATGCCGCCCGCCACCGGCACGGACTTGCGGATCTCGAGCGCCACTCCCCCGTCGTACTCCGCGGCGGTCGCGAGCAGCTTCGCCGCACGCATCGCGAGGTTGCGATCGTCCAGGGGCACGGTGCCGGGGTCGTCGACGCCCGACACCGTGATGGAGAAATCGTCCGCGTGCCGGGCGATCACGTCCTCGTACAGCGACACCGCCTGGAACACCGTCGCCAGGGCGTGGTAGCCGTCGTCATGACGACCACCGACGCCGAGGTACACGTTGATCTTGCCCGGGGCACGGACGTGCACCGAGACGGTCGAGGCTGCGGAGGTCATGTCCTACCCGTCAGAGCTGCGTCGAGACGGCCCAGAGGTCGACGTCGATGCCGCCCGAGAGCTCGTCGATGCGGGCCAGCTCGTCGTCCGTCAGCGCCGGGCCGTCGACGGCGGCGATGTTCTCGTCGAGCTGCTCGGTGCGCGAGGCCCCGATCAGAGCGGAGACGACCACGGGGTTGCGGAGCGTCCACTGCAGGGCCAGCTGAGCGAGCGACTGGCCACGCTCGCGCGCGACGTCGTTCAGCCCGCGCAGGCGGCGGAGCGCATCCTCGCTGAGGGCACCGTCCGGAAGCGAACCGCGCTTCTGCGCGCGTTCGGCCGTGCCGTCACCGAGGTACTTGTCGGTGAGCAGGCCCTGCGCGAGCGGCGTGAAGGCGATCGCGCCGAGGCCCGACTGTTCGAGCGTCTCGGTGAGGCCGTCCTCGACCCAGCGGTTGAGGATCGAGTACGCGGGCTGGTGGATGACGAGCGGCGTGCCCAGCTCGGTCGCGACCGCGACCGCCTCGGCGGTGCGCTCCGCGCTGTACGACGAGATGCCGACGTAGAGGGCCTTGCCCTGGCGGACCAGTGTGTCCAGCGCGCCCACCGTCTCGGCGATCGGCGTCACGGGGTCGGCGCGGTGCGAGTAGAAGATGTCGACGTAGTCGAGGCCCATGCGGGTGAGTGACTGCTCGGCGCTCGCGAGGATGTACTTGCGGCTCGCGAAGTCACCGTACGGGCCGGGCCACATGTCCCACCCGGCCTTCGACGAGATGATGAGCTCATCTCGGTAGGGGCGGAAGTCCTCGGCGAAGATGCGGCCGAAGTTCTTCTCCGCCGAGCCGTAGGGCGGGCCGTAGTTGTTCGCGAGGTCGAAGTGCGTGATGCCGTTGTCGAACGCGTGACGAAGCAGCGCACGCTGGTTGTCGACCGGGATGTTGTCGCCGAAGTTCCACCACAGACCCAGCGAGATGGGCGGCAGGTACAGCCCGGACGAGCCGACCTGACGGTACTCGAAGCGCTGGTAGCGGTTCTCGTCCGCGACATACGGACGGTGGAGTTCGGGGACGTTCGGGCGGAAGCGCGGGGACTCGGTCACCGTGCCAGATTAGTCGGTGCAGGTTGCGCCGCGATCCTCTGGTAGTCATCGACCGTAAGATCCTCACCGCGGGCGGTGGGGGCGACACCGGCGGAGATCAGGACCTCGGATGCCGCGGCAGAGCTGCCGAAGATGCCGGACAGCGCCTGACGCAGCATCTTGCGGCGCTGGTTGAACGCGGCATCGACGATCTGGAACGTGCGACGGCGCTCCTCCTCCGACCCGCGCTCGCCCTCCGAGCGGTCGAACCCCACGAGCAGGCTGTCGACGTTCGGGACGGGCCAGAACACCTGACGCGAGACGTTGCCGGCGAGCTTCCACTCTCCGTACCAGGCGGCCTTCACGCTCGGCGATCCGTAGATCTTGGATCCCGGCTTCGCCGCCAGGCGCTCGGCGACCTCGGCCTGGACCATCACGACGCCGCGCTTCAGGTAGTCGAAGTGCTCGAGGAAGTGCAGGAGCACGGGCACGGAGACGTTGTACGGCAGATTCGCCACGAGCACGCTCGGCTCGCCGGGCAGCTCGGTGACCCGCAGCGCGTCGGCGTCGACGACCGTGAGCCTGTCGCCCTCGACGCCGTGCTCGACGGCGGTCTGCGGCAGGCGCGCGGCGAGGCGGTGGTCGATCTCCACCGCGGTGACCGAGGCGCCGGTCTCGAGGATCGCCAGCGTGAGCGATCCGAGGCCCGGCCCGACCTCCACCACGCGCTCCCCCGGCTGCACGCGGGCGGCCTGCACGATCTTCCGGACCGTGTTCGCGTCGACGACGAAATTCTGGCCGAGCTTCTTGGTGGGGGTGACGTCGAGCTCGGCAGCGAGGCGACGGATCTCGGTGGCGCCGAGCAGCGTGACAGTCATTGCTCCATTGTCCCCCACCCCCACTACTCTTCAGGAATGCCCTCCGTCGCCGAGCTCGTCGCGCCGCGGCGCATGGGCAGGGATTTCCGCTGGCTGCTCGCGTCATCGTGGACGAGCAACGTCGGCGACGGGGTCGCCCTCGCCGCCGCTCCCCTGCTCATCGCCTCGATGACCTCCTCGCCGATCCTCGTCGCCGCCGGCGCCATCCTGCAGTTCCTGCCGTGGCTGATCTTCGGGCTCCACGCCGGAGCGATCGCCGACCGCTTCGACAGGCGTCGACTGGTCATGGCGGCCAACGCGGCCCGCGCCGTCGTCCTCGCGGCCCTCTGCGTCTTCCTCCTCACCGGCACCGCGAACATCTGGATCGTGCTCGCCACAGCCTTCCTCTACGGCACCGCCGAAGTGTTCGTCGACACGGCGGGCAGCACCCTGCTGCCGATGCTCGTGAAGCCCGAGGACCTCGGCATCGGCAATGCGCGTCTGCAGGCCGGCTATCTGGTCGCGAACCAGTTCGCCGGACCGCCGCTCGGCGCGTTCCTGTTCGCGGCGGGCAGCGCCTGGCCGTTCCTCATCGAGGTGCTGTGCGTGCTGCTCGCGGTGGTGCTGATCTCGCGGATGGCGCGGACACCGGTGCCACCCCGCCCTTCGACAGGCTCAGGGACCCAGAAGGCGCCCGTGCACACGGACATCCGGGAGGGGATCGTGTGGCTCTGGCGCAATCCACCGGTGCGGATGCTCGTCATCATCATCCTGGTGTTCAACGTCACGTGGGCTGCCCCCTGGGGCGTGCTCGTCCTGTACGCCACGGAGCACCTGCACATGGGCGCCGTCGGCTACGGCGCGCTGACCACGGCATCCGCCGCCGGAGGCATCCTCGCGACCCTGTCCTTCGGGTGGCTCGAGCGCCACGTGTCGTTCGTGACCCTCATGCGCGTCGTCCTGTCGCTCGAGGTCCTCATGCACCTGGCTTTCGCGCTCACCACCGCCGGCTGGGTCGCGCTCATCATCATGTTCGTGTTCGGCGCGTACGCGTTCGTCTGGGGCACGATCTCGACCACGGTCCGACAGCGTCTCGTCCCCGCCGAGCTGCAGGGGCGCGTGGCGTCGGTGAACATGGTCGGCGTGTTCGGCGGCATGGTGATCGGCCAGGCGCTGGGAGGCGTGATCGCCCAGGTCTGGGGACTCACAGCGCCGTGGTGGTTCGCGTTCGCCGGTGCGGCCCTCACGCTGATCTTCGTGTGGAAGCCGATCTCGCAGATCGTTCAGACGAAGGCGCCGTAGACCCTCAGCGTGTTCTCCGCGATCTGCGCTGACAGCTCGTCGACCTCGATGCCGAGCTCCGCGGCCATGAACCGCACCGTGATCGGCACGAGGTAAGGGGCGTTCGGGCGGCCGCGCAGCGGCGTCGGGGTGAGGAACGGCGCGTCGGTCTCGACGAGGATGCGATCGAGCGGCGTGACGGCCAGCGCATCCCGCAGGTTCTGCGCGTTCTTGAACGTGACGTTGCCCGCGAAGGACAGGTGGTACCCGGCATCCGCGCACACCCGGGCCATCGCGTCGTCACCCGAGAAGCAGTGGAACACGGTCCGCTCGGGGGCGCCGACGCGGGTCAGCGTCTCCAGTACGGCGTCGTGCGCATCGCGGTCGTGGATCTGCATCGCGATCCCGTGCTTCTTCGCCAGCGCGATGTGCGCCTCGAAGGACTCGAACTGCGGTTCTCGACGCTCGGGCTCCGTGCGGAAGAAGTCGAGTCCGGTCTCGCCGATCGCACGCGTGCGCGGGTGCGCCGCGAGCTCGTCGATCACCGCGATCGCCTCATCGAGCCGACCGTCCTCGGCGTACGTCGGCGCGTCGTTCGGATGGATCGCGACCGCCGCGAGCACGCGGGGGTCGGATGCCGCCGCCTCCACCGCCCAGCGCGACGACTCGATGTCGCCGGAGGCCTGCACGACGCCGGCGATACCCACGGCCTGCGCCCGATCGAGCTGTTCGACGAGCGACAGCGGCTCGTCGCCGTCGAGGATCTCGAGGTGGGCGTGGTTGTCGTAGACGGGGACGACGAGGGGCTCGGGAGCCGCGGGGTACCGCAGATCCTTGCGCCCCCCGCCGTCACGCTGCTGGACGTACGTCATGCTCAGACGTTGGACTCCACGCGCGGGAACAGCGGCGCGAGACCGTTGACGCTCGTTCCCGGGCGCAGGACGCCCCACCCGCCGGCCTCGCGGATCGGCTGGTCCTGCAGGCGTCCGAGCGTCTCGGCGGCGCCGAGCGCGATCCAGAGCTTCTCGGTCGACTGCGGCATCACCGGCGAGAGCAGGACAGCGAGGGCACGGAGGCCCTCGGCGCACGTGTACAGGACGGTGCCGAGGCGCGCGCGCTGCGCCTCGTCGCGGGCCAGGGCCCACGGCTCGTTCTCGGTGATGTAGCCGTTCAGCGCGTCGACGATGGTCCAGATCGACGAGATGGCCTCGTCGATGCGGAACTGCTCGACCGCGGCATCCGCGTTCGACGCCGCGTCCGCGACGATCCGCTGGATCTCGAGGTCACGCTCGGTGTAGTCGGCCGCCGGGGGCACGATGCCCTCGAAGTACTTCTCGATCATCGCCGTGGTGCGAGAGGCGAGGTTGCCGAAGCCGTTCGCGAGCTCCGCCTGGTAGCGGGCCGCGAGGTCCTCCCACGAGAACGACCCGTCCTGCCCGAAGGCGATGGCCGAGAGGAAGTAGAAGCGGTACGCGTCCGAGCCGAAGACGTCGGTGATCTCGGTCGGCGCGATGCCGGTGAGCTTCGACTTCGACATCTTCTCACCGCCGACGAGCAGCCAGCCGTGCGCGAACACGCCCTTCGGCACGTCGACACCCGCGGCCATCAGCATCGCGGGCCAGATCACGGCGTGGAATCGCAGGATGTCCTTGCCGACCACGTGGTACGCGGGCCAGCGGCGGTCGAACTCCGCCTGGTCGTCGCCGTAGCCGACGGCCGTGGCGTAGTTGAGCAGCGCGTCGACCCACACGTAGATGACGTGCGAGGAGTCCCACGGCACCTCGATGCCCCAGTCGAATGCGGAACGCGAGATCGAGAGGTCCTTGAGTCCCTGACGCACGAAAGAGACGACCTCGTTGCGCGCGGACTCCGGGCGGATGAAGTCGAGCTCCGTCTTGTAGAGCTCAAGCAGCCTGTCCTGGAACTCGCTGAGCTTGAAGAAGTAGTTCTTCTCCTGCAGCAGCTCGAGCGGCTTCGAGTGGATCGCGCAGACCTTCAGCCCCTCGAACGGACCGGTGCCGTCGAGGATCTCGGACTCGGGCTTGAACTCCTCGCAGCCGACGCAGTAGAGCGCCTCGTACTCGCCCGCGTAGATGTAGCCGCGGTCGTAGATGGCCTGCACGAACTTCTTGACGCGCTCCTCATGCCGCTCCTGCGTGGTGCGGATGAAGTCGTCGTTCGCGACGTCGAGGGTCTTCAGCAGCGGGAACCAGGCCTCGGTGACGAGCTTGTCCACCCACTCCTGCGGGGTCACGTTGTTCGCGGCCGCGGCACGCAGCATCTTCTGCCCGTGCTCGTCGGTGCCCGTCAGCATCCACGTGTCATCGCCGCCCTGGCGGTGCCAGCGCGCGAGCGCGTCGACAGCCACCGACGTGTACCCGTGACCGATGTGCGGGACGTCGGAGGGGTAGTAGATGGGCGTGGTGATGTAGAACGATTCGCCTGCGGGCATAGGTCGATTCTAGGTGGGATGCCGAGGGTGGTTACGCGTCAGCCGACGTTCACCTGCACCCGGTGCCAGCCCTGCGCACCGTCGGGTGCGGGCGCCGCCGGTTCGGACGTCTGGGTCGTGCCGTCGGCGCCGATCGCGCGGCATTCGATCGTGTGCTGCCCGGCGTCCGCCGTCCACGGGAGCCGCCACTGCACCCAGGTGTCGACCGAGATGGGGGCTGCGAGCTCGGCGGACTGCCACGGCCCCTCGTTGATGCGCACCTCGACCCCCTCCACGCCCACGTGCTGCTGCCACGCCATACCCGCGATCACGGCTTCGCCCGCGTCGATGCGCTGCCCCGGTCGCGGCACGTCGATACGCGACTGCAGCTTGATCGGGCCGTGATCCGACCACCCCCGCGTCGTCCAGTACGCGGTCGCCCGGTCGAAGCGCGTGACCTCGAGCTCCGTGACCCACTTCGTGGCCGACACGTATCCGTAGAGTCCCGGCACCACCATGCGCACGGGGAAGCCGTGCTCCATCGGCAGCGGCTCGCCGTTCATCCCCACCGCGAACAGGGCGTCGCGGTCGTCGGTGAGAGCCTCGATCGGCGTGGATGCCGTGAAGCCGTCAGCCGACCGGGAGAGCACCATGTCGGCATCCGCATCCACTCCTGCGCGCGCGAGCAGCTCCCGCACCGGGTGGCCGAGCCAGCGGGCGTTGCCGATCAGCGATCCGCCCACCTCGTTCGAGACGCACGCGAGCGTGACATAGGACTCGGTCATGGGCAGGGAGAGGAGCTCGTCCCAGCTGATCTCGACCTCGCGGTCGACCATGCCGTGGATCCGAAGCCGCCAGTCGGCCGGGTCGATCCGCGGCACGATCAGCGCGGTGTCGATGCGGTAGAAGTCGGTGTTCGGGGTCACGACGGGGGCGAGATCCGGCAGATCGAGGTCAGCGGCGGCGGGCACAGAGGGCGCGGGCGTCGCGGCTGCGGGCAGACGCAGTGCGTCGCGGACCGCCTCGATCGACCGGGTCGCTCCCCGCGCGGCGGTGCCGACGATGAGCGCCAACACGCCGACGGCGGAGGCGCCGAGGGTCCATGCGAGGAAACGGCGCCGCTCGGCGTCTTCGGATCGCAGGTACGGTTCCGGATCGACCGTGCGCATCGGCAGCCTCAACGCGACGACGCCGGCGACCCCCGCGACGAGCCCGGGCAGCCAGGCGAAGGGCCCGGCGCCGGGCCGGATCATCGCGGCCACCAGCGCGAGCGCGCCGAGGGCTCCGAGGATGGTCGACCCGATACCCGCGCGGCGGGACTCCCACAGCCCGGCGAGCGCGGCGACCGCCACGAGCACGACGGCGATCCCCGTGATCAGCGCTGCCTTGTCGCCGGTGCCGAACAGCGCGATGGCGGTGTCCTTGGCCCAGCTCGGCGCGAGGTCGATCAGCACGCTGCCGATGACGGCGAACGGGCTGGCGCTCGGCTCGACCACCGCGGCGACGAGCTCGGCCAGGCCGACCGCGACGACCGCCGAGCTGAGCCCGGCGGCCGCCGCGCGGAAGGGGTGGGTCATGCTCCGAGGGTAACCCCGGTGTCCGCGGTCAGAGCCCGTTGCGCCGTGCGACCTCTCCCAGCCAGGCGAGCGACGGCTTCGGCGAGCGCTCGAACGTCTGGTGGTCGAACCCGATGAGCCCGAACGTCGGGGCGAAGCCGCTGGCCCACTCGTAGTTGTCGAGCGCACTCCAGTGCTGGTACGCCTTGACCGTGATGCCGTCGGAGATCGCCCGGTGCAGTCCCTCGAGCGCACCCTGCGTGTACGCGATGCGTCGGGTGTCGTCGGCCGTCGCGATGCCGTTCTCGGTCACGAGCACCGGCACCCCGCCGCTGCGCTCCCATGCGCTGCGGACGCCGAGCTCGAGAGCCTGCGGGAAGAACTCCCAGCCGGTCAGCGTGGTCTCGACGTCGGGCGACACGGGCCGAGGCCCCTCGGGTCCGATGAAGGTGCGCGTGTACGCCTGCACGCCGACGAAGTCGTCGCCGGCGGACTGCTCGAGGTACCAGTGGTCGCGCGGATCGCCGTACGCGGCGAGCATCTCGTCGGCACCGGGCTCTCCGGTCGAGTGGAACGCCTGGGTCGCGATGGTCCAGCCCGCCTGGATGCCGGAGACCGAGTGCAGGATCTCGGAAGCGCGGTGGTGTGCGTCGAGCAGCGTGTCGGCGACCGCGAGGTCGGGGTTCGGCAGGCCGTAGGCGACGAGGTTCGCGGCATCCTCTCCCCCGGCGAGCATCGCCGCGATGTTCGGCTCGTTGATCGTGCACACGTACGTCACGTCGTCGAGGATCGGCAGAACCGTCTCGACGTATCGCCCGAACAGGTCGACGGCGTCGGATGCCCGCCAGAAACCGTCCTTCTGGAACCACTGCGGCACCGTGAAGTGCATGAGCGTGACGGTCGGGTCGAGGCCGTTCTCCCGCGCGGTGTCGATCATGCGCCGGTAGTGGTCCAGCATCGCCCGCGAGACGAAGCCCCGCTCGGGCTCGATGCGGGCCCACTCCACCGAGAACCGGTAGGAGTTGAGTCCGGCGTCCGCCAGCAGCCGCATGTCCTCCGGGTACCGGTGGAAGTGGTCGGCGGCGTCTCCGGACGGCTCCACCATGGGTGAGCCGGGAGCGTGCTCCATGGCCCACCAGTTGCTGGTCGTGTTGTTCCCCTCCACCTGATGGGCCGCGGTCGCGGCGCCCCAGAGGAATCCGTCAGGGAATGCGAGCACAGGTGCTCTCCTATCTATCTCGAGATGCGGGATGGGTTCGGCACGGCGTCCAGCAGCTGGACCGTGTACGGGTCGACGGGATGCTGGAGGACGTGCGAGGTCTCGCCGCGTTCGACCACGCGGCCGCCGTTCAGGACGAGGATGTTCTCCGTCACGAGCCGCGCGCTGAGCAGGTCGTGCGTGATGTAGAGCATGCTGATGCCCCACTGCTCGCGAAGGTCCTCGAGCAGTTCGAGCACACCCGCGCGCAGCGAGACGTCGAGCATCGAGACCGGCTCGTCGGCGATCAGCACCTGCGGGTTGCTCGCGAGGGCGCGGGCGATCACGACGCGCTGGCGCTGTCCGCCCGAGAGCTGATGAGGCAACTTGGCGGCGAACTGCTCGACCGGCGTGAGTCCGACGGTCTCCAGCAGCTCGAGCACGCGCGCCCGCGCCGCGTCGCCGCGGAGAGACGTGTAGTTGCGGATCGGCCTGCTCAGCGCGTACTCGACCGTGTGAAGGGGGTTGAGCGCGGCATACGGGTCCTGGAAGACCATCTGCACCTCCTTGCGGAGGGTGTGCAGACCCTTGCGACGGAGCGACGCGACGTCGAGGTCGCCGAAGTGCACCGACCCCTCGGTCGGCTTCTCGACGCCGGTGATCAGCTTCGCCAGCGTCGACTTGCCCGAACCGGAGGCGCCGACGAGCGCGAGGGCCTCCCCCGGCTCGAGCCGGAACGACACGTCGTCGACCGCCGTCACCGGCTGCTCGCCACGACGCGGCGCGGGATAGCGCTTGGAGACGCCGTCCACGACGATCGCGGCGTGCGAGCCGCTGAGGTTCTTGGTCCGCGGTGCCTCCCGGTCCGCGAAACCCGGAATCGAGATCTTCGCGGCACGGGGGTCGGCGTAGTGGCTCAGCAGCATCCGCGTGTACTCGTCCTGCGGCCGGTGCAGGACATCGAGGCTCGGGGCGTCCTCGACGATCCGCCCCTCGTGCATCACCATGACGCGGTCGGTCGCCTCGAGCACGATGCCGAGGTCGTGGCTGATGAGGATCGCGGTGAAGTGCTCCGACCGCTGCAGGTCCTTGATGGTGTCCATGACCGCGTGCTGCACGAGCACGTCGAGAGCGGTGGTCGGCTCGTCGAACACCATCAGCTGCGGCTCGAGCGACAGCGCGAGCGCGATCGACGTGCGCTGACGCATGCCTCCGGACAGCTCGCTCGGATACCGGGCGAGGACGGCGGGGTCGAGCCCGACCTTGCCGATCAGCTCCTTCGCCCGCGCCTCCCGCGCCTCGCGCGGCACATGGCCGTGCGCGGCGAAGATGTCGCGGAAGTGGTTGCCCACCGTGCGCACGGGGTTCAGCGCGTTCATGCCCGACTGCAGCACCATCGCGAACCCGCCCTGGCGCTGGCGGCGGAGCTCCTCGGCATCCAGCTCGCGGATGTCCCGACCGCCGAACAGGATGCGGCCGCCGCTGATGCGCGCCGGCGGCTTCTGCAGCCGGGTCAGCGCGAACCCGAGCGTCGATTTGCCCGATCCCGACTCGCCCACGAGCCCGACGAACTCGCCGCGCCGGAGGGTGAAGGAGACGCTGTCGACGGCTGTCACCGGGGTCGCGCCGGGCGACGCGTACTCGACGGACAGGTCCTGGACGTCCAGGAGCACATCGTTCGTGGCCATGGCGCTCATCGGCCCTTCCCTTCGCGGAGGCGCGGATTGGAGATGCCGTCCACGCCGAAGTTGATGAGTGTGAGGCTGAGTGCGAGCAGCGCGATGCACAGACCCGGGGCGAACAGCAGCAGCCACTGCCCGGTGAGGAGCGAGTTGGAGTTCTGCGCCCAGTAGAGCATCGTGCCCCAGCTGACGATGCTGGAGTCGCCGAGGCCCAGGAACTCGAGCCCCGCCTCCGCCAGGATCGCCGCGGTCGCCGCACCGAACAGCGTGCCGGCGATGATCGACGTCATGTTCGGGAGGATCTCGCGGAACACGATGCGCGCCCTGCTGTCACCCGAGAACTGCGCCGAGGTGACGAAGTCGTTGCCCCGGAGGGACTGCGTCTGGCTGCGGAGCACGCGGGCGCCCCAGGCCCAGCCGGTGACGACGATGACCGCGATGATCATCAGGATGCCGCCGTTCTGGAGATACGCCGCGATGACGATCATGAGCGGGAGCCCCGGGATCACCAGGAAGAGGTTCACGATGAATCCGATGACCTCCCCGGCGAAGCCGCGCATGTAGCCCCAGCTGAGCCCGATCAGCACCGCGACGATCGTGGAGAGGATGCCGGCGGCGAGGCCGACGAGGAGGCTGATCTGCGAGCCGTAGATGAGCTGGCTCAGCACGTCCTCCCCCGCGGCCGTCGTCCCGAGCCAGTGCGCGGCCGAGGCGTCGGCGTTGCGCTCGAACGAGTTGTCCTTCGGGCCGTATGGCGCGAGCAGCGGCGCGAACACCGCCACCAGGACGAAGAGTCCGAGGATGATGAGGCCGAGGCGTGCCTTGCCGTTCGACCACAGGGTGGCCACCATCCTGGCGAACGAGCGCCAGGGGCTGGGGGCTGCGATCCTCGTTGCGGGGATCTTGACGTTCATCGTCGTGTCGGGAGAGTTCATCGGCGTGTCCTTGGATCCAGTGCCCCGTAGAGGATGTCGACGAGGAAGTTGGCGACGAGCACGCTGACCGTGATCATCAGGAAGAGTGCCTGCATGAGCGGGTAGTCCTGCCCGATCACGGCGTTGAAGAGCAGATACCCGATACCGGGGTACTGGAACACCTGCTCCACGAGGATCGATCCGCCGACCACGCCGCCGAGCGTGAGCCCGAAGCCGGTGAGGTTCGGCAGGATCGCGTTCCGGGCGGCGTAGCGCAGGGCGATCGTCCGCCCGTGGAGGCCGTTCGCCTCCGCGAACGTCACGTAGTCCTCGCCGAGCGTGTTGATCATGGCGTTGCGCATGCCGATGATCCATCCGCCGAGCGACGTCAGGAGGATCGTCAGCGCGGGGAGCACGGCGTGCCTCACGAGGTCGGCGATGAACTCCCAGGTGAAGCCCGGCGTCGTCGTCGCCGCGTACGCGCCCGTGGTCGGGAACCAGTGCAGCACGTACCCGAGGAAGAAGAGCAGCAGCAGCGCGGTCCAGAAGTACGGGAACGTGCTGAGGAACGAACCGGTCAGCGTCGGCAGCGAGTCGAGCCACGTGCCGCGGCGCCAGGCCGCCATGACGCCGATCAGCGTGCCGATCACGAACGCGAGGATCGTGACGATGCCGACCAGGCCGATCGTGTACGGCAGCGCCGTCGAGACCATGCTCGACACGCTCTGCGGATAGAAGGTGTACGAGACGCCGAAGTCGAGCCGGGCCACCTGCCCGAGGTAGGTCACGTACTGCTCCCAGATCGATCCCGTCGGCACGCCGAGCTGAGCCTCGATCGCGGCCCGGGTCGCGTCGGACACCGGTCCGTTCTGCGCGAGCTTGGCGATCGCGGCATCCGCCGGGGAACCGGGCATGAGGCGCGGCAGGAAGAAGTTCAGCGTGATCGCGGCCCACAGGGTGAGCACGAACAGACCGACTTTCTGGAGGACGTACTTCACTGGTCGTCTCCCTTCACGCGTTCGAGCTTCGTGAAGATCAGCAGCGGCGCCGAGTCGTAGTTCTGCGGGATCATGTAGGGGTCTTCCTCGCTGGGCCAGCCGGTGAACTTCGCGTCGTTGAACAGGCCCCAGATGCCGCCGTAGTAGAGCCCGATCACGGGCATCTCGTCGTAGACGATGCCCTGGAGCTCGTGCACGATCTCGGTCTGGCGTGCGGGGTCGACCGTCTCGCGGTATTCGGCGAGCAGCGCATCGGCCTCGTCGGACTGATAGCGCTCGAAGTTGTTCGCGGTCGCCTCACCGGAGGGAACATAGAACTCGCTCGAGAGCAGGTTGTTGTACGCCTGGTACGGGTCACCGCCGCCCATGCCGCCGATCGCGACCTGGAAGTCGCCGTTGCTGATCGCGCTCTGGTAGCCGGCGGGCTGCGGGAGCTTGAGCGTGACCTTCACTCCGACCTCGGCGAGCTGGCGCTGCACGGTCTGCGCCGCACGGGTCCAGTCCGAGTAGCCGTTCGCGGTCGTGAGGGCGAACTCGAGCTGCTTCCCGTCAGGGCCGACGAGCCGATCGCCGTCGAGCGTGTATCCCGACTCGGCGAAGGCCGCGAGCGCGGCATCCGCATCCTGCGTCAGCATCCCGCCGTCGGGGATGCTCGGGTCGAGGTACTCCTCCTGGTTGGGGAGGATGAGGCCGGTCTGGCCGGCGGGCTCCATGTACCCCTCGGACGCCGTCTCGGCGATCTCCTCGCGGTCGAGCGCGAGTGCGATGCCGCGACGCACGTTGACGTCGTCGAACGGGGCGACCTCGAGGTTCGGCATGAGGGCGATCACGCCGCCCGGCGGGAACCACCACGAGTTATGCGGGCTCGCCGCGCCCCACGTGCCCTCGACGTCGGAGATGAACGAGTACGACCAGTCGTAGCCGCGCGTCACGGTGTCGAGCTGCGTGTTGGTGGCGGGGAGGATGATGTGCTCGATCTCGATCGAGTCGGCCTGCCAGTAGTCGGGGTTCTTATCCATCGAGTACTGCTGGTCGTTGTAGTTGCCCAGCACGAACGGGCCGGTGCCGACCGGGTCCTCGTTGCGGAACGTGCCGGGGTCCTTCACATCGGCCCAGATGTGCTCCGGGACGATCATCGTGAGTCCGAGGATCGAGAGCGACGGGGCGTCGTCCCCCTGCAGGTGCATGATGACGTCGTCGCCGTCGACCTCGACGGACTCGAGGTGCTGCCACGCACCCTTGATGTCGAGGGACGGGTTCTCCTTCAGGAGCTCGAACGTGAAGGCCACGTCGTCGGGCGTGAGCTTCTCACCGTCGCTCCACTCGACGTCGTCGCGGATCGTCATGACGACGGTCTGCGCATCGGGCTGCGACCACTCGCTGGCCAGCCAGGGGTTGAGCGTGTTGTCGAGCGGGTTCACCAGGATCAACGGCTCGTAGATCCACCGCGACGCTGTCCGCGTGTTGGTCAGATACGGGTTGAAGTTCCTCGTGAAGAACGGGTTGCCCTTGTCGGCGTTGATGAGCATCGTATCGTCGCCGATCGAAGGATCGGGCTGCGAACTGATCTGGATGCTGCATCCGCTGAGCACGACGGCTGCCGCCGCCAAACCCACGATCGCGGCTCTGCGCCAGCGCCGGAGCATGTGCGTCTTGGCCACACTGCCACCTCATGTCGTCTCTGTCATGACGGCGATCCCGGGTGGGGACGCCCTGCGACCCAAGCCGCATGAGCGATTGTAAGCGCATACATTTCGAGATTGCAAGCCCTTGACAGGCAGTCAGGCGCTCCCGCGGAGGGATGTCACCATGCCGCGGAGGGCGTGGAGAGCGGCCCGCTGCTCGGATTCCGTCATGCCGGACAGCATCCGCTCCTCGACCGACCTGACGGCCGCACTCGCCTTGTCCAGGCGCGCGCGCCCGAGTTCCGTGAGTCGCGTCGGCAGCGCCTTGCCGACCGGCGCCGTATCGGGACGCGCGACCTCGCCCTCCCGCTCCAGGGACTGGAGGAGGACGTTCATCGACTGTCGAGTGACGAAGGTCCCGCGCGCGAGCTCCGAGTTCGACATCCCGGGGCGCTGTGCCAGCAGCTCGAGACAGGAGTAGTGCGTGATCGTCATGCCGAGCGGGCGCAGCACCTCTTCCATGGCTGCGCGCAGGGCACTGGACGCCTCCTTGAGCAGATAGCCCATCGAGGTGTCGAGGTCGATGCCCGGGGCGCGTTGACTCATGTCAGTATTCTGACATATGCTGACTTGTGTCAGAAAACTGACATGAATCGAAAGGCGCCATCATGCCCGTCACCGGCCCCGACTTCCTCTCCCTCCAGACGCGCGACCTCGTTCGCTCGCAGGCCTTCTACGAGCGATACCTCGGTCTCGTCCGCTCCCCCGCCGGCCCTCCGCACGCCGTCGTCTTCCAGACCGAGCCGATCGCGTTCGCGCTGCGCGACCTCGTGGAGGGCACGGACCTCGACGCCGTCGACCAGCCCGGACTCGGCGTCGCCGTCTGGCTGCACGCCACCGATGTGCAGGCGATCCACGACACCCTCGTGGCCGACGGTCACCCGATCGCGGCGGCCCCGATCGATGGACCGTTCGGACGGACCTTCACGCTCATCGACCCGGACGGCTACCGCGTCACGCTTCACGACAAGCGCTGAGAGCTCTCCCGCACCAGGATCTGCAGAGGCAGGCGCACCGTCATCGGCGCGGCATCCGGCTGCTCGAGCCGTCGCGCGAGGAGCTGCACCGCGGCGCGGCCGAGGTCGATCATCGGCTGCCGCACCGTGGTCAGCGCGGGGCGCGAGAGCGCGGCGGCCTCGATGCCGTCGAACCCCGTGACCAGCACGTCACGAGGCACACGGATGCCCGCCGAGCGGAACGCGTCGATTACTCCGAGCGCCATCTGGTCGTTCGCGGCGATCACCGCTGTCGGGGCTCCCTGCGCGATCAGCTCCTCGGCGGCGCGCCGCCCCGAATCGCGGGTGAAGTCGCCACGCAGCAGCGTCACGTCGTCGAGGGCGATACGGGCCTCGTGGACCGCCGAGGCGAACCCCTCCCACCGCTGAGCGCCGTCGGGAGAGTCCTCGGGGCCGGCGAGGAACGCGAGGCGTCCGGAGCCTGCCTGCGCGAGCACGAGCCGCGTCAGCTCGGCCATCGCGTCGGCGTTGTCGACCGTCACGTGGTCGTAGCTGTCTCCGCGCGAGGGTCCGGACAGCACGACCACGGGGATGCGTCGCGCGAGACGCGCCAGCACGTCGTCCGGCACGCTCTGCGCCAGCACCATGAGCCCGTCGACGCGGCCGGCGATGTCGCGCACCGTCTCGCGGGCCGGATCGTCGCGCCCGACCCCGATCATGAGGACGAACCCCTGCTTCCAGGCCTCGAGCTCGGCACCGCGCAGCACCTCGTCGAGGAAGAGCATGGTCGGATGCGGGGCGCCTGCCCCCGCGGACTCGTCGGCGACCGTGAAGGGAGGGGCGGATGCCTGGGCCTCCCCCAGCACGTCGAGAGACGGTGCATCCTCGGCGGCGTCGAACCCGGGGAAGTACAGCCCGAGCACCCCGGTGCGGCGCTCGGCGAGACCCCGCGCGCTGCCGCTGGGGACGTATCCGAGCGCCGAGACCGAGTCGAGCACGCGTTCGCGCGTGGCGGGACGCACGGCATCCGGCTGCCGCAGCACCCGCGACACCGTCGCGATCGACACCCCGGCGCGCTCCGCGACGTCGTAGACCGTCGCCTTCTTCGTCACACTGCGCTCCGGGCGGCGAGCGCGGCCTGATACAGGTCCCGCGACGACAGACCGGTGGCCGCGGCGACTTCGGCGCACGCCTCCTTCAGGCGCATGCCGGAGGCGACGAGCTGCTGCACCTGCGCGAGAGCATCCTCCGCGGACGCCGCACGGCGCGGAGCGCCCTCCACGACCACGACGATCTCGCCCTTGACGCCCTCGTCCGCCCACTCGACGAGCTCGGATGCCGTGCCACGGCGGACCTCCTCGTAGAACTTGGTGAGTTCGCGGCACACGGCGATCCGGCGGTCGTCTCCGAACGCCTGGCCCATGTCGGCAAGGGCGGACGCGAGACGTGCAGGCGACTCGAAGAACACCATGGTGCGGGGCTCGGCCGCGAGCGCGCGCAGTGTCGAGCGCCGCTCGCCGGGCTTGCGGGGCAGGAAGCCTTCGAAGGTGAAGCGGTCGGTGGGCAGCCCCGAGATCGCGAGTGCCATGATCACGGCGCTCGGCCCTGGGATCGCGCTCACCGTCACTCCCTGCGCGACGGCCTCGGCGACGAGCCCGTAGCCGGGGTCGCTGATCGCGGGCATCCCCGCGTCGCTCACGACGACGATGTCCTGCTCGAGCGCGAGGGCAGCGAGCTCAGCGGACTTCTGCTTCTCGTTGTGGTCGTGCAGTGCGATGAGCCGCGGACGATTCGTGATCTGCAGAGCCTGCAGCAGCCGACCGGTCGTCCGGGTGTCCTCGGCGACGACGACCTCGGCGTTCTCGAGCACCTCGATGAGGCGGCGGGAGGCATCTCCGAGATTTCCGATCGGGGTCGCAGCGAGGATGATCACCCGCCCAGCATAGGCTGAGGGGGTGACCGCGCCCGTGCCCCTGCTGCCTCCGCCCGCGGAGCGGCTGACCCGGTACGGACAGCTCCGCGACCGCATCCTGCTCGACCCCGATCGCGGCCGCATGATGCGCTGGTTCGCCCCGCTCGTGATCACGATGGTCGCGGCGGTCCTGCGCCTGGTCAACCTCGGTCACCCGCATCAGCTCGCGTTCGACGAGACGTACTACGTCAAGGACGCATGGTCGTTGTGGACGCTCGGCTACGAGGGCACCTGGGGCGAGAACGCCAACGAGGCGCTCATCACTCTGCAGCAGCTCCCCCTGTCGGAGGTCGGCTCGTTCATCGTGCATCCGCCGCTCGGCAAATGGCTGATCGCGCTGGGCATGGCTATCGGCGGCCCGGACAACACGGTCGGCTGGCGCCTCGCGACGGCGCTCCTCGGCACCGCGAGCGTGCTGCTCGTGTACCTTGTCGCCAAAGAGCTCACGGGCTCGATCGTCGTCGGCACCGTCGCCGGCGGGCTGCTCGCGATCGACGGCCTGAGCATCGTCATGAGCCGCATCGCGCTCCTCGACGGACCTCTGACGTTCTTCCTGCTCCTGGGCGCGCTGTTCATCCTCTACGACCGCCGACGCACCATCCCCCGCCTCGAGACACCGGATCCCGACGCCCCCGATCCGATGTGGGGCCGGGTGCTCTGGCGCCGCCCCTGGCTGATCGCCGCAGGAGTCGCGCTGGGCGCGGCGTGCGCCGTGAAGTGGTCGGGTCTGTACGCGCTCGCGGCGTTCGGCCTGTACGTCGTGGTCACGGATGCCCTCGCGCGCCGCCGTGCGGGGATCGTGCTGTGGCCGACGTCGGCCGCGTTCCAGCAGGGACCCGTGTCGTTCGTGCTGCTCGTGTTCCCCGCGCTGGCCACCTATCTCGTGAGCTGGACGGGGTGGCTCGTCACCTCGGGCGGCTACGACCGGCAGAGCGATCCGAATCCGCTGATCGCGCTGTGGAACTACCACAGGGCGATCCTCGACTTCCATGTCGGCCTCACGAAGGGGCACCCGTACGCGAGCCCGGCGTGGGAATGGCCGTTCCTCCTCCGTCCCACCGCGGTCTGGGTGGGCACGGATCCGGCTCCCTGCGGCGTCGATCACTGCATCGCCGTGATCTCGACGATCCCCAACCCGATCATCTGGTGGGCGGGTGTCGCCGCCGCGGTCTTCCTGACCTACCTCCTCGTCCGAGGCTGGATCACGAAGCGGGCATCCGCCCCCGCGCTCACCTTCCCGCTCGTGGCGATCGCCGCGACGTACATCCCCTGGCTGATGTTCCCCGAGCGCACGATCTTCCAGTTCTACACCGTCACCATGGTGCCGTTCCTTGTCATCGCGCTGGCGGTCACGCTGCGGATCATCGCGGGTCGGCGGGAGGACCCGCTCCACCGCCGCCAGTCCGGTGAGCGGACGGTGCTGATCTTCCTGGCCGTCGTCGTCCTGGTGTCGGCGTTCTTCTTCCCGGTCTGGACCGGCATCAGCGTGCCCTACGACTTCTGGCTGCTGCACAACTGGCTGCCCGGCTGGGTCTAGCGCTCGCGGCTCACCAGGGCGGGATCGTCGACCGGCAGTCGGCACACGAACGCGCGGCAGTCGTAGACGAGACCGGCGGATGCCGACTTGCCGGCGAACAGCTCGAAACCCGCCTCCTCGAACGCCCTCGCCTGCGCGGTGGAGACGATCGCGATCACGTCGGCGTCCACTCCTCGGGCAGCGGCGGCGAGCGCGCCGTCCCGGTTGTCCGTCACGACGACGACCTGACGCGGCGGATCGACGAGCCCTGCGGCGACTCTGAGGAGACTGCCGTGCGCGAAGGGCTGGCTCGCCGCGCGGGACGCCTGGTCACGCACCCGTTCTTCGGCTGCCTCGCGATACCTCTCCCCCGCTCCGAGGTGCCAGGCGGTCAGGGCCGCGCTCGCGCTGGCCGAGAGCCCCGAAGGCAGGTCGCCGTCCGTCTGATCCGGTGAGGCCGCGATACCGTGTGCCTCCAGCAGCGGATCGCCCGCGACGCCGGCCAGCGCGAGGTCGAGCAGGTCACGTCCCCGGACAGCCCAGGCGACGTCCCCTGTCGCGAGCCCGAGGGCGAGAAGCCCCTCGGCGAGCAGCGCGAGATCCGCGGTCGTGGCGACGGCGGGCGAGGCGACGCCGTCGAGCGATGCGCGCACGACCGCCCCCTGCGCATCACGGTTGGTCCGCAGCACGCTGTCGGCCGCGGCTTCCGCCGCCTGCACCCACGCGGACTCCCCGAGCGCGGCGCCGGCACGGGCCAGCGCAGCGATCGCGAGCCCGTTCCAGCCCGTGATCACCTTGCCGTCGACGGCGGGAGGTTCGAGCTCCGCGCGGTCGGCGACCGGGCGGAGGTAGTACCCACCCTCGTTGCGCTGACCGTCGATCCACGACTCGGAGTCCTGAGCCGCACCGAATCCTCCGCCCTCGCGGCGGAGGGTGGAGAGCAGGAACTCCGCGATGCCGCGTGAGGTCGCCGCATCCCCCGCGGCGAGCGCCGCGTCGAGCAGCTGCGCGTTGTCGGTCAGCATCCGCTCGTAGTGCGGCACCGACCAGTCGCGCCGGGTGGCGTAGCGGAAGAAGCCGCCGTCCTCGTCGCGGAGAGCGGATGCCGACATGGCGGCGAGCGCGC
>JAZBLS010000031.1:0-21949 GCA_037033365.1 Actinomycetota bacterium | reverse complement strand
TTGATCGCCTGGTTGTAGTAGCCCGCGTAGCCGGTGCCGTCGAGGACGACGACCTCCCAGTTCGGGTTGTCGGCCGTGTGCGAGGCGTTGAGGTAGTCCCAGTCGAAGACGACCGGGGTCTCGCCGCTTGCGACGGTCGCCGTGGTGACGTCGACCTTGAGCATGTTGCCGGCCTTCTGCAGCTCCGAGAAGAAGTCGATGCCGGGCTGGAAGTCGTCGAGCGTGCCCTCGGACTGGACAGTCGCGAGGCCGACCGCGGCGAACGCGGCTCCCGCTTGCGTGGGGTCGCCGTTGATGGCGACGGCGCCCTTGTAGTCGGCGGTCAGGAGGTCGGCGAGCTCGCTCGGAGCATCGAACTTCGAGGAGTCGTAGCCGATGGACATGTACCCGCCGTAGTCGCCGACGAACAGGCCGGACGGCTCCTTGAGCGCGTCGGGGATGTCATCCCAGGTCTGCACCTGGTACGGGGCGAACGTGTCGGTGTTCTGCAGCGCGACCGCGAGACCGAGGTCGAACACGTCCGGAGCGGTGTCGAGGCCCTTGTTGGTCTCGGCGGCCTGGATCTCCTCGGCGCTCGAGACGTCGGGGGACGCCTCGTTGATCGTGATCTCCGGGTACTTCTCGGCGAAGAGGTCGAGGATCTCGCCGTAGTTCGCCCAGTCGCGGGGGAGGGCGATGACGTTCAGCTGGCCTTCGGCCTTCGCGGCCTCCTCGAGCTCGGCGAAGGAGCCGAAGTCCTCGACCGAGGTGGCCGAGGCGGCGTCGACCGCGTCGCCGCCGGCGGCCGGTGCCTCGGAGCCGGTCGCGCAGGCCGTGAGGCCGAGCGCAGCCGTGGTGAACAGGGCGATGCCGGCGCCGATGCGCGCGCGGCGGTGGAAGTTCGTCATCAGGGTCCTCTCGGTGTCCGGCGCTGTGAGCCGGTTTCGGGTTGCGAGAGGACGCTATTGGGCCGAAGTTGCCGATCGTCGCGATACCGGTGAACGACAGGTGTCCGGGTGGTGGCGGATGGGCTGGATCCCTGAGCCCCCAGGGTCCCTGAGCCCCCAGGGTCCCTGAGCCTGTCGAAGGGCCCGAGCCCCCCCTGGGTCCCTGAGCCTCCTGGGTCCCTGAGCCTGTCGAAGGGTCGCGGCGGCATCCCGTCGCAGTTTCACGCTCACGTCGCACGATCCCGCGCCGATCGTGCGAGGTGAGCGTGAATCTGCGCCGCGGGTCAGCGCCCGATCGTGGCCAGCGCGGGCGCGATGTTCTCGTTCCAGACGTCCACGCCGAGCTTCGCGATGAGCGCGACGACAACGACGAGGAACACGATGCGGATGAACTTCGTCCCGCGGGACACCGCCATCCGCGAGCCGAGGTAGCTGCCCGCGACGTTGGCGACGGCCAGGATGCCGCCGAGCAGCCACAGCACGGCGCCGTGCGGGATGAACAGCAGCAGTGCGCCGATGTTCGTGGCGAGGTTGACGATCTTCGCCTTGGCGCTCGCCTGGAGGAAGTCGTATCCGAGCAGGGCCACGAGCGAGATGACGAGGAATGTTCCGGTGCCTGGCCCGATGAGGCCGTCGTAGAACCCGATCACGAGGCCCGCGGCGCCGGCCATGATGTGGTGCTTGTGGCCGCTGAAACGCAGCCGCGTCGCGGCGCCCATCTGCGGGCGGAACGCGGTGAAAAGTGCGACGGCGAGCAGCGCGACGACGATGATCGGCTTGAACGCGGATGCCGGGAGGAGTGTCGCGACCGCGGCGCCGCCGAAGGATCCGGCAAGGGCGATCCCGGCCATGGGGAGGGCCGTCCTGATGTCCGGTCTCGCTCGCCGGTAGTAGGTCACGCTGCTCGTGGCCGTGCCGAAGACCGAGGCGAGCTTGTTGGTCGCGAGCGCCTGGAGCGGGGTGATGCCGGGGATCAGCAGCATCGCGGGCAGCTGCAGCAGACCGCCGCCGCCGACGACCGCATCGATCCAGCCGGCCGCGAAGGCCGCGACGATGACGAGGATCAGTGTGCCCCATGTGAGCTGCTCGAGTCCGAGCACACTGCCGATATCCATCACTCCAGGATGTCAGACAGGGAGAGTGCCCTTCGACAGGCTCAGGGGCCCAATAAGGACGAAGGGCCCCCTTCCGACACGTGCGGGAGAGGGCCCTTCGACAGGCTCAGGGACCCAGAAGGCAGGGCCAGAACGGGGTCAGGCCTCGTCGTCCTCGGGCTCGAAGTCGACGCCGGCCTCGGCACGCTGGGCGGCCGAGATCGGAGCGGGTGCCGCGGTCAGCGGGTCGAAGCCGTTGCCCGACTTCGGGAACGCGATGACCTCGCGGATCGACTCGGTCTTGGTGAGGTGCTGCAGCACGCGGTCCATGCCGAGCGCGATGCCGCCGTGCGGCGGTGCGCCGAACTTGAACGCGTCGAGCAGGAAGCCGAACTGCTCCTGCGCGACCTCGTCGCTGATGCCCATGACCTCGAAGACGCGCTTCTGCACGTCTTCACGGTGGATGCGGATCGAGCCGCCGCCGAGCTCGGAGCCGTTGCACACGATGTCGTACGCGTAGGCCAGAGCCGAACCGGGGTCGGTGTCGAAGGTGTCCTCGAACTCGGGCTTGGGTCCGGTGAAGGCGTGGTGCACGGCCGTCCATGCTCCGGCGCCGACGGCCACGTCGCCCGAAGCCACGGCATCTGCAGCCGGCTCGAACATCGGGGCGTCGACGACCCACGTGAACGCGAACTCGTCGGGGTTCAGGTAGCCGAGGCGACGGCCGATCTCCACGCGCGCCGCACCGAGGAGCGCACGGCTCTCCTTCGCGGATCCGGCGGCGAAGAAGACGCAGTCACCCGGCTCGGCGCCGACGAACTCCGCGAGGCCGGCCTGCTCGGCATCCGACAGGTTCTTGGCCGCAGGACCGCCGAGCGTGCCGTCCTCGTTGAAGAGCACGTACGCGAGACCGCGGGCGCCGCGCTGCTTGGCCCAGTCCTGCCACGCGTCGAGCTGCTTGCGGGGCTGGCTCGCGCCGCCGGGCATGCGCACGGCGCCGACGTACTCGGCCTGGAACACGCGGAACGGCGTCTCGGCGAAGTACTCGGTGGCCTCGACGAGCTCGAGTCCGAAGCGGAGGTCGGGCTTGTCAGAGCCGTACTTCGCCATGGCCTCGGCGTAGGTCATGCGCGGCAGCGGGGTCTGCACCTCGACGCCGATGGTCTTCCACATCGCGACGATGAGAGACTCCATCAGCGTGATGACGTCTTCCTGGTCGACGAAGCTCATCTCGATGTCGAGCTGCGTGAACTCCGGCTGACGGTCGGCGCGGAAGTCCTCGTCGCGGTAGCAGCGGGCGATCTGGTAGTACTTCTCCACGCCGCCGACCATGAGGAGCTGCTTGAACAGCTGCGGCGACTGCGGCAGGGCGTACCAGCTGCCGGGGTGCAGACGCGCCGGCACCACGAAGTCGCGAGCGCCCTCGGGGGTCGAGCGGGTGAGGGTCGGCGTCTCGACCTCGGTGAAGTCGTCGGCGTGCAGCACGTCGCGGATCGCCTTGTACACGTCGGACCGCAGGCGCAGAGCGGATGCCGCGGCCGGACGACGCAGGTCGAGATACCGGTACTTGAGGCGGGCCTCCTCGCCGACCGTCTCGGTGTCGGCGACGGCGGTCGACACCTGGAACGGCAGCGGAGCGGATTCGTTCAGCACCACGACGTCGGTCGCGATGAGCTCGATCTCGCCGGTCGGCAGGTTCGGGTTCGCGTTGCCCTCGGGGCGGCGCGAGACCTCGCCGGTCACCTTCAGGACGAACTCGTTGCGCAGCGGGTGCGCGATCTCCTCGTCGCGGATGACGACCTGGGCGATGCCCGATGCGTCACGCAGATCGATGAACGCGACTCCTCCGTGATCACGACGGCGATCCACCCACCCGGAGAGGGTGACGGTCTGGCCGATGTGCTCGGCTCGGAGAGAGCCGGCGGAGTGAGTGCGAAGCACGGAGGATTCCTCCTGATCTGGGAAATGGTGAACCCGCCCATTCTACGGGGATGCGCCTCGCGTCCCCGGCTCGGGTGGCACGGGTCAGTAGGATCGCCAGGACAGAAAGGCGCATCATGGACTCCAACGGCATCTCCGACCTCTACGCCTCGATCTTCTCGGGCACCACCGGCCTCATCGCCCTCGTCTTCTACGTGCTCGTGGTCGTCGGCCTGTGGAAGGTGTTCACGAAGGCCGGCTACCCTGGCATCCTCGCGATCATCCCGATCGTGAACGTCGTGTTCCTCGTGAAGATCGCCGGGATGTCCGGATGGTTCGCGCTGCTCTACCTGATCCCGATCGTGGGCTTCGTGTTCGGCATCATCGTCGCGGTGAAGCTGGGGGAGAAATTCGGCAAGGGCGGGCTCTTCTCGTTCTTCCTCCTCTTCGTCTTCCCCTACATCGGCTACCTGATCCTCGGCTTCGGCGACGCCCGCTACCGCGCGGCCTGACATGCCGGCATCCAGACTGCACCTGGTCCGCCACGGAGAGGTGCACAACCCTCAGCGCGTGCTCTACGGTCGCCTGCCCGATTACCACCTGAGCAGGGCGGGTCGGGAGATGACCGTCGCCGCTGCCGAGCACGTCGCATCACTCGGACGCCCCGTGTCGGCACTGTTCTCCTCTCCGCTGGAACGCGCGCAGGAGTCCGCCGAGCCGTTCGCCGAGCGGTTCGACCTGGTTCCGGAGATCGACATCCGGCTGATCGAGCCCACCAACGTGTTCGAGGGCACGCGCATGAAGCGCTCGCTCATGAATCCGCTGAACTGGTGGCACCTGCGTCAGCCGTCGCTGCCGAGCTGGGGCGAGCCGTACGCGTCGATCGCGGAACGGATGCTGGGCATCATGGGCGAGGCCTGGCGCGACGCCGACGGAGGAGACCTCGTCATGGTGTCGCATCAGGCGCCGATCTGGATCACCCACCTGCGCGTGGCTGGTCTGCCGCTCCAGCACGACCCACGGACCCGACGCTGCGCGCTCTCGAGCGTCACGTCGTTCGAGCTCGTCGGAGACGTGTGGCGCGAAGTGGCCTACGTCGAGCCCGCGGCCACGGGGAGTGCCGTCGACGTCGGCGCCGTCTGACCCCGCCTGGTCGTCACCGCGTTTCGTCTCGCTTCGCTCGCTCAACGGGTGAGGTTCGGTCGTTGAGCGAGGAGCTTGCGACGAGACGAAACGGGGTGACGGGCCTCGGTCAGACCAGGGAGCGGATCACGCCGATCGCGGCGAGCTGACCCGCGGCCGCGGCAAGCGTGACGGCGGGCATCGGGCCGGGCAGCGATGCGCGGTGGGCGATGTCTCCCGCGGCGTAGACGCCGTCGACCGAGGTGAGGCCGAAGTCGTCGACCTCGATCGATCCGGACGGCAGGAACCGCAGATCGAGCCCCTCGATGAACGCGGCGCGCTGTCGCGACGAGACAGCGGCGACGAACACCCCGGCCACCGACGACTCCTCCTCGCCCGCCGAGATGCGCACGCCATCGCCCTCGGCTGACACCGCCGTCACGGGATCCGCGCTCACGCGTGCTCCACGGGCCTCGAGCACGATCCGGTCGTCGGGGGAGTAGGGCTCGCCGATCGGGAAAGCCGAGATCTCTTCGACGATCGGCCCGAGGAGGTCGATGAGGTGCGCGGCGCGCTCCACGGGACCCAGGATGCCGATGGCGCGACCCGCGTGCTCATGCCCGTCGCAGAACGGGCAGCTGAACGCGCGCGTGCCCCAGAGATCGCCCAGCCCGGCGACGGGAGGCATGTCGTCGGCGATGCCGGTGGCGAGGATCACGCGCCGGGCCTCTGCGGTGCCTCCGTCCGCGAGCCGCACCGCGAAGCCCTCCGCAGAAGGCTCGACATCCACGGCGGCGACATCACGGATCTCGACATCGGCGTACTCCGCGAGCTGCGCCCTGGCGGTGGCGCGGAACTCCGCCGGAGGGGTGCCGTCGTTCGCGACGACGTTGTGCATGTGCTGCACGGTTCCGTTGCGGTACTCGCCCGAGTCGAGCACGAGCACCGGCCGATGCATGCGGCCGAGGGTGAGCGCCGCCTGCAGGCCGGCGGGGCCTGCTCCGATCACGATCGCGTCGTACATGTGGGGTCCTTCCGAAGGTCTTCGCTTGCGTTCGCGATCAGTCTGTGACTTCATGTCAACATGAAGTCAAGCTCCGAGCATCCGTGGTCCGTCGGCGACGTCGCCGCCCGCTTCGACCTGTCAATCGTCAGTCGACCGACCCTCTGCACCTTCAACCTGCACCAGTCGGAGTGACATGATCCAGCGTCACCTAGTTGATTTCCGTGTTTCTGCGGTTTCGACACTCTCTTTCGGAAAGTGCCATGTCTAAGTCGCAGCGGGCTACTCCCGCGGATCTGTCCCCCTCTTGGCCCAACGCCCCGTCGACCGAGCCTGAGGGGGAGGTCGCACGGCTCCTGGCGCTTCGGCTGGAGGCAGCGATTCCGGATCGAAGCGTGCGGAAGGTCGCCGACATTGCGGGTGTCGACGAGGGGACGATCCGCAATGTGCTGTCACGTGCACGGTGGCCAGACCTGCGAACGATTACTCGGTTGAAGGAGGCTCTGGACATTGCGCTCTGGCCCGCGCGTTCGGATGACGGTGGTCGTTCATGAAACTCATGAGCATCGGCGACGTCGCTCATGTCATGGGATTGCCGACCAACGTCCTCCGACACTGGGAAACAGAGGGGCTTCTGTCGCCGGGGCGAGACACTGCCGACAGGCGACTCTATGACGAGGACCAGATCGTGCGGATCGCTGTCATCCAGCGCAGCAAGGGTGCGGGAATGACGTTGAAGCAGATCGGAGTGATGCTCGACGACGGGGCCAAAGAGCGCCATCAGGTGCTGCAACAGCACCTCGACGACATCGACCGTCGCATGGAGGACATGCGGCGTTCTCGATCGATGACAGAACACGCGATGAACTGTCGGTCGCACGACATCGCGACGTGCCCGCGCTTCCGAGCCGGCGTCGATGATGTCATGTCTCGGTTCTGATCCGGATCGATGCCCCTGATGGGCCGTCAAGGGGCGGGCGGCCCCATCCGTGTCAGATCTGCGCGGCCTTCGCAGGCGTTCTTCGTCATGCTCGGTCTCCGCATCGGCGAGAACGGGCCGTCCTACATGGCCAGGGTTTCCTTGTCGGATACGTCGCCAAGGTGCTGCTCGTCGACGCCTCCGTTCCGACGTCCGCCGTCCTCATCGCCTCGGTTCTCGGTTTCGCCGTCATCCCGTTTGCCGGGTGGCTGTCCGACCGCTTCGGCCGCCGCATCACCTACCGGGTGTTCTGTCTTCCCTACGTCCGCTATGAGGGGTGGTCGGTGAGCGAGGCGTTGGATCATCATGCGTCCAGGGAAGTCACCGCCGAAGACTGGGTAGAGCTCGGGCGTCTGTTCGTGGAGTACTTCGACGAGCAGGAGGTACGACGCGAGTGACCCTCATCGAGAGGAACGACGGCTTCGATTACGACCTTCGGATGCTGTGCAGTTGTGGCCTGCCGTCTCCGATCTCCGCCGCCGACTACCAAGAGGGCGCCCACGGATCGCACATGACGCGCGTGCACTGCGGAGAGAGCCTCCAATACGGACCGGCTGTCGCTGCACTCCGGGACCCTGACGACCCGGCACTCGACGACGACGCGCTACGCACGCTCGCCTGGTACACACGAGCACCCAGCCTGATTAGCCGTCCCCGAACTTCAGCGCCGACTTCGTGGCGGGGCTCGACGAACGAGATCTACTAATGCCGAGCCGTGAGGCGTTCATCGCGGAGCATACGTCCAAAGCGCTCCACGTCGGTACCTATGAAGCGGCCATCGAGAACATGCTGCGACGGATGAACGACGAACTCGACTCCCACGCGCAGTTCTACCTGTACCGAGTGGAGCTGGACCTGGATCCGAGGAAGATCAACCCCGCGTTTCGGGATGAGAACCATGAGATCGCGTCGGACATCAGCACCCTCGAACTGTAGGAGTATGAGCTCTCTGCGGTGCGCTACTTGAACGTGCACGAGGCCATCGGCACGCTGTCCCTGGCCGTCGCCCCGACCTCGATTCACGCCGTTCAGCGGGTTGCCCTGCCACTATCGGATCTCGCCATGCCCGCGGACGCGAACGACGACCGGTTCCCTCGCGAGGTCGGTGATGCTGCGCCTCGAGCATCGGATGCGGCCGGCGAACTTAGTGTCACCCCTCGGGAGCGACGGAGCATGGAACTGGGAATGCTTCCGGATCCCACAGGGGCGGCCCAGCGCCATCGCGAGCTGCGCCATTCGTACCGTGACGCCATACGACGACTGGAGCGGCACCTCGAAGATTAGTACCTCCCGCACGCGTCTGCGTTGGTGCGTGGTGCATTCACTCGCCCCGCGGCGCACTGGCGGGAAGACAGCATCGACGAGTACGTCACGAGGTACCGCGCGCATGCTGCATTGGTGGAAAGGGCGGCGCAGGTGCGTGCCAAGGTCGGTGCAACGGCCTGGCGACGGGTGGCAGCAATCTGAACCGCTTCGTCAGTGCGGTTCGCTGCCATCGAGGAGAGGGACTTTCCGCGGCGCGTTCGTGCGTCGTCCTAGACAACGCGAGGGTCGGCCAGGACGAACGGGATGATCTTGTCTGAGACCAGCTTTCGGAGCTTGTACCGCTGCTTCGAGTTGATGGTGCTCTTGTCGCGTTTGCCGAACATCTTGAGTAGGAACTCATAGTCGTTCGCCCCGTCCCCATGGTTGTAGATGTCGGGGATGAACGCGCCCTCCTCGAAGAGGAACTTCAACGCTGCTCGGGAGAAGAACTCGGTCGTCATCTCCACGCTCTTGCCGGCGTTGGCCGTGGCCTGCACGAAGGCGAGCTTGTGGAGGACATCGACCCGACGGTTGAGGTCGGTCCGGCCGAAGTGTTTCACGCAGGAGCTGCCAATCGGGTAGAGCTCCGCACCGTTGACTTCGTTGGTGATGGTGTACATCCACAGCAGTCCGGTCTGCCCGCACACGCATACGCCATCGCTCGTCGGATGCTCCTCCAGGGACGCGACTTCCCACTCGAGGAGCGCCTTCTTCCAGGTGCCCGCGTCCGACTCCGCGATGACCTCACCCCTGAGTACTTGAAAGTTCGCTGTTGTTCCCATGTTCCCCATCCCCAATCGGTCCGACTGTACAGCGAAGTCGTCGACGGGTGAGTGCGGTGAGATCCTTGCGCGTCTGAAAGATCGACACTCGTGTCTAGTCGCTCGACTCGGTGGGCAAAAACCCGGTCGAGGCGAACCGTCGCCTGCTGGATGCCGTCGTGGCGATTGCATCGGCCCTAGCGCGCCGAGAGCCACTGTGAGCGTTCCGGGCTAGCTCGCGCTACCCCGCCGATTGAGGGTCGAACTGGTTACAACGGACGACTCCAGCGTTTCACCCGTCGCGAGGTGCGCCACCACCTGGAAGCCGGTCATCTTCAGGTCACCCGCCTTCGCGACCGTGATGACAGAGGCGAGGTAGATCATCCAGCGGTATGCGTCGCCATCCTCAACCCTGGCTGGCAGTGGCTGCATCGGCAAGCCGTCGTCTCGACCCTGGAGAACGGCGTTCTGGCTGCCGACGAACAGTCGTACGTCGACTGACTGGACGGTGACGGGAACCTGGCCGACATTCCTGATCTCCGCGACGAGGATTCGGGGTCGATGCGCGAACTCCGCAGTCTCACCGAGCAGCGCCATGTCATTGATGGGAACGGTCGTCAGGCCACCCGCGGCCTCCACGCCGCACAGAAGGTGCACTTCAGCGGCGCGCTCCCGGCTCCGCTCCAAGCTCCTCTGGATGTCTGCGAAGAGAGCATTCAACTCCGCACCACTCAAGCCAGTGGGGAGGCCCTGGCCGCTCTCGTTGTCTGTCTTCCATTGCTCCAGAAGCTCCCGAGGGTGGTCTGCAGGCGCGGTTCGGTCGATGAGCGTGTGGTGCGCCTGGCACAGTAACAGCAGGTTGGGGAAGCCCGCGCGCTCGCTATCCGTCATTGTCGCGTCGTAACGAGCGGAGTTGGGTTCTGCCCCACGAATGTGAGCGATCTGAACGTTGGTGAGCCACTCGCCTCCAGCGTCGATGAGGTTCCTCGTCCCGCACCCGGGTGCGGCGCACGTTCCGTTAGACAGCGCGAAGAGCGCCCTCTGGGTTCCGACGCTGTAGTCCCGAGGCCCGCCCATCAGTTCTCCTTCGATTCGGTCAACTTGTCGAGCCGCGCTTTGATCCCGCTCTCCTTATACTTCGGAGGGCAGGCGTCCACATATCGCTGCAGCACGGCGATCTCCTCGTCGCGTTGCTTGAGCTTGCGGTGGATGATGGCGGCCTGCTCGGTGTAGAACGGCGGCGGTGAGGTCTTCTCGCGGCGTGCCGCGTTCTCCGCTCCCTGGATCGCCTTGTAGCAGAGAGCCAGTGCGTCCTCGAGGCGGCCATCGCGCTTCAGCTGCTTGATGGGCTCGACGGTTTGCAGGTAGTGGAGTCCGTCGACCATGCCGGCCTTGAACTGGGCAGCGCGCGCGCCCCCTCCGGCGAGAGCGTCTTTCGCCATCTTGTCGGTGCTTCGGTGCTGGGCGACGTTCTTCGCGGTCGGAGAGAGCGGTGGGCGCTTGGATTTGGACCACTGCCACTTCGGCTTACCGGCACCCAGCCACGCCCACGCCTCGACCCGGAGGCCTTTCTCGAGCAGTTGAGTGAAGAACTGCACACGGACAAGGCGGGCTCCGCCCGTGGTCAGGTCGACCTCTTTCGCGAGGTATCCCGGCAGGTAACCGACCCGTTCGCCTTCGACAAGAACGATGACGGCGTGCGGGTCGACGGGATTGTCGGGCTCGCGCTGGATGACGCCGTCAAGTTCGAGGTAGCCGTGGTCCTCAGGGTCGTGGCGCTCGACCAGTCGAGTGGCAGCGTCTTTCGCGCCGGTCATCGTGCCGGCCAACTGAACCAGGTCAGGCACGTTGTTCCGGTGTTCGACGAAGACGGAGGCCGCGATGGACGTCGCCTTCGGGCGCTTAGCCACGACCTGCGTCTGCGGTTCATTCTTCCCGAACAGCCGCTTCAGAATGCTCACGGCGTCATTTTCGCAGAGACGCAATGGATCGAGCGCGGCAGCACCTCGAGAGCGCCGCGGAGGAACGAAGCCGTGGGTGCTCAGTATGTGCAGTGTTGCCATAGGCCGCGTCGGCTGCTAGCGTGTGTCGCGCGCTACCGCGTCTGCTTCTATGCCTCAGGTCTTCACTGCATCTTGCCACTGAACCTCTGCGCGTCCAGTGCCCCAAGGGCACGACCCTTCTCTTGCTTCGTCTCATCAATCCTCTGTGCTCCGAATCGTCTAGGCCTCTTCGCCCCGTTTCGTCTGAGCTTCTTTGCTCCGAATCATCGTTTCATCGTTTCGTCTGAGCTCCATTGCTCCGTGTCATCGCACTGCTGAGCGTCAACGCTCCAGTCTGTACGCCATCGTTGCTTCATCGCTTCCTTCTTCGCCTATGACGGAGGAGTAACCGTTGGAACACGTAAGCCATTGGGTTGCAGTAAGCGCCCTATACGTACCGCCAGCCCTGGACGGGCTGCACGACCGAGTTGAGGAACTTATTTGGGCTCTCATCACAGCCGTTCTCGTCGATAGTCTTCGACGAGACGATGCTGCATGACAGCGCAAACTCATCGGTCCACATGTCTCCGGGGTGGGTGCTCCTACCGGAGGAGACCCACCCCTCTTTCATCATTTAAAAGGAGTAGAGATGGACACCACCAACAACACCACCCACTACATCGTGGACCTGGTCGGCGCTCGCCCGGGCACCGAGGAGACCACGATCAGTCGGCTGCTGGAAAGCCTCCCGGACACCGTGACGGTGAGCTACCTGGCCCGAATGAATCAGGAGTTCAGTGCGGGTGAGGCCGCCGTGCACCGAGTCCTGGACGAAATCCTGACCGACGACCACCGCTCGCTCCAGCGCGCGGTCGAGGTCGTCGATAACCACCGAGCGCCTGACCGAGCACTCGTCTTCTGGTCGTTTCTTGCTCGAACGACCAACGGCGTGAAAGAGCACTTCAAGAACGATTCTGATGTCGACGCTCAACCACTTTCGCGTCTGCTGTTCGCACACCCTTCGGCTTCGGACCTTCTGGCGGCGGGATCGATGACCGCAGACGAGGTGCTGAGTGCCGCACTGCGCGTGATGGCAGCTCGCGCGGATGGACGCGTCAAGCAGGTGGACCTCCGTACTCTGATGACCGCGGACAATCCGATCTTCGATAAGCAGAGCGGTCCGTCCGAGTGGAAGGCGGCCGGCTTCGTGAAGACGGTGCTGGCGCAGCTTGAGCAGCGCGGTCTGATTCGAGTGGTCGACGGAGCAGGTACGGTGAACGCGCTCGTAGAGATCACGCCCGCTGGCCGCAACATGATCTCGGCGCCCGTGCCAGTGACCGTGCCCGGGTCGGTCGTCGAGGGCGTAGGCAAGGACCCCACGGTTCAGATCTGGTGGGACCTGCTCATCCAGGCTGGGTGGAATCCGTGGGCGAAGCTCGGAGACACTCTTTTCGAGGCGCTGGAGGAGGTCGTAACGACACACCCGGGTGAGTACGTCGCCAGCGAGCTCGTTCGGCACGCCGTCACGACCGTACGTAAGTCCGGCAGCGTTCACGCCCCGTGGAGCGTGGTCGAGCGCTGGCTCATGCAGGTGCTTCAGATCGAGCAGGTACTCATCGCGGAGTCCGGTCCGATAGCAGCGAAGTACGGCCCGGCGGAGCCCAAGGTGCTCGCACTCCACGAGCAATTCGCGGAGCGAATTCGCGTTCGGCATATCGTGATGCTGGTCAGTCTGGGTGCGGAGGTCGACTACACAGACGTGTGGAGGTTGAGCGCGGTGCTGTTCGGAACGCGCTCGCGCGAGCACGACGCACAGAAGCTCCTGGACCTGGCGCTCACGGATGGAATGCTCGTCATCGATGCGTACTCTGGACGCCTGTCCTCTGCGCCCGCGGTGCCCCAGAACCTCGGGACGGCCACCACTGTCGGATGACGGAAGAGACGAACACACGCGACCTCAGGTGAGCTGGACAGCCTGAGGTCGCGTGGCGTGCACGATCCAATCCGCGTGGTCAGTCGGATAGCACCGAAGTCAGATCGCAGACCTCGGGTTGTCGTCAGGTGCGGACGTCATCGAAGTCTCGGACACGGCCTGGGTCTTCGGTTCACCCTTCCCGAGCAGGCGCTTCGGGGTGCTCACGGTGCGATCCGTGCCCCGCGCGACGAAGATGACACGCCAGCGCCTCGAGGCGCCGAGGAGGCGGATCACCCGCGGCGGGTGCAGCGACTGCAACCGCAACGAGGGTGACACGCCCTGAGAACTCGCCGTGTAAATCACGGTCATGAGTTGTTCTCAGATGAATGCGCGGGCACCGGCCAAGAGCGGGGCGCGGAAGGATCGATTTCTTCTGCGCCCCGCCCGCCCCATCCCAACCCGCAGCCAGCCCCCTCGGATAGACTCGGCGCGCGGCTCGACCGCGCAGATCGGCGGTCGACAGGGGGTGAAGCGATGAACGCGGCGAAGACCGAGCTCGCTGCATCCACGCGGATGTTCTCCTCTACTGTCATCCGTGAACTCGGACAGACAGGCCAGTCAGGGTTGCTCTCTCGGCTTCTGGACCAGTCCGGGATTGCTCGAACGCTGCACTCGAGTTCGACAGTTGGCGATGCCTTCGACCAGGCGTTCAAGATCCTCCGCAGGCTAGGTAACCGCGACGAGTACGTGTACCGGTCAGCAATCACGCAGAAGATACTCCTCGGTCAGCACAACCTGCGCACGGCCTCCATGCTCGGTGAAGCGCGAGTTGGTATGTCGAAGGCCGACGTCGTCGTCTTCAATGGCACATCGACTGCATACGAGATCAAGTCCGAGCGCGACTCTTTGATCCGGTTGCGTACGCAGGTCACCGCATACGCGCAGGTCTTTGCGGCTGTGAACGTCGTGACCAGCCCCTCGCACGTTACTCAGGTGCTGCGACAAGTACCGGAAGAGGTCGGCGTACTCGTCCTCACCGACCGATTTACGCTCAGGACGGAGAGGCTTGCAGTGGGAGACGCCTCCCGCACGGACCCTCTCGCCGTTCTAGACTTCGTTCGCGTCGACGAGGCGTGCGCGATCCTCCGGGACCTCAACGTCGAGCCACCACGGGTTCCCAACACACAGATGCGCGCAGCGCTGAAGGATCTGTTCGTCGAGCTAGATCCGGCCCGCGCCCACGACCGAATGGTGAGCACCCTCAAGCAGTCTCGCTCCCGGAGTTCGGCCGAGGAGTACATCAAATCCCTCCCGATGTCCCTGCGTGCTGCAATGCTTACCCTCAAGATGAATGACGCGTCCGAGCGCAGGCTCCGCGACGCGACGCGCTTGCCCATAGGTGCCGCACTCGCTTGGAGATAGCTCATGTATTACCCGTACTTCCGCGGAAAGCAGTTCGAACTACTCGCTCTGCGTGAGAGTGCGGACGTGATGGCCGAGGCCTCCTTCGTGCCCATCATCGAGCCAGTACGAGAGTCTCTCAACGGGCTTGAGCGGGCGCTGCAAGCAATCAGCGACGCGGGCGGAGAGGCCATCGTCATCATCAACCCTCGACATGGTGATCACAAAGCCGACGGCGCGACCATCAGCGCGTTTCTCGACGCGAACTACAAAGATGACAGCGCCATCTCGGCAGGCGTCCTGCTCGTTAACGGCACGAGTCTGGAAACGGCGAAGGCTCTCATCTCAAGACATGCGGATCACGCTCAGACTCTTGTACATGCAGGGTTCACCGCGCCCCGAGACCTCGCTGAGTACCTTCGCGACAACGACATCGCCGTGACGAACGTGTTCATCGAAGATCAAGCAAGCATGCTGTATCGGAGACACTTCGCCGCCGGGACGCGGGTACTGGTTCGAGATGGATTCGAGCAGCAGAAGAACGCGGACTACGAGCCCGTGGATGCTTTCTCTGATCTGCACATCACCTACACCGATCTCGACATGGATGGTTACGGTGACTTCCTGACCGTCGGCGATCGCTTCAGCGAAGGAGGCGGTCCTGCATATGCGGTGGCCATCCACCTGACCTATATCGACCCCGATAACGACGATGCGATGTTTGTCTACCACTTCAAGTCGGACTCGAACGACACCCCCACAGATCCGGCGAACAAGTTCGCCGAGGCTCTGGCAAAGCTCATTGCCAAGGTCGACGCCCCTGCGTCGAAGCTCGTGGAGACGTCAGCTGTTGAGGAGTTCCGTCGCCTTCACGACGCCGGTCACTTCCCCGGGCTGGGATACATCAAGAAACTATCCATCAGGCATCACATCGAGACACTGGCGGACTATCACCGCAACGCGGATGCCTGAGCGCCTCTGCTGCGCTGAGTGCTTCAGCGACGATTTTCTGCGCAATTTCATCGCCGACAAGCTCAGCCCTAGCGTGGGGGAGTGCGGATACTGTCACGTAGAGGGCGCCACCCTGGTCGATCCCTCGCTCCTCCGGGAGTCGTTCGAGAACTTGCTTGCGATTTACGAGCCAGACTCAGACGGTGATTCGCTGCCTGCGTTGCTGCGGCACGATTGGGGTCTGTTTACCGGACCAGTGATGGGCGAGGATCCAGCAGCAAAGGAGCTCTTGGCTGACATCCTCGACGATGGCGAGATTGTTAGGAAGCCGTATTCGGCTTCGGACAAGTACCAGGCGACGAGCCTGGCGCACTGGGACGATCTTCGTCACGAAATGATGCACGGAAATCGGTGGTTCCTGAATCAGAAGATCGACTACGACCGACTTCAAGCCTTACTCGACTACCTCATTGTCGACCCGACGGAGCTGAGCCCGAGCTGGCATCGGGCTCGTATCGTGAGCGATGATCCGTTCCCGCTCGACAAGATGGGCGCTCCGCCCTCTAAGAAGGCGGGACATGGGCGAGCCAACCCGGCCGGAATCCCTTACCTGTATCTCGGATCTAGTCCGGCAACGGCCGTATCGGAAGTGCGGCCGCACACCGGCGAGGTCGCGTGCGTCGCGGAGTTTGAGATCCCGAGCATGAAAGCAGTCGATCTTCGAGCTCCTCGCGCGCGAATCTCACCTTTCGAACTCAACGACGACGAGGTCGGCCAGATGCACGCGGATCTGCCACTCCTCGAACGGCTTGGAGACGAACTCACACGTCCCGTGCTTCCCCAAAGCGCTCCATTCGAGTACGTCCCGAGCCAGCATCTCTGTGAGTTCATCAAGAGCTGCGGATTCGACGGCGTTGTGTATCGAAGCTCGGTCAGCGAGGGTACTAACTTGGCGCTCTTCCATCCGGACCAAGCGACCGGCATCAGCGTGAGCCAGTTTGACGTCTCAAAGGTTGAGGTACACGTTCTCGCACAAGCGTGACGCTCGCGAGTCGGGGTGCCGGCCGACCCTTCAGTCGATGTGAAGCGGCGGCCCACTCGTCGGCGTGCTCTGTCCACTTAGAGCGCATCTGGGTGGGGTCTGAGGGACATTGCAGGGGCACTGCCAGAACAGATCAGTTGTGATGACGAGAGATGTTTGCGTAACTTAGCGCCGTCCGCGTAATCTCGCGGGTCAGCTACGCGATAGTTTGCGCGAGGCCGACGGCGACTGACACGACCTCCCCACGAACGTGCTCAGGCACTGGGAGACCGTCGGCCTGCTCCGACCCGAACGGGATGCCGCCGGTCGGCGTCGCTACGGGCAGGACGACGTCGTGCGGGTCGCCGTGATCCGCCGCAGCAAGATGGCAGGGATGACCCTCGAGCAGATCGCGGTGATGTTGGACGACGGCAGCTTCGAGCGCCATCAGGTGCTGAAGGCGCACCTCGACGATCTCGACCAGCGGATGGAGGAGATGCGCATCTCGCGGGAGATGACCGAGCACGCGATGCGATGCCGATCGCACGACATCTCCACGTGCCCGCGGTTCCGCAGCCATGTCGACGACGTGCTGGCCGGGCTCTGACCGGGGAGCGGCAGTACCCGGCCTACGCATAGAAAGCCGCGCGTAAACTGGGAATCGTGCCACTCGCCTCGACGGTTCGTCCGATCCGCAGCGGCCGCTCCTCCCGCATCCGGCGTTCTTGCCGTGCGGTCGGTGCCGCGCTCGCCGCGGTGCTCGCCATCGGCTTGAGCGCCTGCGCGCCCGATCCCGTGAACGATTCCTTCCTCAGCGGAGACAACCCGGGATACGTGGCCGCCGACGGTGCGATCGTCGAGATCCCCGTCGCTGAGCGTGGCGAACCCGTCGACTTCGGCGGGGTCACCGAGAACGGCGAGACCTTCTCGAGCGACGAGATCGCCGGCAAGGTCACGGTCGTGAACTTCTGGTACGCGGGCTGTGCGCCGTGCCGGGTCGAGGCCAAGGACCTCGAAGACGTCTGGCAGGAGCACGGCGGCGACGACGTCGCGTTCGTGGGCATCAACACCCGTGACCAGGCCGACACAGCGAAGGCGTTCTCCGACGAGTTCGGCGTCACCTACCCGAGCCTGATCGACGTCGACACCGCCGAGGCGAAGCTCGCCTTCGCGGCATCCGTCCCGATCCAGGCGACGCCGACGACCCTCGTCCTCGACAAGCAGGGCAGGGTCGCCGCACGCATCATCGGTCCGATCGACGGCACCTCGATCCTCTCGACGCTCGTCAAGGACGCGCTCGCGGAGGATTCGTGAGCCGCCAGGGAGCGTTGTGACTCCCGAGGCCATCATCGGATCGGGAGCCCTGTGGCTCGCGATCCCCGTCGCGATGCTCGCCGGCCTCGTGTCGTTCCTCTCGCCCTGCGTGCTGCCCCTCGTCCCGGGCTACCTGGGGTTCCTCGGCGGAGCGGTCGCTCCCCGACAGGCATCGCAATCCGCATCGGTCGCACCCGGCCGGGGCCGTCTCGTGCTCGGCGTGCTGCTGTTCATCCTCGGCTTCAGCGCCGTCTTCGTCTCGCTGACGGCGCTGGGCGGCGTCGCGAGCGTCTTCCTCATCCAGTGGGGCGAGCTGATCACGCGCATCCTCGGTGTCGTGATCATCCTCATGGGCCTCGTCTTCCTCGGCCTGTTCGGCTTCGCGCAGCGTGAGCTCCGCTTCCACGTCGACTCCAAGGCGGGCATCATCGGAGCCCCGCTGCTCGGCATCGCGCTCGGTATCGGCTGGGCCCCGTGCCTCGGCCCGACTCTCAGCGCGATCTTCGCCCTGTCGTTCAACGCCGGCGACCCGGTTCGTGCCGGCTTCCTCGGCCTCGCGTACTCGCTGGGCCTCGGCATCCCGTTCCTCCTCGTCGCCCTCGGCTTCGGCTGGGCGACGAAGGCCATCGGCTTCCTGCGCCGCCACATCCGCGTCGTGAACGTGATCGGCGGCGTGCTGCTGATCCTCCTCGGCGTGCTCATGGCGAGCGGCCTGTGGACCGACATCATGTCCCGACTCACGGCGGTGATGAACAGTGTCATCCTCCCGCTCTGATCAGAAGAAGACGGCCCGCACTGCGACGGGCCGGAAGGATGCCGTGCGCACCACCGAGACCTCCCGATCCAGCGACCCCCTCCGCCCCTCGGACCACGTCGACGGCGAGGAGTCGATCACCCAGCCGCGGCTCGGGTTCGTCGGCTGGCTGCGCTGGGGCTGGCGTCAGCTCACCTCGATGCGCACGGCGCTGATCCTGCTCCTCGTGCTCGCGATCGCGGCGATCCCGGGCTCGATCTTCCCGCAGCGGATGGCCGACCCGAACGGCGTCACGCAGTGGGAGCGCGACAACCCCGATCTCTTCCCCGTGCTCGACGGGCTGAAGATGTTCGACGTCTACCTCTCACCATGGTTCTCGGCGATCTACCTGCTGCTGTTCGCCTCGCTCGTCGGCTGCGTGATCCCGCGCATCCGGCACCATGCGAAGGCCCTGCAGGCACGGCCCCCGCGCACCCCCGCACGCCTGAAGCGCCTTGCCGACTTCCGCGCGGTCGAGCGCACCTCGACGGATGCTCCGGCGGAGGCCGCCGCATCGATCGACATCGCGCAGAAGCAGCTCAAAGCCCTCGGCTATCGAGTCGAGCGCTACGACGACAAGCGATCCTCGTCGGTCTCGGCCGAGCGCGGCTACTGGCGCGAGACCGGCAACCTGCTCTTCCACCTCGCTCTCGTCGGTGTGCTCATCACGGTCGGCGTCGGAGGCGGGTTCGCCTACACGGGGCAGCGCGTGCTGGTCGAGGGCGAGACGTTCGCGAACACCCTGCTCGACTACGACTCGATGAACCGCGGCCGATTCGTCGGCGACGGGGCACTCGCGCCCTACTCGATGCGTCTCGACAGCTTCGACGTCACGTACCAGCCGTTCGGCGAGCCGGGCTCCGGTCAGGCCGGCGACTTCTCGGCCAATGTCACCGTGCAGGAGAACGGCGAGGAGCGCACCGGATCCGTCAAGGTCAACGAGCCCCTCGGAGTCGCCGACGACAACGTCTTCCTGCTCGGCAACGGCTATGCGCCGACGATCACGGTGCGCAATCCCGACGGAGAGGTCGTGTTCACGAACAGCACGCCGTTCCTGCCGCAGGACAACAACATGACTTCGCTGGGTGTCATCAAGATTCCCGACGGGCTCAGCGAACAGGTCGGCCTCGTCGGCTTCTTCTACCCGACGACGGGTGTGCTCGACACCGGCGCGTTCTTCTCGGGATTCGGCGACCTCACCAACCCGACCCTCACGCTCGACGTCTACACGGGCGACCTCGGCATCAACGAGGGCATCCCGCGGTCGGTCTACGTGCTCGACACCACCGGCATGACCAAGGTCACGGGACGCACGACGGACCTCGAATCGATCGAGCTGGCGCCCGGACAGACCGCCGACCTGCCGAACGGCATGGGAACGGTGACCTTCGAGGACGAGTCCCCGGCGGGGGCGACGGACGCCTCGCAGTCGGTCAAGCGCTTCGCCTCGTTGCAGATCCACCGCGATGCCTCGGGGCCCTGGGTGCTCGGCTTCGCACTGCTCGCCCTCGGCGGTCTGATGCTCGCCCTGTTCATCCCGCGACGCCGGGTGTGGGTCAAGGCGACGGCGCATGAGGGCGTCGTCTCTCTCGAGTACGCCGGTCTCGCCCGCGGCGAGGACCCGACGCTCGCGACGGCCGTCGACGACATCGTCGCAGGGCATGCGCGTCTGATGGACGCTGCAGGAGTGACGACCGCAGCGGAGACGGACGAGACCGACGCTGACGAGTCCGACCACCCTGAGACGGCGTCCGAGGCCGTTCGCGACGGTGACTCCGCGCGCCCCGCATCCGACACCCCGAAAGTAGACTGACACCATGTTCGATCTCGAAGTGATCTCGCCGATCCTGCTGTGGACGGCGATCGCGATCTACGCGGCGGCCTTCGTGGCCTACGCCTTCGACCTCGCCCGCCGGTCGCAGCTGTCCGCCGACGCGGCGACCGTGCAGGAGTTCGAACTCGTCGGAGCCGGAACCCGCTCCCGCGGCGGCGAAGCGGCGACGGGGGCTGCGGCATCCGGTTCCGCGGTCGCGCCCCAGCGGTTCGTGATGGCCCGCATCGGCACGTCTCTGACCGTCCTCGCGTTCGTCTTCCACCTCGCGGCCACGCTCACCCGTGGGTTCGCGGCCGGACGAGTGCCGTGGGCCAACCTCTACGAATTCGCGATGATGGGCACGCTGCTGATCGTCGCCGTCTTCCTCGTGGTGCTGACGCGCATCGATCTGCGCTTCCTCGGCACGTTCATCACCGGTCTGGTCGTCGTGCTGCTGGGGCTCTCCGCCACGAACTTCTACGTCGACGTCTCGCCCCTCATGGACCCGCTCAAGAGCGTGTGGCTGGTGATCCACGTCTTCGTGGCGTCGCTCGGCACGGCGTTCTTCGCTCTGGCGTTCGCCCTCTCGGTGATCCAGCTGATGCAGTCACGTCGCGAGCGCCTCATCTCCGAGGGTGCGGAGAAGACGGGCCCGGGATTCCTGCGCACGTTCCCCGGTTCCGAGCGACTCGAGAGTATGGCCTACCGCTTCACGATCATCGGCTTCATCCTCTGGACGTTCACGCTGATCGCCGGCTCGATCTGGGCCTACTACGCGTGGAGCCGCTTCTGGGGCTTCGACGTCAAGGAGACCTGGACCTTCGTGATCTGGGTGCTCTACGCCGGCTACATCCACGCTCGCGCCACGCGCGGCTGGCGCGGCAACCCGTCGGCATGGCTGGCGATCGTCGGCTTCTCGGCCGTGATCTTCAACTTCACGATCGTGAACGTCTTCTTCAAGGGCCTGCACGCCTACTCAGGCCTGAGCTGAGCTGAGCTGAGTCGCGTCAGTCGTGCCGCCCGAGCGGCATGACCTCGACGTGCTCGACGCCGTCACGGTAGGAGACGAACTCGACCTCGTCCACGGTGACGGACGCCGGGATGGCGAGGTCGCGACGTGACGCCTGCGCGATGTCGTCCCAGGCCGCGGGCGCGAGCGTCTTGCCGTAGAGCACCGACAGGTGGAACGTCCAGTCCTCGACGCCCAGCTCGCCGAGCCGGCGGAAATCCGTCGGCTCGAGTGCGCTCGTGAGCGTGGCGTACGCATCGACGAGCGAGGCCGCGCGGGCGAGTCGCAGGATGACGATCTGCCAGGGCTCCGGGAAGACATCGACGGCTTCCACACGCACGTCGATGGGATGCTGCTCCGAGGCCCACTCGCGGACGAGATCCGCCACGGCCTCATGCCGCTCCGGTTCGTAGAACCCGCGCAGGGTGACATGGCCGGTGTGCGGATGGGGCAGATCCGCCCGCTGCAGGGCCTTCCGCTGCTCGGTCTCGTAGAGGTCGGCCACGGGTCCGCCCGGCCGCAGGACGACGTACTGCTGCCCCTCGAGAGAAGCGAGCTGTTCCGGGGAAGACATGATCGGGCGGCGCATCCGACGATCGTAGGCGGTTGCCGTGGCATCCGTCCGTCGTGTGACGGGAGT
>JAZBLS010000030.1:0-22014 GCA_037033365.1 Actinomycetota bacterium | reverse complement strand
ACACGACCTGGTTCGACGCGCTGGTAAGGTTCCCCGACGGACAAATCAAGCGGCCGTACCTCACCATCCTGGTCGACAAGCGGACGCGCAGCATCATCGCTTTCAACTTCACGATGAACGCACCGACCGGCTTCGACCACGCCGTTCTCCTGGCGAACGCCCTGGTGCCGCGGCGCCTGCGTTCGTGGGCGAAGTACTACGACGCGTTCGGCCTCCCGCAGATGCCCTGGTCATTGCACCTCGACGACGAGAAGCTCAAGGAGTTCGACTCGCACCGACCGTATATCTACCCGCGTCGCATCATCACCGACAACGGCAGGGACTACCGCTCGGAAGTTTTCCGGCTCGCGTGCCAGCGATACGGAATTCACCTCACCGAAGCGCCCCCGAAGTCGCCGACCAGCAAGGCGCAGGTTGAGCGGACGTTCGAAACCATCAAAACCAAGTTCGCGCAGTTCCTCCAGGGGTACACGAGCGGAAACATCGAGTCCCGCGGTGAGAAGGTCGGCTTTGAAAAGGTCCTCGACCTGGACGTCGTGGTGGAACTCTTCGACCGCTGGGTCGCCGTCATCTGGCAGAACCGCAAGCACGACAGCCTCGTGGACCCTCTCAACCCTTCCTGGCGCCACACCCCGAACACCATGTACGCCGCTTCTCTCGAGCTCACCGGTCACTACGTCGCCGCCTGGGAAGCGGACGACTTCATCGCCCTCATGCCCAGCGAGGCCCGGACTGTACAGGCCGACGGCATCGAGTTCCGCGGACGCATGTACGACAGTCCGCACCTCGCTCCCATGCGAGGAGTGAAGACCGCTGCCGGCCGCTCGAAGAGCGTGCCGGTGCACTACGACCCCAGCGATATCAACCGCGTCTGGGTGCGGGCAGCGAAGGGGGAGTGGATTGAATGCACGTGGACTGAGAAGGAAGGCTTCTCGCGTCCGCTCGAGAAGACCTTCGCAGCTCGAGCACACGACCTGACGCAGGACAACGTCGGGTTCAGCGACGCCTACGCAGACGACCTCACCCTCGTGCTCCTCGACGACATCGTAGACGAGGACGTCGAGCGCAAACGGGCCGCAGCTCAGAGGCGGAAGGTCCTCAAAGCCGCAGAGCGCCGCCGCCGAGCCCGACAGTCGGTCGGCCAGGTGCTGGAGGCGAGCGCACGGGACACCAGTGACTTCGAGGACTTCACCGACCTTCGAGTCGTGTGACCTCACCCACTAGGACGACAACATGAACGAGCCGGAGACAACGGTCGGCCACTTCGACCGCAAGGAGGCACTCGAGCGTCTGCTCGAGCACCATGCACCGCCCCACATCGACACGACGTCCATCGATGAATACCTCAGCTGGAGCCCCAGGCAACGGCGTGAGTTCAACGACCGGAGAAGCGCACGTATCGCGGACTCCATCGTCGTCGAGACACCGTCGATGCAGCGACTCGCGAAGGAATGCCGGCGTGCATCTCTCTTCGCCCAGCGGGACATCGGCCGAACGGGCGTCATCCTGTCGGGCCCGGCAACCATGGGGAAGACGACGGCAGCTCGTCACGCCATGGTGGAGGCGTTTGCTCGGCACAAATCTCGTCATCCCGATTGGAAGGACCGCGGACACCACCCCGTGGTCTACGTCGAGGTCCCCCCGAAGTGCAACGGCAAGAATATGATGGGGCGCTTCCTCCACTTCTTCGGACTCCCGGTCCTCGACAGGGACACCCTTGAGGTGCGCACGCAGAAAGTGACCCAGGTTCTGCAGGCGAGTAGGACCTCGCTCATCGTCATCGACGAGATGCAAAACCTCTCCGGGGTCGCGAGCGCCGGTCGCTTCGAATCTGCTCAGGCCATCAAGAACCTGATGAACAGCATCAAAGCGGTCCCGCTTTACGTCGGTATCAACCTCGAGAACTCTTCCCTCACCAACAGCGACCTGGGTTCGCAGTTCGCGGCGCGAAGCACTTTCGTCCCGCTCGGACGAATGGAAATCGACACGCCGGAGGGACGCAAGCTCTGGGGCGGTGTCATCGTGAGCTTCGAACGACAGTTCGCGCTCTTGAACCATCCCGAGAAGACCCTGCTCCCGCTCGCGAAGCACCTCTGGACGCAGACTCAAGGCTCAATCGGAGCACTGTCCCGCCTCCTCACCGTCGCTGCACTCGAACTCATCGCCAACGATGACCCCGCCGGCGAGACCATCACTCAAGAACTACTCGACAGCATCAACGTCGACCTCACCACGGAACGCGAGCTCGGCATCGTGACTGATGCAGGCGCGACGAAGGGAATGTGACATGCTGCCCAACCTTCCTGTCCTGCCAATCCGTGTCCGGCCGACGCGATTTGAAACTGTCGAGAGCTTCGTGACCCGCGTGCAGGTCGCTAACGGCATCACCCGCGGCGAGTGGACGTCCTGGTTCAGGCGCTACGTAGATGCGCTCGGACTTCCCCCACGCACACTCCCGCATGACCTCGTGGAGCGAGTGGCTGGCCTCGACCGAGGATTCTTCACTCGGACCGCATCTCTCCTGCCCAAGCATGACGACGGCGACACATGCTTGAGGTGCACCACCGGGCTCGGAAACCGATACGGGTGTACTCGATGCTCCGGCGGAGCGTACGTGGGCGAGGAGCCTCACGACGGCCCTCGCGTATGCACGCGCCATTCTCGATGGGTCGGACCGGGCACCCTTCCCGACGCACAGTTCCAGGTTGACGCACGCACCATCCGCGCCGACCGAAAATACCGACGACTCCGCCGGGAGGGAGTCCTCGACGCGCACCGTCTGGCGGAGATTCTCGGCTGCGTCGACCACTGGGTCGAAGCCGAAGCGCCTCGCGACCTCGACGCGGCAAAGCGATTCACGCTGGCCATCGACCTCGCGTCGCGGGTGCTCCGCCCTTCCTTCCTGCGGAAGGTGTCCGACGTGAACACGGATGTCGCACTCCGCTACGACGAACTCTCCAGAGCCGTCCACAAAGTCGCTGAGGCGGGCAGCATCGTGCTGACCGATGCCATATGGCTCATGTTGCGGACTGCGGCGTACGGAAACGCAGCGCCGCACACCTTCGGCGTCCTCCGAGCTGTCGGTGCCCGAGATGACCGTGACTATCTCACGCAGCTGCGCACGTCAACATTCCCACGGGGAAAGCACCTGCATCTCGTGCAGTTCGTCACCTCCACGCATGGAGGCACCCGCTTCGAGCGATACGTCAATACCAAAGCTGTCAATGACTATGTGTGTGCTCTCGGCCATAGGTTCGAAGCCAAAACGAGCAGCATGCTCAACGCGCTCAAGAGCGTGGGCTGTGGGTACTGTTCCAATCGACGCCCTCTGGTCGGATTCAACACACTCGCGGACACTCACCCTGAAGTAGCGAACGGCTGGCACCCGACGCTCAACGACGAGCTTCGTCCGGACCAGGTCGTGGCTGGGTCGATGAAAGTCGTCGCGTGGATCTGCAGCGAAGGCCATGCCACGTGGCGGAGCATCAAAGTCCGCGTACGAGGGGACAGCTGCAACGTATGCAGGAACCGCGAGATCCGCCCCGATGTCAACTCCATCGCCATCACCCATCCCGAAGTCGCGGCAGTCTGGGACTGGAAGCGAAACGAGTCGTTGCGCCCCGACGACGTAGCGGCGACGACTAACCGCGCGGTGTGGTGGCGGTGCTCGGCAGGCCACAGCTACCGCATGGGCGTGCGCAGTCGAGTCATCGGTGGCCGCTGCAAAGTGTGCCACCGGAAGCAAGCTCATACCTCCACGAGTCTCGCCGTCACACATCGAGAAGTCGCCAAGCGCTGGCATCCGACCCGAAACGGCGACCTTTCGCCAGACGACGTCCTCTCGGGGTCCGCCCGAAAGGTGTGGTGGCTATGCGACAAGGGCCACGACTACCAAGCAATCATCCAGGTCCAGACGCGGGGCGTTGGCTGCGGAGTTTGCGCCAATTACACCGTGTCGGAGTTCAACTGCATGAGCATCACCCATCCGCACCTCGCACGCGAGTTCAGCCTGGAGAAGAACAAAGGGCTGTCTCCAGACACGGTGTTCGCCGGCACAACGAGAAGACTGTGGTGGCAATGCTCGCGCGGGCATGAGTGGGAGACGAGCGGACACACCAGAGTGCGCAAGAGCGCTGGATGTCCCTACTGCAGTAACCGGCGAGTGCAGAAAGGCTGGAACGACCTCGCGACGACGAGACCCGACCTGGCCGCCCAGTGGAGCGCCGAGAAGAACGGTGAGTTGGCACCGACGCAGGTCGTCGCAGGGACGAACAAGCGAATCTGGTGGGAATGCTCCTGCGGACACGTGTGGATCGCGAGCGGGCTCGACAGGTCGAAAGGGCGGGGATGTTCTGCGTGCGCACGGCACAAGCAGAAGCGACGTCGCAACAACTACGGACGCGGTTAGCCGGATCGCCGCCCTGGCTCGTACCGACGGCGAGCGCGCGAGAACGCGCGAGAAGAGAGGACGTTCCGAAAAGCGTCCCCTCTTCTGCAGGCTACCGACATGACTTCGCGTCGGCCGTCCGACTGCTTCGAAATTAGAGGAGCGCGCAGTCGAAAGCTGGCTCCCCGCTATACCAACGAATCAGCTGGGTGTGGCTCGTGCCCACGGTGATGACACGGTCGAAGACAACGCGCCCCCTAGAGGTCACCCGCACGCGACGCAGCTGGTCGGCGCGAGGCCCATCCTGATGCGGCAGGTCCTCGGCGACCATGACATGGATACCCGTTTCTGCGAACGGCGCCGAGAGCGTGTTCTCGATGTACTGAGACGCGCATTCCGAACGGTTCGGGTAGAAGCAGAACAGGAGCGCTTCACCAGTGTCGCGGAGCACTCGGCTGTCGTAGATTTCGCCCTGGTCGGCGACGGTCAGAATCTGAGAGAGGAGGGCGGACAGGTGGGTTGCGGTGATGGTCATGGTTCTCCTAATGGGGCTGCTTGGAGGCGATTACCTCCTACGAGGTCTATGCGCGGTGCGACTTTGGATTCGTGACCGGTCGGGTTGAGGCCGGCATAGAGCTGAGGGTTGGGCGCGCGAGATGGACTCAATACCGTTCCCCGATGGCGCACGGCCTGCCGAGAGATGGATCTATCGCGGCGTTGGGCGCGCGCGCGACGAGAGAAGGATGCACGTCGGGACTACCGCGGTTAGCAGCGACGATAGTCCCGGTGCAGTCACGACTTACCGCAGCTTGCCGTCGAACGCAGGCCGCCCCTCCCACCAGTGGGCGAGCTGAGCGCGGGATGAGCTGACCGTCATCAGCTGGTCGAACGCGATGTCGCTGTCGGTGAGGACTCGAATGCGCCGACACCGGCCGCCGCTCCTGGCTTGCTGGGCAGGAAGTGCCTGCGCGATTACCGCGCTGACTCCTTCAGCGCGAGCAGTGTCCAAGAGCGTTTCAAAGATGAAGTTGGTCAGGTCGACGCGTGGGTCGGAGACGTTGCAGACGAAGAGGACGTCATGGTCCTCACGTTCAAGAAGCCCTGTGTGGGTCTCATCGCGGTCGAAGAAGGCGAGGGTGGCTGCGATGTCGTTCGGAACGACGGCGATGTGATTCTTAAAGATGCTCCAATGAGTCTCGAGATAGGAGGAGCTCACCTCCCACAGAGACCTATGCGCGGTTAGGAGTGGAAGGGTGATCATCGGCCCACCGGGTGTTCCGCCCATACAACTGCCTGCGAGTGCCCAGGCCGGATAGCCAATCCGCCGTAGTGAGGGCGCCGCGCCCGACTGGGCGCTAGGTGATTCGCCCGCGTAGCGCCGATCAGGCGTGAGCCGCCCGCTACGATCAGAGCTATCGACATACAAAGAGGAGTCCTGTGGATCCGTCCATGAATGCTGCGCTCCATCTTGAGGGCATGACGCTACCGAACGGCTGGGTCGTCGGGGCACTTCGAATCCCTGATGAAGACGCAACGGGAGGCGTGTTCAGTGTTAGCTATCCGGTTCGCAAGCCGGACGGAACCATTGGCTTCTTGAAGGTGCTGAACCTCGCGATCGCGATGAGACAACCCAACATGGTCGACGCGCTTCGGGCGGTTACTACGCAGTTTGCTGCCGAGCGAGATCTATGCGTGATGTGCGGCGAGAAGCGACTGGCGAATGTGGTCGTTGCTCTGGATCATGGCGAGATCCAGCTACCCGAGTTTGCGCTACCCACCGTCTCATACATCGTCTTCGAGCTCGCCACTCATGACGTCCGGCATGCGCTAACGATTGCGGGGGCTATCAACGACGTAATTCGGCTGGAATACTTGCACAGCATGGCCTTGGGTCTGCGGCAGTTGCATTCGATCCGAGTGTCGCATCAGGACTTGAAGCCATCGAACTTTCTAGTGTTCCCGGCGCTCCCGAATGGGAGGGCAACAGGAAAACTGGGTGATCTGGGGCGCGCCTTCCAGGCCGACGTTCCGAGCGCGCTCGACCAGGCCCTCGTCCCGGGCGATCGAACGTACGCGCCGCCGGAGCAGCTCTACCGCCACATGTATGCGGATGAGAGGACTCGCCGGTACGCAGCCGACCTCTACCAACTCGGTAGCCTGGCGGCGTTCATGTTCACAGGTCGGACTATGAACGCCTGGTTGTCTGACAATCTCGACCCCGCTCATCACTGGTCGAATTGGGGAGACGATTTCCCCTCCGTGCTCCCGTACCTTGACGATGCGTACGCTGACGCCCTGGATCAGATTCAAGAGCTGCGCCCGGGCCCCCTTGGTGTCGAGCTGCGTCAGCTCATCACCTATCTTTGCGAGCCGGATGCTACGCGGCGTGGTCACCCAGCAGCCCGCCGTCAGTTGCACGGAAATCCCTACTCACTCGACAGGGTGATCACCGCAATCGACTTGTCCGCACGACGAGTGAGCCGGAGCGCCGCTGCATGAGCGCGAATCCATTGACCGAGGAGCGACAGGTTGTGCCCCGTTGGAGGTCCTTCGAGCGCTCCAACGTTGGTCATGACTTGCGTTCGTTGCGTCGTCCCGATCGGGAGTCCGCCCCAGAGCTTTCCGTACTCCGGAGCGAGGCCACGAAAGTTGCCAGTGAATGGGTCCTCGCCGACCTGATAAGCGCTCTCGTAAGTGACGGCGGACACGGGGACGAAATCCGCGAGACAGCAGAACGGTTGCACGATATCGCCACCGACCCGATTCTGAAGGACTGGAGTCGGACGCTGACTGAACCTGAGCCCTCCACGATCCCACGGGCGAGACTCGATGATGCGGAGAAGAGGGCGCTCGTGGGCATGCCGCGCTTGCGACGGCGCCTGATCGAGCGTCCTCGTGACGTTGTCGCACGAGTTGACCTTGCACTTGCGCATATCGTCCTGGGTAACCGCGAGCAAGCACGACGTCAGATGCTCACTGCGCTGCAACTTGGCCGCTCCAATCGATTCGTCGTCCGCGGCGCGGCGACTTTGTTCGCCACGCTGGAAGAGCCAGATGTCGGGTATTGGGCGCTGACGTCCGCGGACTTGCATAGGCGAGACCCGTGGGTGATGGCATCAGCGCTGGCGCTGGCGGACCTCGCGGATCTCAAGGCCGAAGTGCGCGCCGCGAGAGAGCTCTTGACCATTGGTTCGTTCGGGCCAGCAGACATCTCGGAGCTGACGAGCGAACTCGGAACCCTTGAGGGGCTGTCGGGCAAGCGTTCACGCGCGAAACAACTGTTCGCGGATTCATTGCGGGCACCGAATGACAACACGCTCGCACAGGCGACATGGGCCTCGTCAGAACTCGATCTGGATCTGCGACTCGAAGATTCCCCGATCGACGGCGCTTACGAGGCACAGCTCCGCGCCTTCACTAAGGATGGTGCGTGGGAGGCGGCTCACAAGTCCGGTGTCCTGTGGCAACGCGATCAGTCGTTCTCCCAGGAGGCTGCACTCGCCACGTCGTTTGTCGCGGCAGTCGGCCTCGAGGATTACGAGGCGGCACTAGCCGCCACAGAGATCGGAATGCGGGCTCATCCGAGCGACGGCGGTCTTCGCAATAACGCTGCGTTCGCAGCCGCGCATCTCGGCCGACTTGAAGACGCAGAACTTCATCTTGCAGCAGCGGGTCTGACTCACGATCCAGATCAGTTGCACACGGTCGAGGCAACGCGTGGACTGATCGCATTCCGTCGCGGCAACGTCGCGGCTGGTCGCGAGCGATATCGGACTGCTGTCGACGGCTTCCGTGAGGATAAGTCGCCATATCAGGTTGTGATGGCTCTACTTCTATGGGCAATTGAGGAAGCGCGTGTCAGCCCCGTTGCGGCAGGGCCGCTCGTGCAACCCGCGCGGGAATGGGTGGAGCGGTACCCGACTGCAGAGGGTTTTCTGCTCCTTAGTCGGCTAGAGGCGCTTTTTTCCTGACGGCGCGATTCGGGAGTGGGCTCGTGCCATCATGTCGCAAGGGCCCTCGCCTAGCACGACGCAATGGTCCCACACGGAGAGCGAGCGCGCCGAAGAGCCGTTCAAGGGGCTTAGTTGCGGCGGCGGATCTTCTTTTCGGCGTCCGCGTACTCGCCGCCGATAATCTTGTCGGCCATCTTTCGAGCGAAGTCTTCGCTGTTATAGCCCTGGCCGCCGTCAGTGGCGATTATGTCGGACCCGTTTGACCCGATCAGCTGCCAGCCCCACTTACCGTCGGCCCGCTGGATCAAGATGCGCTGCGCTCCCACAATCACTCCTTCGTTCGCCGTGGGGACAGGATACCCGCCGCATCGCGATCTTGAATGGAGATTGCCGACCGCCTGCGGCTAGTTGGGAACCGCGGTCGGTGCGCCCGGTGCGGAATCGACGGCTCGGGATACAGGTAGGTAGATGCAGTGCGAGGAGGTGCACCACAGATTGGGGTAACAGCCGGTGTCGGGTCCTCGTCGCACGATCAAGAGAGTGGTATCAGCCATCGTCGGTGCGGTCACCGTTAGCTCCTCTCGTGTGATCGTAGGGCTCAGTGCTCCGCCCCAACCCGCGCTCGTGGTGTCTCTATGGCGAAGCGCCGCACCTCGGTGAGCCTCGACGGGTCGGTGGCCGCGAGGTGTGTTAGCGGCTGGACCATCTCGTCGAGCAGATCAGCCTTCGGCCCTTCCGCAGGCTTCGCCATTAGAACGCGACTCGCCTCGCCATGCTCCGCGCCACACCGCGTCATCGCCCGCACGCGCACAAAAGCAGGTCCACATGATGGACGACGTCCACAACGCCCATGATTCTCCTGCGGAAGCCGATGGGAGCGATCATCTCCTCTAGGTCTATGCGCGATGAGCGTGAGGTCGGTGACATGCCGTCGACGGAACCGGTCGAGGCGTCGATGGTCATCACGACAGCGATGTCTCATGTCCGGGCTTCACAATCTCGCCTCCTGCTGCGGATGACGGTTAGTCGGTTCCCAATCGTCTAGTAGTATCTCGACGACATTGTTTTCGGGCTCTGGGGGATAGCCGATGGAGGAGATCGTCGCCGAGCCCTGGATACCGTGGGTCCTTGGGGTCGGGTTGCCCGTGTTGCTGATCTTCGGGGTCGCCGCTTTGAAAAAACTTGTGCGAGGGCCAACCGGCTTCGTCAGGGCCGATTTCTACCAGGGGATCGAGCTCTGCTGGGCGGTGTTGGGTGTCGCGTTGCTGCACTACTACGACGTGCTGCGTTCTTACGCCGCGAAAGAAGTGACTGCGCCGACGATGGCGATCGCCCTGATCTCGAACACGATCCTCTTGGTGATCACCGTCTGCACGACCATTGGCGTGGCAACCCAGCACCAGGAGCTCGAGGGCTCTGAGAATGTTCGCAGACAGATTGTTGTGCTGGGTGTAATCTGCAATCTCATAGGGGTCCTCCTCTTCGCGTGGTTCGTGATCGGGATTAAGGGAGTGTGAGCGTGCGCACTTCATTCCGCGCGGTCTGGTTCGGGCTCCTGGGTGCCGTAATCGCCCTGGGCGTGGCGCTCGTGGGTTTGCTCTGGCGTAGCGAAGCGTCTCTTGCTGACATGGGCGCGGCAGTAGCTGCGACCTTCACGGCACTCGCGGCCTCGTACTTCTCCCTAAGGGGGTCCCGATCTCGCCGAGAACGTATTCGCGAACGGCAAGTCTTCATCTCCTATCCGCACGAGAACACGGAGGCTGCGCTCGTCCTAGCTGAAGCAGTGAGCAAGGATGGATATAAGCCGTACCTTGCAACGCCGAAGGAAGGCGAGAGTCTGGCGGATACCGTTGAGCGTCAACTCAAGAAGAGCGGCGTCGTTCTGATGATGAGCCCCGCGCAAGTAGCTGAGGGGCGAACTCGAAACTGGATTCACTTTGAGCGAGAGGTCCTTCGAGAAGCCCGCGGGCTGCAACGTGATGAGCCTGCGGTAGTGCCCGTCATCTATTCGGTACGCGGATCCGTGGGGAACTCGAGTTCGGAGGCTCTCGATCTTGGACGCCCGGGTTGGCAGCTCGTCCTGCGTGATCACCTAGCTCGAATATTCGGCGAGCGCTCCCGGGCGGAAGGTGCCTTTGCGAACGTAACCGAGACGTCGACTCCAACCGAGTAGCGCGCCAGGACGTACGCTTAGGATCGAGCGCTGTCTTGCCCGCCGTCGTGCCGGTCGACCCTTTGAGAGTTTCGCGTTTGTCAGGACTGCACTGTGTCGGCGGCGACGTCATGACCGCCGTTCTGCTCGACGCAAGCGATCCCGGACCCGAGTTTGCGCAGTGCATGCGCTGGCTGCGACTCGCTCCGCGGCTACCTTGTCGTTGCATTCTCCCGCCTCGGCATCGAAGCACCGCTCTGCCGACTGGCCTGCGGCGTCGTCACCCTGGCCGGCGCGGGGGCGTTCTGCGTGAACGACTGGGGCTCCGATATCGTTTGCGCGATCCGCGCCTGACGCGCCCGCCTGGACCTGCACACCGCACGCCGTGTCCGCCGCGAGCTCTCCACTCGCTGCGGCGAGGAACGGCGTCACCAGTACTTGCCTCTGACTCATAGTCGTGCCTGGACTTCGCCCGTCTTCGGCCTGCGACAACCCGAGGGAGTGAGCTGCCTACGGTTTTGTCCGGTGTAGCTCTGCGTCGTCACGATACGAGACAACACGAACAGGATCTGAACGACGCCCGCAGCCAGGGCTGCGTCGGCGGACGACCTTCGTCGAGAGCGAATCCGAGGGTTAAAGCGAGACGAGTCCGTTGTCATTGACCGTGACCGATCTCGGCCGGTGCAGCTGAGGAGGGAACGACGCCGCTCGAGGTTGTCGGGCGGGTGACTCCTCAAGCTCGTGCTTCCGAGCATGGCAAGATGTCGATTGCAACTGTCATTGGGGATCGGGGTTCTATGGACTACACAGGCTTGCTGACCAAAGCCATCGCAGATCGAGCTGCGGTGATAGTGGTGGGGACGGGGGCCAGTAAGTCCCTGTCGGGTGGAGCTCGGTACGCCGATTGGTTCGGCCTCGTTGAGGAGGGAATCGCGTACGCGCGTACGCTGGGAGCCTCGGAAGGCTGGGAGGCAAATCAGCGCTCGTCGCTCGAGTATGCACGGGCGGAGAACGATCAGGCGGCTCTCATCGGAGTGGCTTCGCAAGTCCAGACTCGACTTCGGGCGGTAGGTCCCCAGGCGTACTTCGACTGGCTTAGGGAGTCCGTGGGCTCGCTCGAGGTGAAAGACGGGGCACTAGCGAAGGCTATAGGAGCCCTCGGTTGCCCCTTGCTCACGACGAACTATGACCGACTGCTGGAGAAGGCGCTCGGACTGCCGACGGTTGTGTGGGACGATCAAAATCAGATGCGGGACCTGTTGAAAGGTAGTGAAGGCGTTGGACATCTTCACGGGGTATGGGAGAAGCCGGGAACGGTCGTGCTTTCGGACACCGACTACCAACGCATCCTGAACTCCGACCCAGCCCAGCACCTTCAGTCGGCTCACTACTCGATGAAGGCTTTCGTCTTCGTCGGTTACGGCGCGGGCCTCGCCGATCCCAATTTCGGCAACATGCTCGATATCCACAGGAAGCTATTCCCGGAATCGAACCACGATCACTTCCGGCTGTGTCGAACATCGGAGCTTGACGCGCTTCAGGTCGAGCACGCTGGCGATTCGATTAGGCCCATCGCGTACGGCGACGATTACGCGGACCTCGCCCCGTTTCTTCGCGCTCTTGCTCCGAAAGACAGCAGCGCAATGAGCAAGGGCGACACGGTCGCCTTCGCCGCAGAAGCCATCCTTGACCAACTGCGATCCGAAGCCGTCCTGGTGGACGAGACCACACTCGTGGATGACCGTCAACTTGACGAGATAACTGTGCCGCCTGTGTTCCTCCCGCTGCCTCACGAACAATTCGCGTCGTATCAGATGCGGAAGGACCAGGAGCGGCCGGAAAAGCGCGACCCCGCCGAACTTTTCGGGTCTGAGAAGATCGTGGTCGTTGTGGGCGATGAGGGCGCCGGTGTATCAACTGCATTGCGGTGGCTCGTATCAAATGCCGCGCGGGCGCATCATCGCTCTGCGCCCCTCTACATCGACGCCCGCTCATGTAGATCGCAGAATGCGGCACTGCGCCGAGAACTGACGCGCGAGGCCATCGCCCGCCGCCTCATCGACCGAAAATCGGATGCGCTTCCTTCTTACGTGCTGGCTATCGACAACGTCAAGCCGGTATCTACGCGCGCATACGAATCGCTCATCGAAGATGTCTGTGCCTCGACGGCTACGGCAGTCTTCATCGGCGTTCGTCAAGGAGATGAATCAGAACTAGTCGACTCACTCTCAGCTTGTGCACGACCAGTTGAAGTCGTGTATCTCGGCAAACCGGGGAAGTCAGAGGTGAGAGCCTTGGTTCGCATGATCGCACCAGCGACGAGCGAGAGTCTGGCCGACCAAGTGATCAAGGTCGTGCGTCGTGAACGACTCCAACGGACTCCGTTTAACATCGCGCTTCTTATTGTGCTGTTGGCTCGCGGAGTTGGAACGAATCTAAACTCCTCGGACACTGCCGTCCTCGACAAGTACGTACAGCTGCTTCTCGGACGGTCGGGTAGCTTCCTCGATCCCCGTTGGACACTCGATCCTCAGAACAGAGAGGCTGTGCTGGCGCACCTCGCGAAGTTCATGGTTCAGCAGAACCGGGGAGGCCTCGCGAAGTCAACGGCCATCGAGCAACTGGAAGCCTATTTCCGGTCTGTGGATTGGCAAGAGGACGCGGAGGCAACGCTCGAAACGTTCAGGCTGATGAGGCTGCTGAGGATTCATGACGGAGTCGTGCAGTTTCAACAAACCGCATACCTTCATCTCTTCGCCGCCAAGGCGGCGATTGATGATGACGAGTTTCTCACTGAGTTGCTCGAGCGGGAGCTCTACTATGGGCCGATCATCCGGCACTACGCCGCGCTAGTGAGACAGAGCGACCGCGTCGTACGGGTGCTTCTCGATTCCCTACGCGACACGTGGCCGAGCGCCGAGCCGAAGAGCAAGATCTACGAGGTTGCGGACGCGTTGCCTGCGCCGAAACCAGCTTCCGAAAGGCCGGCGCCAGCAAGCCCCGAGCCCGCGTCTGAAAGCGACGCGTCAACGTCCACCGCGAACGATGACGACGCGGAGGATGAATGGGGTGATGGCGACGATCGGGTGCCCTTCCCGCTTGACGATCCCGCGACCTGGAGTTTGACCCAGCAACTGCTTTCGGTCCTCGATCTGAGTTCGAGAGTGGTGCGTGACTCGGATCAGGTGGCGAACCTCGAACTGAAGGACGAACTTTTCGTCACGGTGTTGGATCGCTGGGGCTACCTGACCGATGTGATGGCGGATGACAACATGTTCGTCGAGGTGATCGAATCGGTCGTTCTCGGTACGAGCGAAGAGGAGTCTGGCGACGAACGAGAGAAGCACCGAGCTCTGCTGGAGGACATCCGGCTGTCTATGCCGATGTTTATCGCGCTCACGAGCATCAACGCGACCCTCGCCTCGCGAAAACTCCTCCGAACCTACGAGCGTTCAGACTCGAACGGAAGCGAGGGCGTATCGCTATACCGGGATATCGCTGCCGCGATCTTCGCATTCTTGGTAGCCGAACCGGGCTGGGCGGAGAGGTTGCCTCGGATCGCGGAACGATACTCGACGATGTGGGTTGTCCCGAACTTCGTCTATGGGCTAGCGCGGATGGCGTACGAGCATCAACACCTCGAGCGGGCAGACCAAGACTCAGTGGAGGAGTTTTTCAGAACGTTCTTCACGAACTATCACGTCTTCGAGAACGGTCGACATCGGCGGATGTGGATCGGGGAGGAGATGGAGAGGCTCAAGAAGGAGCGCAAGATGACTCGTCAGCGCCTTCAGGAAGGTCAGCGGGCGATCGAGGGGTTGATCAGTGGTTTCGCGGAACAAGAGGGAGTCGGAGATGACGATTAGGAGTCTTGGTGTAGTCAGACCGCACCGGAGCAAGTTATCTGACTCAAACCTCCGCACGCCGGTGAGCAAGAGCCCGGTTTTTCCATGGAGCAGCTAACGCAGGTAAAAGGACTCCTCATAAGTGACATGAGCCCTTCCCACGACGATGCGATGGCGCGCCCCGCTCCCGATCCTCGGGATGCGGAGCGGGCCGTCGCCGCCGTCTGGCGCATCGAGTCGGCCAGGATCGTCGCGACGCTGACGCGGATGGTCGGCGACTTCGGACTCGCCGAGGATCTGGCCCAGGAGGCGCTCGAGGACGCCTTGCGGCAGTGGCCGGTCGAGGGGGTCCCGCGCAACGGTGCCGCGTGGCTCACGGCTGTCGCGAAGCGCAAGGCGGTCGACGGGTGGCGTCGCCGAGAACGTCTGGACGACCGGATCGCGGTGCTCGCGCACGAGCTGGAGCGCGAGCAGGCGGAGGCAGCGGATGCGACGCCGTGGGATCCGGATGCCGTGGACGACGACGTGCTGCGGCTGGTGTTCATCTCGTGCCACCCCGTGCTCTCGCGAGAGGCGCAGGTCGCGCTCACCCTGCGGGTGGTGGGCGGACTCTCGAGTGAAGAGATCGCCCGTGCGTTCCTCGTGCCGACGGCGACCGTGCAGCAGCGCATCGTCCGGGCGAAGAAGACGCTCGCTGCGGCCAACGTGCCGTTCGAGATGCCGCCGCGTGAGGAGCATGCCGAGCGCCTCGGCGCCATCCTGGGTGTGCTGTACCTGATCTTCAACGAGGGGCACGCGGCCAGCAGCGGATCGGAATGGATGCGCCCCGAGCTCAGCATCGAGGCCATCCGCCTCGCCCGGGTGCTGGTGGCGCTGATGCCGCGGGAGCGCGACGCGCACAGCGTGCTGGCGCTCATGGAGCTCACGGCCGCACGATTTCCCGCTCGCCTCGATGCGCACGGCGATCCCGTGCTGCTGGCGGATCAGGACAGGCGTCGATGGGACCGCGGACGCATCGCGCGCGGACGCGCGGCGCTGACCAGGGCCGACGAGCTCGGCGCGGGTCGCGGCGCCTACGGCCTGCAGGCGGCGATCGCCGAGTGCCATGCCGTCGCGGCATCCGTCCAGGAGACCGACTGGGAGCGCATCGTGCTGCTCTACGAGGCGCTGGGGCGCATCTCGCCCTCTCCGGTGGTCGAGCTGAACCGGGCGGCCGCCGTCGCGATGGCCACCGGCCCTGCATCGGCGCTGAGGATCATCGACGAGCTGTCGGCGAGTGGCACGCTGCGGGGGTATCACCTGCTCCCCGCCACGCGGGGAGAGCTCCTCCTGCGTCTCGGGCGGGAGGACGAAGCCCGGAGCGAGTTCGCCGAGGCAGCCGCGCTCGCGGGGAACGACCGCGAGCGCACTCTGCTCGAAGCCAAGGCCGCCGGGCGCTGAGCCGAGAACGCAGAGAAGCCCCCTTCGCCGCGCAGGCGAAGAGGGCTTCTCAGTGATCGTGTGAGGATCTCGCGCGTCAGGCGCGGCCCTTCTGACCGCGACCGGCGATGAGGCCGTAGATCAGCAGGACGATGATCGACCCGCCGATGGCGAGCAGCCACGTGCCGAGGTCCCAGAACTCCGTGAGAGGACGGTTCAGGATGAGGCTGCCGAGCCATCCGCCCAGGAGGGCGCCGACGACGCCGAGCAGGAGGGTGATGAACCATCCGCCACCCTGCTTGCCGGGAAGGATCAGCTTCGCGATTGCGCCGGCGATGAGGCCGAGAAGAAGGAATCCGAGAAAGCTCATGTTCAGCTCCTTTGTTTCGTGGGCCCTGGGGTGCCAGGGCTCGTGTAATCCATGGTGCCTTCTCAGCTTTTTATCAGCCAACCCCTTGCGCTGAGGGCCCCCGATATGGCAAGAGGCCCGCCTCCCGAAGGGGGCGGGCCTCATGAGCGACGGTTCGCGTCAGTTGTTGCCGCGGATGATCGCGATCATGCGCAGGATCTCGACGTACAGCCAGACGACCGTGACCATGATGCCGAAGGCGCCGAGCCAGCCGTACTTGCGGGGAGCGCCGTTGCGGACGCCCTGCTGGATCTGGTCGAAGTCGAGCACCAGCGAGTACGCGGCCATGATGACGACGAGGACGCCGATGATCAGGCCGAGCGGGATGCCGAGGATCTCGACCTTGCTGAGCAGACCGAAGGCCGCGCCCTCGCCGAGCACGCCGGTCCAGGTGAGGACGACGTTGAGGAGCGAGAAGACGAGGTAGCCGATCATGGCGATCATGAAGATCTTCGTGGCCTTCTTGGACGCGCGGATCTTGCCGTTCGCGAAGAGCGCCAGCGTCACGCCGACGACCGAGACCGTGGCCAGGGTCGCCTGGAAGACGATGCCCGGGTACAGGACCTCGAAGAAGGCCGAGATGCCACCGATGAAGAGACCCTCGAAGGCCGCGTAGGCGAAGATCAGCGCGGGGCGGACCTTCTTGCGCGAGGTGAACGTGATGACCATCGCCAGCACGAAGCCACCGAGTGCGCCGACGATCCACGGCAGCATGTTGATGGCAGGGGCGTTGTACGGGTCGCTACGCGGGGCACTGATGCCACCGAGGGTCAGGAACCAGCCGACCGCGGCGGTGACGAGGAGGATGCCGAACAAGCCGGCGGTCTTCCAGACGGTGTCCTCGACGGACATGCGGTCGGTCTCGATGGCGCCGGCCGGGGGAGCGGCGTACATGCCCTCCAGCTGCGCGTTCGCCGCGGCATCCATCGTCCCGTGCTGGAACGACGCGGCCTGCGCACCCTGAGCGCCCTGCGGCGCGCCCGGGTAGGTCGCGACATTGCGCGGATCCTGCTGCTGGAACGCAGGGTTGTTGAAAGCGAAATTGCTCATGGTGGGCCTCACTCCAAAGGGGTTGTAGGTCGCTTTCCTCCACGATACCCGGATGGGCCGTCACCTGGGTGTTCTACGCTGTGAGCGTGCCCAGGAAATCCCCCCTCGTCATCGGGCATCGCGGTGCGCCCGGCTACCGTCCGGAGCACAGCCGCTCCTCGTACGAGCTCGCGATCGCGATGGGGGTCGATGCGGTCGAGCCGGACATCGTGGCGACGAAGGACGGTGTCCTCATCGTGCGCCACGAGAACGAGATCTCGGGTACGACCGATGTCGCCGAGCATCCGGAGTACGCCGACCGCAGGACGACGAAGCGGGTCGACGGCGAGGCGCTGACGGGCTGGTTCACCGAGGACTTCACGTGGGAGGAACTCGCCGGGCTCCGCAGTCGCGAGCGGCTGCCGGAGGTGCGCCTGTCGAGCGCGAGCTTCGACGGATCCCAGGCCATCCTCCGGCTGACCGATGTCCTCGATCTCGTGCGCGAGGGGTCTGTCGAGTACGGCCGCGAGATCGGCGTCGTGCTCGAGGTCAAGCACGCGACCTACTTCTCGAGCATCGGGCTCGACCTCGCTCCGCTCATCGAGCGCGACCTTCGGGCGGCGGGCTGGGCCGCCGGCGAACTGCCGCTGATCGTCGAGAGCTTCGAGTCGACGATCCTCGGCGAGCTCAAGGCGCGGGGGATCGCCGCGTCGTACATCTACCTGATCGAAGCCGTCGGCAGGGCGTACGATCTCCAGGTCGCTCAGGGAAAGCAGGCCCCGACGTACAAGGCGACGGTCACGCCCCGAGGGCTCGACGAGCTCGTGGGCGTGGTCGACGGCATCAGCGTGAACAAGCGGATGCTGCTCGCGAAGGGCAACACGATCGTCCCAGACGCGCACAAGAGGGGACTCAAGGTCTTCACCTGGACCTGTCGACCGGAGAACGCCTTCCTCTCGGCGGAGTTCCGCGGCAGCGGAGGAAAGTCCGCCTACGGCGACTACGAGGCGGAGTGGGGCGTGATCGCGCGCACCGGCGTCGACGGGGTCTTCGTCGATCACCCCGACCTCGGCGTGAGCTTCTTCCGCGGCTGACCCGTCTCGCGATTCGGGTCGAACTTCTGCGGCCTCGGGAAACTTCTGCGGCCCCGGTCCGCGAGTCGAGGCCGCAGAAGTTGGCGATGGCCGCAGAACCTGGCGGGTCAGAGCGTGCGGTCGAACGCCCCGCGGCGCGAGACGATCTCCTTGCCCAGCGGCATGAGCGACACGGGTACGAGCTTGAAGTCGGCGATGCCCATCGGGATGCCGATGATCGTGACGCAGAGCAGGATGCCGGACACGATGTGCCCGATGGCGAGCCACCACCCGGCGAGAATCACCCACAGCACGTTGCCGAGGAACGACCCGACACCGGAGGTCGGCTTGCTGACGATCTCGCGGCCGAAGGGCCAGATCGCGTAGCGCGCGATGCGGAACGAGGCGATCGCCCACGGGATGGTCACGATCGGGATGCACAGCAGGATGCCGGCGAGGACGTAGCCGAGGAAGAGACCGAACCCCGCGAAGATCAGCCAGATGATGTTGAGGATCGTGCGCATCCGATGATTGTGGCACTCGCTCCTGAGCGTCGGATGACGAATGGATACTCCTCGTTCACCGCCCGTCCACCGGGCGGACGATCCGCGGCAACGCGGCGACGATGGTGTGGGGTCACACCCGTCTGCATCCACTCAGGAGCCCCATGTCCCGCCTGCATTCCGCGACCGCGGTCACGGCCGTCTGCGCGCTCAGCGCAGCCGCCCTGCTCGCCGTGCCGCTCGCCGCCACCGGAGCCGAATCCGGCATCCGCATCAATGAGGTCGAGTCGGACGGAGGCACACCGGGAGACTGGATCGAGTTCCTCAACACGTCAACTGCGCCGGTCGATCTGAGCGGATTCACCGTCAGGGACAACAAGGACGACAGCTCCTACGTCTTCCCGGCAGGGACGATCGTGGAGGCCGGCGCCTTCCTCGTGATCGACCAGGTCGAGGGCGGCATCGGAGGATTCGACTTCGGTCTGGGCAAGGACGACCAGGTGCGGCTCTTCGACGCATCCGGAGCGATCGTCGACGAGACGACCTGGACGGGGCACGCGCTGCACACGTGGGGAGTCCACGACGTGGACGGGGTCGCGGTGTGGGCGGCGACGTCCGAGTCCACGAAGGGCGCCGCGAACCTGTTCGAGGCTCCGGAGCCCGTCGAGGGCTCCATCCTGATCAACGAGGTCGACTCGCAGCCCGCGGACTGGGTCGAGTTCTTCAACCCCGGCGACGCTGCGCTCGACATCTCGGGATACGAGATCCGCGACAACTCCGATGACCACCGCTGGCAGTTCCTCCCCGGCACCGAGATCGCGGCCGGTGAGTTCCTCGTCGTCGAGGAGGGCACGATCGGTCTGGTCGACGGAGTGGAGACCGCGTTCCGTGACCCGATCGGCATCGGCAGCGCCGATCGCATCCGCCTGTTCGACGAGACCGGGCTCCAGATCGACGACACCCTGCCGTGGACGTCGCACGCCGCGATCGGCGGCGACATGATCGCGGCGACCCTCGCCCGCTGCCCCGACGGCACCGGACCCTTCGTCCTGGCGTACCAGACCAAGGGTGCGGCCAACTCGTGCGTCCTGCCTGACGTCGTCATCAACGAGATCGAGTCCAACGGCGACGTCACCGACTGGATCGAGATCGTCAACGTCGGCAGCACTCCGGTCGACATCTCGGGCTGGTCGGTCATGGACAACGATCCGGTCGGCCACGCCGCGGAGACCACGCCACTGGCGGCCGGCACGATCCTCGCGCCCGGTGCCTACTTCGTGTTCGACCAGAACACGCATTTCGTCTTCGGCCTCGGCAACGGCGACACCGTGACCCTGCGGGACGCCGGCCTCACGACTGTGGACGAGCACGTGTACGCGGCGCACGCAGCGGGCGTCCTGGCCCGCTGCGCTGACGGTACCGGCGAGTTCGCGGACATCGCGGTGTCGACCAAGGGGCTGCGCAACGCCTGCGGCAGCCCGGTGCGCATCAACGAGGTCGAGTCGGACGGCGGAACGCCCGGAGACTGGATCGAGCTCGTCAACCCCACGGCCACCACGCTCGACGTCTCGGGCATCGTGGTGAAGGACGACGACGACACCCACGCGTTCACGGTCCCCGCGGGCACCACGATCCCGGCATCCGGATACCTCGTGATCGAGGGCGACCAGCTCGGCTTCGGCCTCGGCGGCGGCGACACCGTGCGCGTCTTCGACGGTGACCTGCTGGTCGACTCGACGACCTGGGGCGAGGGCCACGCGGCCACCACGTGGGGGCGCTGCCCCGACATCACCGGCACGTTCGCCGTGACGGCCGAGAGCACCAAGGGGGCAGCGAACGTCTGCGAGGGCGAGATCCCGGTCTCGCCGTGGCCGGGTTCGGCCGAGGTGCGGGTGCTCGACACCGCACCGGCGTTCCTGGAGGACAGCTCGGGCCTCGATGTGCAGGAGACCGCCGACGGTGCGTTCCTCTGGGCGGTCGACAACGGCGAGGGCCGCATCTGGAAGCTCGAGGTCCACGCCGACGGCTCGTTCTCGAAGATCAGCGGCTGGGAGGACGGCAAGCGCGTCCGGTTCCAGAAGGACGCAGCGGATGCCGGAGCGGCCGGCCCCGACACCGAGGGCATCACGGTCGACGGCGAGGGCTTCGTCTACGTCGCGTCCGAGCGGGACAACAGCGCCAAGGGCGTGAACCAGAACGTCGTGCTCAAGGTGGATCCGGAGGCCGCCGTGGGCGACCTCGTCGCGCAGGAGGAGTGGGACCTCACGGCCCTGCTGCCCCAGGTCGGCGCGAACCTCGGCATGGAGGCCGTGCAGTGGGTGCCGGACAGCGCGCTGAACGGCGCGCTCTTCGACGACAACACGGGCGAGGCATACGACCCGGCCGACTATGCGGGTCACGGCGACGGTCTGTTCTTCGTCGCGGTCGAGGACAACGGCCATGTGTACGCGTTCGCGCTCGCCGCAGACGGCTCGGCCACTCTCGTGTCGGAGATCGCGCCCGGGCTTCCCGGAGTCATGGCTCTCGACTACGACAGCGTCCTCGGAGTGCTCTGGGCGGTGTGCGATGACGGCTGCGGCGGTGAATCCGCGCAGATCACCCTGAACGGAACGGCACAGCCCGGGATCGCGCACTTCGCACGCCCCGCGGGCATGCCGAACATCAACAACGAGGGCTTCGCGACCGCACCGGCCTCCCTGTCGGTCGACGGCCAGCGGCCGGTCTGGTGGTTCGCCGACGGCTTCGCATCCGAGGCCCTGCGCGTCGGGACCCTGCCCGGCGTCGCGAACCCCGGCAACCCCGGTACCCCGGGTACGCCCGGTGCGCCGGGCGGGCAGACCCCGCCGCTGCCGGGCTCCGCGCTGACCGATGACAACCGCAACGGCGTGACGGTGAACCCGTCGGTCGCCGCCCGCGGCTCCCAGGTCACCGTGACGCTCGGCGCCGATCATGCGGGCGAGAAGGTCGCGGTCTGGATGTACTCCGACCCGGTGCTGCTCGCCACGGGCGCGGCTTCCGCGACAGGCGCACTGACCGTGACGATCCCTGCGGACGCCGCGATCGGCGCCCACCGGATCGCCGTGTACTCGGCGACCGGTGAACTGCTGGGCTGGGCGGACATCCGCATCACCGCTGCGAACGGGCTCGCGGCGACCGGCGGCGACCTGCCGGTCGTGGCCGTGACGCTCGCTGCCATGATGCTGGTCGCGGGAGCCGTGATCCTGCGCCGCCGGCGCCGATCCGC
>JAZBLS010000029.1:0-22078 GCA_037033365.1 Actinomycetota bacterium | reverse complement strand
CGGCCGGCTTTCTGTCTGTCGGGGGTTCTGTGGCGACGTCGGGTCGGTGCGGGGTCGGTGCGGGGTCGCTTTCGCATCGGATGCCGGTGCGGGGCCACTTTCGCACCGCACACCGCCGAATCAGGTGCTCTTTCGACCCCGTACGGGTCCCGTCGGCCGCGCATGGGATCATTTCTCATGCCGTTCGCCTCGGAGAACCTCCCCGCAGCCCCGAACCGGCCGCCGGACATCGATGACGACTTCCGCGATGGTCTGGACTCCGACCTGTGGGTCGCGAGCTATCTGCCGCAATGGACGACGCCGGAGCAGGCACGAGCCCGGTTCGACGTCACGCCGTCGGGCCTCGAGCTGCGGATCGAGCACGACCAGCCGGACTGGCGCGACGAGGACGCTCCGTTGCGGGTCTCGAACCTGCAGACCGGTGTCTTCTCGGGGTCGGTCGGGTCCGACGTCGGCACTCATCGTCACCGCGACGACCTCGCCGTCCGCACGCAGACACCGGAGCGGCTGCTGTTCACGCCGTCGGCCGGACGGATCGAGATCACCGTCTCTGCGAGCACCGACTCGAACTGCATGCTCGCCGCGTGGCTCGTGGGCACCGAGCATCGTTCCCCCGCCGAGTCCGGCGAGATCTGCATCTTCGAGATCGATGCGTCCGCCGTCGGAGCCACGACGACCGCCCGCACCGGCGTGAAAGCCCACCACGACCCGCACCTCACGACCGACGTGGCTGAGGTCGAGCTGCCGTTCGATGCCTCCCGGCCGCACACGTGGACCGTCGTCTGGTCGCCGGGCGAGACCGTCATCGGATGCGAGGGTCGGATGCTGCGGCGCATCCCTCAGGCGCCGATCTACCCGCACTTCCTGATGCTCGACATCTTCGAGATCGGACCGCGCGGCGGGAAGTATCCGAAGTCCGCGACCATCCACCGCGTCCGCGCGTGGGACGAGACCGCCGAGCCGGTGCGGGGTCGATTCGGCATCTGAAGCGGATGCCGGGTCGATTTCGCATCCGTGATCGGCTTGAGCGGTGCGAAATCGACCCCGCATGCGAGCGGGGATGCGAAACCGACCCCGCACGCGCGGGGTCGACTTGTCAGCTGAAGCGGATGCGGGGTCGAATTCGCAGCTGAGGCGGATGCCGGGTCGATCTCGCATCCGCAATCGGTCTGGCGGCTGCGAAATCGACCCCGCACGCGAGCCCCGATGCGAATTGGGCCCCGCACGGCAGCCGGGTCGATTCGGCAGCTGAGGCGGATGCCGGGTCGATTTGGCATCCATAACCGGCCTGCGCGGTGCGAAATCGACCCCGCACGCAAGACGCGGTGCGAAATCGACCCCGGACGCAGGATGCCGGGCATACCGAACTCCGAGATGAGGCTCGCCTAACTTTCTGTTAGATTAGGCCAGGCTTACCAAAGCCCCTGGCGCCTCTCGGCGCCGCACACCCTCCATCCCGAACCGAAGGGGACGCCTGTGCGCACCTCCCGTCTTCTCGCCGCCGCCGGCACCGCCGCGGCGCTCGCCCTGAGCCTCGCCGCCTGCGCGACGCCCGCCGCCGACTCGGGCTCCGACGCCGGATCGAACCCGGCCGACGACTCCGCCTTCCCGGTCACGATCGAGCACGTCTACGGCGAGACCACGATCGAGACGAAGCCCGAGCGGGTCGCGACCATCGCCTGGGCGAACCACGAGGTGCCGCTGGCCCTCGGCATCGTGCCGGTCGGTATGAGCAAGGCCACGTGGGGCGACGACGACGACAACGGCATCCTGCCCTGGGTCGAGGAGAAGCTCGACGAGCTCGGCGGCGAAGAGCCCGTCCTGTTCGACGAGTCCGACGGCATCGACTACGAGGCCGTGGCCGACACGAACCCCGATGTGATCCTCGCCTCCTACTCCGGCCTCACGGAGGAGGAGTACGACACCCTCTCCAAGATCGCTCCGGTCGTCGCGTACCCCGAGGTCGCCTGGGGCACCCCGGTCGACGAGATGATCGAGATGAACTCCAAGGCCCTCGGCCTGGAGGAGGAGGGCGACGCCCTCATCGAGGAGCTGCACGCCGACGCGGACGCCGCGCTCGAGGAGAACAGCGTCCTCAAGGACAAGAAGGTCCTCTTCGCGTACGTCGATCCGTCTGACCTCAGCCAGGTCGGTTACTACACGGCCATCGACACCCGCCCCGGCTACCTGCACGACGACCTGGGGCTGCCGCTTCCGGCGATCGTCGAGGAGAACGCCGACAGCGACCAGTTCTACCTCTCGGTCAGCTCCGAGGAGGCCGACGTCTTCTCGGACGTCGACGTGTTCGTGACGTATGGCGACGAGTCGCTCATCGCCACGCTGCAGGCCGACCCGCTGCTGTCGAAGATCCCGGCCATCGCCGAGGGGCGCATCGCGATCCTCCCGGACGCGACCCCGATCGCCGCCTCCGCGAACCCGTCGCCGCTGTCGATCCCGTGGGGCCTCAGCGACTACCTCGCGCTCCTGGCGGCACCGCTCGCGCAGTGACCCGCGACGTCATCGTCGCGCACTGAACGCCGAACACCCGAACCCGTGACAGCCGTCACCGTCCCCATGCCGGGCACCGCAGACCTGCGGCGCCCGGCATGGGCGCGCACCCTCTGGCTCCTCGCCGGACTCGGGGTGCTGCTCGCCCTGTGCATCCTGTCGATCTGCTTCGGCGTGCGCGCCGTGAGCATCGACGACATCTTCGCCGCCCTGAGCGGCCAGGACGACACCCTCGCCCAGGCCGCGATCATCAAGCGCCTGCCCCGCACCGTGCTCGCGCTGCTCGTCGGCGCCGCTCTCGCCCTCTCCGGCGCCACGATGCAGGCGGTCACCCGGAACCCGATCGCCGACCCCGGCATCCTGGGCGTCTCGAACGGCGCCTCGCTCGCCGTCGTCATCGGCCTCGCCTTCCTCGGTCTCACCGACGCGTACAGCCAGATGACCCTCGCCGTCATCGGCGCCGCCCTCGCCGCGGCCTTCGTCTACACGGTCGGCTCTCTCGGCCGCGGTGGTGCGACACCCCTCAAGCTCGCCCTCGCGGGTGCCGCGACCTCCGCCGCCTTCGCCTCCCTGATCAGCGCCGTCATGCTGCCGCGCGTGGATCTGCTGCAGGCCTTCCAGTCGTGGCAGATCGGCGGTGTCGGCGGTGCCGAATGGCCGCGCATCGCGATCACCGCACCCGTCCTCGCGCTCGGCGCGCTGGTCTGCTTCGCGAGCGCCCGCGGCATGAACTCCCTCGCGCTCGGCGACGACATGGCGAAGGGGCTGGGCGAGCACGTGTTCCGCACGCGCCTCACGTCCGCCGCCGGCGCAGTTATCCTCGCCGGTGCCGCGACCGCCATCGCCGGCCCGATCGGCTTCGTCGGTCTCGTCATCCCCCACGTCTGCCGGATGCTGGTGGGCACGGACCACCGCTGGCTCCTGCCGTTCTCGGCGCTGGCCGGCTCCTCCCTGCTGCTCGCGAGCGACATCGTCGGCCGGGTCATCTCTCCGACATCCGAGGAGATCCAGGTCGGCATCATCACCGCGATCATCGGAGCGCCGTTCTTCATCTGGATCGTCCGTCGGCAGAAGGTGCGTGAACTGTGAGCGCCATCGACCAGACCGCCCGCCCCCAGACGCCACCGCCCTCGAGTGGCGACCGGGCGGCCGTCGCGGCGATCATCGCGGGTCGCCGCGCCCGCCATCGCCGTCACGCCGTCGCGACTGTCGTGCTCGGTGCGATGCTGCTGGTGCTCTTCACGGTCGCGCTGATGATCGGCAACACGTTCTACCCGCTCGACGAAGTGATCCGCGTCATCCTCGGCCAGACGGTTCCGGGCGCCTCGTTCACGGTCGGCGAGCTCCGCCTCCCGCGGGCCGTGCTCGCGATCCTCGCCGGGTTCGCCTTCGGCATCGCCGGTGTCTCGTTCCAGACGCTGCTGCGCAACCCGCTCGCCTCGCCCGACATCATCGGCATCTCCAACGGCGCCGGCGCGGCCGCGGTGATCGGCATCGTCGTGCTGTCGCTCAACGGGCCGCTCGTGTCACTCTTCGCCCTCGGCGGAGCGGTCTTCACCGCGGGCGTCATCTACCTGCTGTCGATCAAGAACGGCTTCGCCGGCACGCGGCTCATCCTGATCGGCATCGGCATCGCGGCGATGCTGCAGAGCGTGATCTCGTACCTGCTGTCGCGCGCCGCGAGCTGGGACATCCAGACCGCGATGCAGTGGCTCACCGGAAGCCTCAACAACGCCTCCTGGGAGCGCGTCGCCCCGCTGGCGATCGCGGCCGCCGTGATCCTGCCGCTCATGCTGTCGCAGGGGCGGGCGCTGGGCGCCATGCAGCTCGGCGACGACTCGGCATCCGGTCTCGGCGTGCGCGTCACGGTGACGCGTCTGCTGTTCATCCTCGGCGCGGTCGCCCTGCTGGCGTTCGCGACGGCCGCCTGCGGACCCATCGCCTTCGTGGCGTTCATGGCCGGCCCCATCGCGGCGCGCATCACCGGGCCCGGCGCGAACCTGCTCGTGCCGAGCGCGTTCGTCGGCGCCGTGCTCGTGCTCGGCGGCGACCTGCTCGGCCAGTTCGCGTTCGGCGACCGCTACCCGGTCGGCGTGATCACGGGAGTCCTGGGCGCCCCGTACCTCATCTACCTGCTCATCCGCACCAACCGCTCGGGAGGCTCCCTGTGACCGAGTCGCACACCCTGTCGGCCGAGGCCGTCACTCTCGCCTATGGCGACCGCACGATCATCGACGGCCTCGACCTGCAGATCGCGCCGGGCAAGATCACGACGATCGTCGGGGCGAACGGATGCGGCAAGTCGACGCTGCTCCGCTCGCTCGCGCGCCTGCTCTCGCCGACCGAGGGGCAGGTCGTCCTCGACGGGAAGTCCGTGCACGCGCGACCCACCAAGGAGGTCGCGCGCATCCTCGGGCTGCTGCCGCAGTCGCCGGTCGCTCCCGAGGGCATCGCGGTCGCCGACCTCGTCGGCCGGGGGCGGCATCCGCACCAGAAGATGCTGTCGCGTTGGACTGCGCACGACTACGAGGTCGTGGCGGATGCTCTCGCGGCGACCGGCACCACCGAGCTCGCGGACCGCAGCGTCGACGAGCTCTCCGGCGGGCAGCGCCAGCGCGTGTGGATCGCGATGGCGCTGGCGCAGGAGACCGACATCCTGCTGCTCGACGAGCCGACGACGTTCCTCGACGTCGCTCATCAGGTCGAGGTCCTCGACCTGCTCACCGACCTGAGCGTCTCGCGCGGCACCACGATCGTGATGGTGCTGCACGACCTCAACCTCGCCGCACGCTACTCCGACGAGCTCGTCGCGATGAAGGAGGGCAGAGTGCACGCCACCGGCGCTCCGCAGGACGTCGTGACCGCCCAGCTCGTCGAGGAGGTCTTCGACCTCGCCAATCAGATCACCACGGACCCCGTATCGGGGAAGCCGATGGTCACGCCCATCGGGAGGCATCATGTCCGCTGAGACCACCACCGAACGCCCCACCTACGTGCTCGCCCGCGCCGAGGTGCGCGCGGTGTCGCGTGTCTCGCCGAACTTCGTGCGCGTCACGCTCGGCGGCGACGAGCTCGTCGAGTTCGGCACCCCGGGCGACACGTTCGACTCGCGCGTGAAGATCGTCTTCCCGCCGGCATCCGGCATCCTGCCTCCGCTCGACCGCGACACCGACGACTGGTGGGGGTCGTACCTCGCCGTGCCGGAAGAGGAGCGCGGCTCCATGCGCACCTACTCCGTGCGCGAGCTGCGGGTCGACGAATCCGGTACCGAGCTCGACGTCGACTTCGTCCTGCACCTCGCGCCGGGGCTCTCGGGTCCCGCATCGCGCTGGGCGGATGCCGCGGCCGTCGGCCAGGAGCTGTTCATCGTCGGTCCGCGGCGCGGCGTCGCCGCCTCGGCGCACGGGGGAGCCGAGTACGAGCCCGGCTCCGCGGCATCCGTGGTCCTGGCGGGCGACGAGACCGCCGCGCCCGCCATCGCGCGCATTCTGGAGGACGCCCCGGCCGACCTGCGCGGCGTCGCGTTCATCGAGGTGCCGTCGGTCGACGACATCCTGTCGATCGCCGCACCGGCCGGGGTCGAGGTGCGCTGGCTGCCTCGCGCGGACGGTCAGCTGCACGGGCTGGAGCTCATCCCCGCGGTGCTCGGATACCTCGGCGATGCGGATGCCGGGGACGACCTCGACGTGACGGACATCGACTCGGAGGCCCTGCTCTGGGAGACCCCGGACTACTCGGGTCTCGGTGAGGACATCGCAGTGGCGGATGCTCCCGCGGAGCGCTACTTCTGGATCGCCGGCGAGAGCGGGGTCGTCACGACGCTGCGCCGCCATCTCGTGAAGGACCTGGGCATCGACCGCGGACAGGTGGCCTTCATGGGCTACTGGCGTCGCGGCGTCGCCATGCGCGGCTGAGGTCAGCGGGGCCCGAGAGGTCGCTGGAGTCGCAACTCACCGCGTTTCGTCTCGCTTCGCTCGCTCAACGGGCGAGTGGCTCCCGTCGCACTTCGTGTCGCCCAGCGCGCGTCGGAGCGGCGCGAACTGCGACCGGAGCGATGGTGAGAGCGACACGAACTGCGACCGGAGCGACGCGGTGCTCGGGCGGGGCCCGGTGCTCAGGCGCTGTCGCGGACCACGAGCTCGGTGTCGAGGATGACCGAGCGCGGGGATGCTCCCGCGATCACCTCGAGCAGCACCGTGACCATCTGCGCGCTGATCTGGTCCCAGGGCTGACGCATGGTCGTGATCGGCGGCTCGTGCGTCGCCGCGAGTCCTGAGTCGTCGAACCCGGCGATCGCGATGTCCTCCGGGACGCGGCGGCCTGCGCGGCGGACGGCGGCGATCGCCCCTGCGGCCATCCGGTCGGAGGCGGCGAAGACGGCATCCACGTCGTGCTCCAGCATCCGGGTCATCGCGGCGAGTCCGGATTCGTACGAGTAGTCGCCGACCTCGACGAGCGACCCGTCGTACAGGTCGCCGAGCTCCTCACGGAACCCGACCAGCCGATAGCGCCCGCCCGGGGTGTCGTCGGGGCCCGTGATCATCCCGATGCGGCGGTGGCCCTGCGCCATGAGGTGAGCGGCCATCGCGCGGGCTGACGCGATCTCGTCGACCGAGATCGTCGAGAGCTCGCGTTCGTGCCCGAGCGGCACGCCACAGCAGACGGTGGGGATGCCCACCTCGATCAGCTGGTCGAGCAGCGGCTCCGACTCGTGCGAGGAGATCAGCATCACGCCGTCGACGTGTCCGGCGCTGAGGAACTGCGCGACGCTCTCGCGCTCGGCGGGCGTGCCCGCCACGAGCAGCACCAGGGTCATCGCGCGCTGGGCCAGCGCCTCGGCGGCGCCCCGGAGCAGCAGCGCGAACGTCGGGTCGTCGAACAGCAGCTGCTGCGGCTCGGTGAGGAGGAACGCGAGAGAGCCGGCCCGCCCGGTCGCGAGGCTGCGCGCGTGATGGTTGGCGGTGTACCCGGTGGCGAGGATCGCCTCCTCGACGGCCTGCCTGGCGTCGGGGGAGACCCAGTGCCCGCCGTTGATCACCCGCGAGACCGTGCTGCGGGACACCCCCGCCTGCGCCGCGATCTGGCGGATCGTCGGCTTGCGCTTCGCGCTGACATCACTCATCGCCTGTGACTCTACCCACAGCATCCCGTCCAGCGGTAGTCCAACCTGGGACCGGTCTCAGTTCGGTAACGGCGGTTGTGGTCGGCAGTGGACCTGAGGTAGAACTGAGACCGGTCCCAGTCATGTCTCCGTGACAACCTGAGACCGGTCCCAGTCGAATGAGCGACAGCACGTCGGGACACGCACCACGCCCGCACCGACCCGATGGAGTGCCGATGACCTCCCCCCACGCCTGGCCCGCTCTGAGTGGAATCGCCTATGGCGGCGACTACAACCCCGAGCAGTGGTCTCCTGAGACGTGGCGCGACGACGTCATCCTGATGCGCGAAGCCGGAGTGAACCTGGTCAGCGTCGGCATCTTCTCGTGGGCGCTCATCGAAGTGGGCGAGGCCGAGTTCGACTTCGCCTGGCTCGACGAGCTGCTCGACCTGCTGCACGAGAACGGCATCGCGGTCGACCTCGGCACACCGACCGCCTCGCCGCCCGCCTGGTTCTTCGCGAACCATCCCGACGCGCACGTCATCGACCGCGAGGGCCGCACGATGGGCTTCGGCTCGCGCGGCATGGCCTCGCACTCGTCGCCGGCCTATCGCGAGGCGATCGTGCGGATCGCGGATGCTCTCGCGGCGCGCTATGCGCAGCATCCGGCCGTCGTGCTGTGGCACGTGCACAACGAGTACGGCGTTCCCGTCGGCGAGGACTACTCGCCGAACGCGGTCGCCGCCTTCCGACTCTGGCTTCAGGAGAAGTACGGCTCGCTCGAAGCGCTGAACAGTGCATGGGGCACCGCCTTCTGGGGCCAGCACTACTCGGCCTGGGAGCACGTCGGTGCCCCGGCCATCGCCCCGAGCGTCGTGAACCCGGCCCAGCGCCTCGACTTCGCACGCTTCACGGATCACCAGCTGCGCGCGTGCTTCGTCGACGAGCGCGATGCGATCCGCGCGCACGCCACGCAGCCCGTCACGACGAACTTCATGGCGAACCAGAGCTGGACGACCGACCTCTGGGCCTGGGGCCGCGAGGTCGATATCGTCTCGGACGACCACTACCTGTGGGCCGCCGACGAGGACGCGCACATCGGGCTGGCCATCGCGGCCGACCTCAGCCGCTCGGTCGGCGGTGGCAAGCCGTGGATCCTCATGGAGCACTCCACCTCTGCGGTGAACTGGCAGCCGCGCAACATCGCGAAGCGTCGTGGTGAGATGAAGCGCAACTCGCTCACGCACCTCGGTCGCGGGGCCGACGGCATCCTGTTCTTCCAGTGGCGTGCGGGCCGATCCGGCGCCGAGAAGTTCCACTCGGCGATGCTGCCGCACGCCGGCACCGAGTCGCGCGTGTTCCGCGAGGTCGTCGACCTCGGCGCCGCGCTGGCCCGCCTCGACGAGGTGCAGGGCAGTGTCGTGAAGGCCGACGTCGCGATCCTCTGGGACTTCGAGTCGTTCTGGGCGCAGGACCTCGAGTGGCGTCCGTCTGAAGACGTCACGCATGCGGCCCAGGTGCGACGCTTCTATGAGCAACTGTGGCGCGACGGCATCACGGTCGACTTCGCCCTGCCCGGTCAGGACCTCTCGGGCTATCGTCTGGTCGTCGCCCCGGCGCAGTACATGCTGAGCGCCGCGGATGCCGCGAACCTCACCGACTACGTGAACGACGGCGGCACTCTGCTGGTGTCGTTCTTCTCGGCGATCGTCGACGAGAACGACGCCGTGCACGCGGGCGGCTTCGTCGCTCCGCTGCGCGAGGCACTCGGCCTCACGGTCGAGGAGTTCCTGCCGCTGCGCGAGGGCGAGAGCCACGGCCTCGACTGGGCCGACCACGAGGGCGTCGTCGCCGATGTCTGGCAGGAGGACATCGCGCTCGAAGGCGCCGAGGTCGTCGCGAACTTCTCGGGCGGCCCCGGCGAGGGCGAGCCCGCCATCACGCGGCACCGCCACGGCTCGGGCACCGGCTGGTACGTCGGAACCCGACTGGATGCGGCGGGAATGCGCGCACTCCTGCACGAGGTCTACGCGGATGCCGACATCACACCGTCGGGAGTCGCCGAAGGCCTCGAGGTCATCACCCGTCACGGAGCCGACGCGGTCTACCGCATCGCCGTGAACCATCGCGACGACGACGTCGAGCTCGAAGCCGCAGGCGTCGAGCTTCTCAGCGGTGCCGAGATCGCGGGCGCCCTGACGATCGCGGCGGGCGGCGTCGCCGTCGTCCGCACCTCTCACTGACAGCGCGACCAGCTTCACCCCGCACCACCAGCTTCACCCCGCACCACCCGAACAACTGCACCACCCCACCCCGGTCGCGATGACGCGCAGCGCATCGTCGGCCACGACAGATAGGAAAACGCATGCGCAAGCACATCGGAGTCGGCGCACTCGCTCTGGCCGCGGCCGTGGTCCTCGCGGGCTGCTCCGCCGGCGCCCAGGACGGCGGCGACGACGCGGCATCCGGAGACGGCGCCGAACTCGTGATCTGGACGGATGCTGAGCGCGAAGCCGCGATCACGGCCGCCGCCGAGGCGTTCGAGGAGGAGACCGGAGCCAAGGTCACCCTCGTGCAGAAGAACTTCGAGGACCTCCGCAACGACTTCATCGCGCAGGTTCCGACGGGCGAGGGCCCCGACATCACCGTCGGCGCCCACGACTGGCTCGGAGCGCTCGTCGCCGCGGGTGTCGTCGACACGATCGACCTCGGCGACAAGGCGTCGGAGTTCGAGCAGGTCGCCCTCGACGCCATGACGTACGACGGCCAGCTGTACGCGATGCCGTACTCGCTCGAGACCATCGCTCTGATCCAGAACACCGACCTCGTCGGCGAAGAGGCTCCCGCGACCTGGGACGACATGATCGCCAAGGGCGTCGCCGCAGGCACCGAGCGTCCGTTCGTCATCAACACCGCCGGGGAGACCGGCGACGGCTACACGATGTACGGACTGCAGACGTCGTTCGGCGCACCCGTCTTCGTGCAGGACGACACCGGCTCGTACACGACCGAGGTCGGCATGGGCGGAGCGCCCGGCGAGGCCTTCGCGACCTGGCTCGGGGCTAACGGCTCGACGGGCACCGGCTACATCTCGACCACGATCGACTACGACATCAACAACGAGCTGTTCGCGTCGGGCAAGGCTCCGTACACGATCCAGGGTCCGTGGGCGATCAGCGCCTTCGAGGGCATCGACGTCGCGGTGAACCCCATCCCCTCCGCCGGCGGTGAAGCGGCAGCGCCCTTCGTGGGCGTGCAGGGCTTCTACCTGTCGAGCGAGAGCAAGAACGCCCTCCTCGCCCAGGAGTTCCTGGTGAACTACCTCGGGACCGAGGACGCGCAGCGTGCGCTGTACGAGGCTGACCCGCGCATCCCGGCCTGGAGCACGCTCGCCGACGAGGTCTCCTCCGACCCGATCACGGCCGGCTTCGTCGCCTCCGCTCAGGGTGGCGTGCCGATGCCGTCCATCCCCGAGATGGGTTCGGTCTGGGACCTGTGGAACGCCGCGCAGGTGCAGATCATCAACGGCGCCGACCCGGCGTCGACGTGGAACACGATGGTCACCGACCTCGAGACGACCCTCGCCGGCTGACCCGGATGAATGCCCGGTCGTCGAGCGAGCACGCTCGCTTCGCTCGCTCGACGACCAGGCATCGACAGGACGGATGACATGACGATCCAGGCACCGCCCGCCGAGGCCCCCACCCCCGTGGTGAAGCCCTCGCGCGAATCCCACGCCCTCCGCTTCCGCGGTCTCGGCTGGGGATTCCTCATCAAGCTCGCCCTCATGGCGCTGGTCAACGCCTTCGGCATCATGACGGCCATCTCGGCGTGGAGCGCCGAGTCGTGGATCGTCCTCGGCGTCGTGGTGCTCCTCGTCGTCATCGCCGACTGGGTCTACTTCACGCGTCGCGCATTGCCTCTGAAGTACCTGCTGCCCGGACTCGTCTTCCTGCTCGTCTTCCAGATCTTCATCTTCGGCTACACCGCGTACATCGCCTTCACGAACTACGGCACCGGTCACGCCGGCACGCAGGAGCAGGCGGTGGATGCCGCGCTGATCCAGGGCGAGCGTCGCATCGAGGGCTCGCCCGACTACCCCCTCTCGATCGTGCAGCGCGGCGAGGAGCTCGGTTTCGCAATCGTCGACGACGACGGCGACGTGCAGGTCGGGTCGGCGGAAGAACCGCTGAGCGCGGCATCCGGAGCCGAGATCGGAACCACCGGCGCCCCGAGCGAGGTGCCCGGTTGGGAGGTCATCCCGAGGGCGACCGTGCTGACCGACCCCGCGCTCGGTGCCGCCATCAAGGATCTGCGAGTGCCGGTCTCGGACGACCCGAACGACGGGTCCATCCGCACCCGTGAGGGATCGACCGGCTCGGTGTACGAGCCGACTCTCGTGTGGGACGCCGACGCCCAGACGATCACCGACACGCAGTCGGGCACCGTCTACACGGCCACCGATCTCGGGGCGTTCGTCGCCGAAGACGGCACCGCGCTCCCCACGGGCTGGTCGGTGAACGTGGGCTTCGCCAACTTCGTGAAGCTCTTCACGGACGCGAACCTCGCCGGCACCCTCCTGAGCGTCACGGTGTGGACGTTCGCGTTCGCGATCCTGTCGGTGGTGCTCAGCTTCGCCGTCGGTCTCGGGCTCGCGATCGTCTACAACGACCCGCGCGTCAAGGGCCGACGGTTCCTGCGGGCTCTGTTCATCCTCCCGTACGCGTTCCCGGCGTTCATGGCCGCACTGCTGTTCCGGGGCATGTTCAACGCCGAGTTCGGCGTGATCAACGATCTGCTCTTCTTCGGCGCGAACATCAACTGGCTCGGCGATCCGTGGCTCACGCGGGGCGCGGTGATCTTCGTGAACGTCTGGCTCAGCTATCCGTACTGGTTCCTCGTCTGCACGGGAGCGCTGCAGTCGCTCCCGGGTGAGACTCTGGAGGCCGCCGAGATCGACGGCGCGAACAAGCTGCAGCGCTTCCGCGCTATCGTGCTGCCGCTGCTGCTCGTGTCGACCGCACCGCTGCTCATCGCCTCGTTCGCGGTGGCGTTCAACAACTTCACCGTGATCTACACCTTCAACAACGGCGGGCCCGCGATCGCGGGTGCGCCCTATGCGCTCGGATCGACGGACATCCTCGTCTCCGCCATCTACGACGTCTCCGGCGTCTCGGGCGGCGCGGCCGACTACGGCCTCGCGAGCGCGCTGTCGATCATTGCCTTCATCGTGGTCGGTCTCATCTCGGCGTTGAGCTTCCGACAGACCCGCAAGCTCGAGGAGTACCAGTGATGAGTGAGACCAGAGTCATCGTGACCGGGTCGTCGACGGACGCCGACGCCGCACGTGCGGGCGCACGACGGCGACGCTGGTGGAGCGACGTGGGCTGGAAGTACATCCTGGCCGCGGTCGTGCTCGTGTTCGCGGCGTTCCCCCTCGTCTACGTGCTGTCGGCGTCGCTGAACCCGAACGGCAGCCTCGCGGCATCCAGTGCGCTCTTCAGCGCCTTCGATCCCGCGAACTACATCGCGCTGGGCGAGTCCCGGTACTGGGTGTGGTTCGGCAACACGCTGCTCATCGGCGGAGTGACCGCGATCGGATCCGTGCTGATGGGCGCGTGCGGTGCGTACGCGTTCTCGCGCTTCCGCTTCAGTGGCCGGCGGGCGAGCCTGACCACGCTGCTCGTGCTGCAGATGTTCCCTCAGGCGCTCGCCTTCATCGCGATCTTCCTCATGCTGCAGACCATCGGCGAGGTCGTGCCGGCGCTCGGCATCAACTCGAAGATCGCCCTGATCTGCGTCTACCTCGGCGGCGCGCTCGGAGCCAACACGTTCCTGATGTACGGGTTCTTCAACACGATCCCCGTCGAGATCGACGAGTCGGCCAAGATCGATGGGGCCACCCACGCGCAGATCTTCTGGCGTCTGATCATGCCGCTCGTCGTGCCGATCCTCGCGGTCGTCGCGCTGCTCGCGTTCCTCGCGGCGTTCGGCGACTTCATCCTGTCGAAGATCATCCTCACATCCGAGGACAACTGGACCCTCGCCGTCGGCATGTACCAGTGGGTCTCGAACCAGCTGACCTCGCGCTGGGGGCTCTTCGCCGCCGGTGTCGTGGTCGCCGCCGTACCCGTGCTCGCGCTGTTCTTCTCGCTGCAGAAGTACATCGTGGGCGGGCTCACCCAGGGATCCGTCAAGGGCTGATCCTCCCTCCGCTCCACCCGAAAGGCCGTCATGCACCGTCGCACGCGTTCCCTTCTCTCCACCGCGCTCGCCGCGGCGGCCGTCGTCGCCCTGACCGGCGCAGCGCTGCCCGCGCCGGTCGCGTCGACCCCGGCATCCGCGCTCGTCTCGACCGCTGCGGTCGATCCGGTGGATGCTCCGATCACCGTCCCCCGCGTCGAGAATCTGCCCGACGACTTCATCGGCGGCGTCGACGTGTCGTCGGTGCTGTCGCTCGAGGAGTCGGGGGTGGTGTTCCGCGACTCCGCAGGGGAGCCGGGTGACCTGTTCGAGATCCTGGCCGACGCCGGTGTCACCGACGTACGGGTGAGGGTCTGGAACGACCCGTTCGACGCGGCGGGCAACGGCTACGGCGGTGGTGACGTCGATGTCGAGCGGGCGATCGAGATCGCGCAGCGCGCGACGGATGCCGGACTTGGTGTGCTCGTCGACTTCCACTACTCGGACTTCTGGGCGGACCCGGCAAAGCAGCAGGCGCCCAAGGCCTGGGTGGGGCTGACAGCCGATGAGGTCGCCGCCGAGGTCGGCGTCTTCACGCGCGACGCCGTGCGCCGCCTCGTCGACGCGGGAGTCGACCTGCGCATGGTGCAGGTGGGCAACGAGACCAACGGCGGCGTGGCGGGAGTGCGGGGCTGGGACGACATGGCGAAGGTGTTCTCCGCGGGGTCCGCCGCCGTGCGCGCCGAGTCCCCCGAGACGCTCGTCGCTCTGCACTTCACGAATCCAGAGCGTGCGGGGTTCTACGCCGACGTGGCCGCGCAGCTCGATCGCCGCGACGTCGACTACGACGTGTTCGCGTCGTCGTACTACCCGTTCTGGCACGGCACCCCTGAGAACCTCACCGCCGTGCTCTCGCAGGTCGCCGATACGTACGGCAAGAAGGTCATGGTCGCCGAGACGTCGTGGGCGTTCACGCTCGGCGACGGCGACGGGCACGGCAACGTGATCGATCTGCCGTCCGAGGCGACGCAGTATCCGGTGAGCGTGCAGGGTCAGGCGGACGCGGTGCGGGCGGTCGTCAAGGCGGTCGCCGACGTGGGCGAGGCCGGCATCGGCGTGTACTACTGGGAGCCCGCGTGGCTGCCCGTCGGTCCTCCGGCGCAGCTCGAGCAGAACAGGGTCCTGTGGGAGCGCGACGGATCGGGATGGGCGTCGAGCTTCGCGGGCGAGTACGAGCCGGAGGATGCCGGGCACTGGTACGGCGGATCGGCGTGGGACAACCAGGCCCTGTTCGGATTCGACGGCACCGCCTCCGCGGCGCTGAACATCTTCTCCTACGTGCGCACGGGGGCTCAGGCCCCTCGCGCGGTCGACTCCGTGCAGCCTGTCGCGCTGCAGCTGACCGAGGGCGATGCCGTCGAGCTCCCCGACGAGGTCACGGTGCGGTACAACGACGGCTCGTCGGAGCAGCAGGGCGTGGCCTGGTCCTCGGCCGTCGGATACATCGAAGGGGTCGGCGAGTACACGGTATCGGGAGTGACGGATGCGGGTCTCGCAGCCTCCGCGACGATCTCCGTCTCCGCGCGCAACTTCCTGCGCAATCCCGGTTTCGAGGACGCGGACGCGGGCATGTGGAGTGTGACGGGATCGGGCCTCACGCTGCGCGCGTGGGACGACCCGCGGAGCGGCACCCATTCGGCACACTTCTACTCGGCATCCGCCTTCTCGTTCGAGCTGTCGCAGACCGTGACCGGTCTGCCCGCCGGATCGTATGTCGCCCGGGCCTCGCTGCAGGGCGACGGCGAGGGTGCCGACGGGCGGGCGTCGCTGTCGGTGTCGACGTCTTCGGCCAGCGGCGCCGAGGCGGGCTTCGGGTTCGACGGATGGCGCGTGTGGTCGACTCCGACCACCGAGGCCGTGACGGTCGGAGCCGACGGCACCGCGACCGTGCGGGTCTCGGCTTCGCTGCCGGCGGGAGCGTGGGGCACGATCGACGACCTCGAGCTCGTCCGCGAGCCCGTGGCGGGTGCGGACACCTCTGGTCTGCGCGCCGCGCGGGATTCCGCCGCAGCCCTCGACCTGGCGGCCTACGTCGAATCCTCGACGGGTGCGCTGCCCGGGGCGATCGCCCGGGCCGACATCGTGCTGGCCGCTGCGAGTCCGACCGCGTCGGCTGTCGACGGAGCGGCGGCCGCGCTGAGTGCCGCCGTCGATGCGCTCGTGCTCAAGGACGCGGCGACCGCAGCGCCCGCCCGCGGTGTGCTGTCGCACGACAACGGTCATGACACGGGGCTGCTCGACGGCGACTTCACGATCACCATGAACATGTGGTGGGGACAGAACGCGACGAAGCTCAGGCTGTTCGAGAACGGGGTGCTGATCGACACGGTGCCGCTGACGTTCGGGGGTACCTCGGCCCAGGTGGCCAGGGTCGCCGTGACCGGAAAGCCGAACGGGTCGTATGTCTACACCGGCGAGCTCGTGAACTCGCGCGGCGTGACCGCCGCGCAGCCCGTGACGGTGAAGGTGAAGGATGCCGCACCGGGAACGCCCGTGCTGTCGGCGGACAACGGGGATGGCGATGGGTCGTACACGCTGACGGCCGACATGTGGTGGGGGACGAACGCGACCTCGTACCGCCTCTACGAGGATGGTGTGCTGCTGAAGGAGGGGGCGCTCGCAGCCAGCAGCCCCGCCGCGCAGCGCGTGTCGGTGGCGGTCGACGGTCGGTCGGTCGGGAAGCACACCTACCGCGTCGAATTCGTGAACGCCGCGGGAAGCACTGGGAGCAAGACGCTGACCGTGACGGTCAAGCGCTGACGGGCGTCTTCGGTCGTTGAGCGAGGCCGGCGGAGCCGCCCGAGACGAAACGCGGTGAGGATTCCGGAGCTCTGGGCTCTGGCATCCTCACCGCGTTTCGTCTCGCTTCGCTCGCTCAACGGGCGGGGCAACCATGTCGCTCGACGGGCGAGGCCGCCGTCTCGCTCAACGGGCGGGGTGCTGTCTTACTTCGCGAGGAAGTCCTTCAGGGCGGCGTTGACCTCGTCGGCGTGGGTCCAGAGGAGGCCGTGCGGGGCACCCTCGACCTCGACGTAGTCGGCGGCGGGCACAGCCTGGTGGAAGCGGCGTGCCGTGGCGTCGATCGGGAGGATGTTGTCCTTCGTGCCGTGCAGGATCAGGGTCGGCTTGCCGGCGTCGCGGACGGCGTCGACGTCGCTGCGGAAGTCCTCGATCCAGGCCGGGACGACCGCGTACGCGGCGACCGGTGCGCTGCCGATCGCGACGTTCCAGCTGCCGGTGACGGCCTCCTGGCTGATGCGCGAGCCGAGGTTCTCGTCGAGGTTGTAGAAGTTCTTGTAGAAGTCGGTGAACCAGGCGAAGCGGTCGCCCTTGGCTGCGGCGGCGATGCCGTCGAAGACGTCCTGCGGGACGCCCTCGGGGTTGTCGTCGCGCTGTACGAGGAAAGGCTCGAGCGACGCGAGGAAGGCGAGCTTCGCGACGCGCTCGTGGCCGTACTTCGCCACGTAGCGGGCGAGCTCTCCGGTGCCCATGGAGAAGCCGACGAGCACGACGTCACGCAGGTCGAGCGTCTCGAGAACGGTGTTGAGGTCGGCGGCGAACGTGTCGTAGTCGTAGCCGGCGTTCACCTTGGACGATCCGCCGAAGCCGCGGCGGTCGTACGTGATCACGCGATAGCCCTGAGCGAGCAGCTCGCGGGTCTGGCGCTCCCAGCTGTGTCCGTCGAGCGGGTAGCCGTGGATCAGGACGACCGGCTGACCGGATCCCTGGTCTTCGTAGTAGAGCTCGATCGGGGCGCTGTTCTCGGTGCCGACGGTGATGTAACCCATGATCCTGATCCTTTCGACTCGGTGAGAACGCTCGTTCTCGCCTGATGTGATCAATCTAGAGAACGTTCGTTCTCGTGTCAAGTAGACTTCTGGAATGACCGAAGACGAGGCCCGCGAGCGCATCCTCTCCGCCGCCGAGGAGCTCTACTACCGCAAGGGATTCGCAGCCGTCGGAATGGATGAGCTGCGCGCCGCCGCCGGCGTGTCGCTGCGACGGCTGTACGCGCTCTTCCCCGCCAAGACGGACATCGTGACGGCCGTCCTCGCGCGCAGGCACGGCGAATGGGAGTCTGCGCTGACGGGCGCGGTGGGGGATGCCGGCGCGGATCCGCGCGAGCGGTTGCTGGCCGTGTACGGCTACCTCGAGGACTGGTTCTGCACCGATGACTTCCGCGGCTGCGCGTTCATCAACGCCTTCGGCGAGCTCGGCGGCACCAACCCCGAAGTGGCGGCGATCGTCCGCGAGCACAAGGCATCGTTCCAGGAGTACATGGCAGGGCTCGTGGTGGATGCCGGTGCGCCGGCGTCCCTCGCGGCGCAGCTGTCGATCTTGGCCGAAGGGGCGCAGAGCACCGCGGCGATCTCGGGTGACCCCGCCGTCGCCGTGCAAGCGCGCGCTGCCGCCGAGGTGCTGATCGACGCGGCCGTCTCCTGATTCAGGCATTTAGCTAGCCTGTCTAGTGGATAGCTAAGCGAGAGTCAAGGGGATGGTCGCCCGTACGGCCCGCGCGTACCGTGCGAGCATGGACACCCGTACGAACGACATCGCCCGTCAGAGCGTGATCATCGCCTCGGCGGTCTTCATGCTGATCGCCGCAGCCGTCGGATCCGGCGCGTTCGGCGGCACCTCCGTGAGTGAGCTGCAGGACGGAGCCCTGTCCGCACAGGGGTCGTACCTCGCTCCCGCGGGGCCCGCCTTCTCCATCTGGTCGCTGATCTACATCGGGCTCATCGCGTACACGGTGTGGCAGGCGCTCCCCGCCCAGCGCGCGGATGAGCGTCAGCGCGCGGTCGGTTGGTGGATCGCGGCCACTATGGTCCTCAACGGACTCTGGCTCGTGACCGCCCAGTTCTCGACGCTGCCGCTGACCGTGCTGGTGATCGCGATCCTGCTGGCGGCGCTCGCCCGGGTGATCGTGATCCTCGGACGCAGCCGACCGCGCGGATGGGCCGAACGCGTCGTCGTCGACGGGGCGAACGGACTGCACTTCGGATGGGTGACGATCGCGACCGTCGCCAACACGTCGGCATGGCTCACGCAGATCGCACCCGACGACTGGGCCGCGCAGGCCGAGATCTGGGCCGTCGCGGTGCTCGCGGTCGTGCTCGTGATCGGCGTCGCCAGCGCCCTCGTCACGAAGCGGATCGCCCCGGCGCTCGCCACCGCGTGGGGCCTTGCCTGGCTCGCGGTCGGACGCCTCACGGACGAGCCCGACAGCACGGTCACGGCCATCGCCGCGATCGTCGTCGCGCTCGCGCTGGTCGTGGCCGGCGTAGTCGGAGTGCTGCGTCGTCGACGCGCGGATGCCGTGGCCTGAGGCCCTTCGACAGGCGCAGGGACCAGCGGCTGGCTCAAGGTCTCACGCGGCGGCTCAGCTTCTGCGGGCCCGGGGCAACTTCTGCGGCCTGGCGCCCGGGCTTCAGGCCGCAAAACGTGCGATTGGCCGCAGAACGTGGGGCCCTTCGACAGGCTCAGGGACCCAAGTGCGGTCCGGGGACCCGCGGCGTGGCACACGGGCCAAGGGCGGTTCACCTTCTTGGCGCCCTTCGACAGGCACAGGGACCCAAAATGCGGCCGGGGACCCGCGGCGTGGCACAGGAGTCCACGGGCGACTCAACTTCTGCGGCCAGAGGCAACTTCTGCGGCCTGGCCCTCGAGATCCAGGCCGCAATAGGTGCGGTTGGCCGACATACTGGCCGCAAGGATAGAAGAGCCCGGGGTCAGAGCACGAGGCGGTAGCCCATGCCGGACTCGGTCAGCAGGTGCGCGGGCGCGCTGGGCTCCTGCTCGAGCTTCTTCCGCAGCTGCGACATGTACAGCCGCAGGTAGCCCGAGTCCGAGACCTGCTCGCTGCCCCAGATCTCCTTCAGGAGGTCCTGCCGAGTGACGAGGGCACCCGGATGCCGGGCCAGGTGCTCCAGCATCCGCCATTCCGTGGGCGTCAGGTGTACGCGCGTGCCGGCGCGAGTGACGGTCTTCGTGGCGAGGTCGACCACCACGTCCCCGAACCCGACGGTCGACTCGCCACCAGCGGGAGCCGAGCGGCGTGACAGGGCGCGCAGCCGCGCGAGGAGCTCGTCGACCTGGAACGGCTTCGTGACGAAGTCGTCGGCTCCGGCATCCAGCGCCTCGACCTTGTCGGCCGAGCCGGTGCGTCCCGAGACGACGATGATCGGCACGGTCGTCCAGCCGCGGAGGGCCTGGATGACCTCGATGCCGTCGAGGCGTGGCATCCCGAGGTCGAGCATGATGATGTCGGGGTGCGTCTGGGCGGCGGCGGCCACCGCAGCCGCCCCGTCTCCGGCGACCACGACCTCGTAGCCGTGCGCGGCGAGGGTGATCCGCAGTGCCCGCACCATCTGCGGGTCGTCGTCGGCGATGAGGAGCTTCACTCCGTGTCCTCCGTGTCGTGCTCTGCGGCGGCCAGCGGCAGCGAGATGACCATGGTGAGTCCACCGCCGGGGGTGTCCTCGGGTGTCAGGCTACCGCCCATGCCCTCGGCGAATCCGCGCGACAGCGCGAGGCCGAGGCCGAGGCCCGTCGTGTTGTCGGTGTCCCCCAGGCGCTGGAACGGCTGGAAGATGCTGTCCCGCTTCTCGGCGGGCACCCCGCGGCCGCGGTCGATCACACGGATCTCGGCGCGGTCACCGAGCGTGCTCGTCGACACGATCACGCGGCTGCCCTCGGGGGCGTGGCGATGCGCGTTCGCGATCACGTTCACGAGCACGCGCTGCAGGAGGACGGGATCCGCGGATGCCGGGGGCAGCTGCGCGTCGAGGGCGAGCTCGACGTCGGCGGGCCCGAGGCCCAGCTCGTCGACCGCCGCGAGCACCGGGCCGGCGAGATCGAGGCGCATGGTCGAGATCGCGAGCACGCCGGCCTGCACGCGACTCACGTCGAGCAGGTCGGTGACGAGGGTCGACAGCGTGGCCAGGCTCTCGTCGGCGGTCGCGAGCAGCTCATCCCGGTCGGATGCCGACAGCGAGTGCGCGCCGCGCAGCCCGCCGATCGCGGCGACCGCCGAGGCGAGCGGACGCCGCAGATCATGGCTGACCGCGGAGAGGAGGGCGCTGCGCACCTGGTCGGTCTCGGCCAGGGCGACGGCCTCGCGCGCGGTGGCGCGGAGGTCGGTGTGCTCGATGGCCGCCGAGAGCTGCGCGACGATCGCGTCGAGCAGCCGCCGCGCGGGGGTGTCGAGCGGCTCGCCGTGCAGCTCGAGAGTCGCCGTCGCCTCGCCGGGGATGCGCACCGGGACGCTCGTCGATCGCCCATCCGGAACCGGTTCGCCGTCGCTCGCGAGCACCTCGCCGTCGGCCGCGAGCAGGCGCACGCCGCTCAGTCCGAACGCCTCGCGGGTGCGGCTGACGAGCGCGAGCACGGCGTTGTCGCCGCGGAGCACGTTGCCCGCGACCGCAGCGAGCAGCTCGGCCTCGGCGGCGGCGCGCTGCGCCGTGCGCGCTCGTCGGGCCGCCTGGTCGACGATGATGCTCACGAGCACCGCGATCACCACGTAGAGGGCGAGCGCGAGCACGTGCAGCGGATGCGCGACGGTGATCGTGAACAGGGGAGCGACGAAGAGGAAGTCGAGCGTGACGCCCGAGAGCACGGCGGCGAACACCGCGGGCCGCAGACCGCCGACGAGTGCCACGACGACGACGAGCAGCTGGTAGGCGAGGACCTCGGCCGTGATCGACTCGGGGCTCCGGAACGTGAACATGATCCACGACAACAGCGGGCCGAACACGAGCGCCACCGCGAAGCCCAGCACCTGGCGCCGCCAGCCGAGCGCGCCGCCCGTGATGCGCGGGAGGGCGACCCGACCGCCCGCCGCGGCATGGGTGACGATGTGCACGTCGATGTCGCCGGAGCGGCGGATGGCCTCGGATCCGATGCCCGGTCCGGTCAGCGCTGCTGCGAGTCGACCGCGACGGCTCACGCCGATCACGAGCTGGGTGGCGTCCGCGCCCTGGGCGAACTCGACGAGAGAGCCCGGGATGTCGTCGCCGATGATCTGGTGGAAGCTGCCGCCGAGCGACTCGACGAGGGATCGCTGCGCCGCGAGTGCTCCCGGGGTCTCGTCGCGGAGGCCGTCCTGGGTCGCCACGTGCACCGCGAGCAGCTCGCCGCCGGCCGACCGGGCGGCGATGCGCGCACCTCGGCGGAGCAGCGTCTCGCCCTCGGGGCCGCCGGTGAGCGCGACGACCACGCGCTCGCGCG
>JAZBLS010000028.1:0-22343 GCA_037033365.1 Actinomycetota bacterium | reverse complement strand
CCACACGCGCACGACGCGCAGCTGCGCGTCCAGGAGCACGGCGTCGCCGACCTTCCCGGCATCCAGCCCGCCCAGCCGATCCGCATATCCGACGGCCGAGGCCGGAGTCCTCGTGAGCGCCCGCACCGCGTCCGGCAGGGAGGCGCCCGCCTCCACCGCTCGGCGAAGCGCGACGTCCTGCGTGAGCGTCGATCCGGCGATCGAACCCGTGTCGTCCGCGCGAGCGATCCCGTCCTTCACCGTCACGCTCACCGCACCCAGGTCGTAGTGGCCGTCGGCGCTTCCGGCGGCGGCCATCGCATCGGTGATCAGCGCCACGCGGCCGGGTGCCGTGGCGAAGAGCAGGCCGATCACGTGCGGGTCGAGGTGCACGTTGTCGGCGATCGCCTCGAGCACCACGCGGTGGTCTGCGGCGGCGGCGAGCACGGGGCCGGGCGCGCGATGGTGGATGCCGGGCATCGCGTTGAACGCGTGCGTGAGGATCGAGGCGCCGGCCTCGAACGCGGAGACGGCCATGGCGGCATCCGCGCTCGTGTGTCCGACCGCCGCAGCGGCACCCGCGTCCACGATCGTCCTGACGGCGTCGAGGCCGCCGGGCAGCTCGGGGGCGATCGTGACCTGTCGCACGGTTCCGCGACCGGCCGTCAGCAGCCGCTCGACGTCGCCCGCTACGGGCGCGCGCAGCAGTGTCGGCTCGTGCGCCCCGTGGTGCGCGGGGTCGAGGAACGGCCCCTCCAGGTGCGACCCGAGGATGTCGGCATCCGTCTCCATGAGGTCCGCGATCTCGCTCACCCGCAGCGCGAGATCGTCGACGGATGCCGTGACGAGCGAGACCACGGCGCGGGTAGTCCCGTGACTGCGGTGCAGCGCACGACCCGTGCGGATCGCCTCGACGCCGTCGTCGAACGCGGCACCGGCACCGCCGTGACCGTGGATGTCGACGAAGCCGGGCGTCAGCACGGCATCCGCTCCCGCGACGGCCACGGCGTCGACCACCTCGTCGGCGGGCGACCAGGTCGATCCCGTCCCCGACCCGACGACGATGCCGTCCTCGATGCGCACCCAGGCGTCCGCCGTCACCGCGCCGTCGTCGATCAGCCGTGCGGAATGGATGACGAGCGACCCGATGGCCGACGACGTCACGCTCATCGATCGCTCCAGGGGATCTCGGCGGCGGCGTGGAAGTCGATGCCGGCGGCGGTCCACAGCGGAGCCAGGGCGCCGAGTCGCGTGCGGAACGAGTCCCACTCGCGCTCCTGGCCGTCCTTCGGCGACCAGGCGACCTCGGCCTGGGCGGCGACACGGGGGAACACCAGCTGCTCGACCTCGCTGAACGTCGTGGTGGTCTCACTCCACAGCGGCGCCTCGACGCCGAGGATCGCGCTGTCCGGCACGTCGAGCACGTCGGTCGGCTCCCACTCGTACGCCGTACGGACGTCGATCAGGGCGGCCCAGCTGAGCCCGAGCGGGTAGTCGGCGTCGTACTTCATGTCGAGGTAGGTCGCGTCGGCGGCCGACATGATCAGCGCACCGCCGCGCTCCACGAAGTGAGCCGCTTCCTCTGCATGCGTGCCCTCCGGGGTCTTCTTGCCCCAGTACTGGCCGATCGTGCCGGTCGCGATCCCCTCGGCGGCGCCGACCTCGTGCCAGGCCACGGGGATCTTGCCCTCCTCGACGACGATCGCGGTGGCGCGCTCGACGAACAGGTCGAAGTCGGCCTGCGGGGTGCCCAGCGACTCGTCGCCGCCGATGTGGATGTACGGGCCGGGGGTGAGTTCGGCCAGCTCGCGCACGACGTCGCGGACGAAGTCGTAGGTGCGCTCCTCGTGGATCCGGACACTCGAGTGGCCGACGCCCCAGCCGAGGTACGGCTCACCCGCGACGGGGAGCTCCTGTCCGAGCCGCGCGGACTCGGCGACCAGGCCGTCGTTCAGGACGGGCGCCTCCACGAGCTCCGGGTAGGCGACGCCGATCGCGTGCGTGTGCCCGGGCAGGTCGACCTCGGGGATCACGATCATGTGGCGCGAGGCGGCGTGCGCGACGATCTCGCGGTAGTCGTCCTTGGAGTAGAAACCTCCTGTGGCCCCGTTCGCGGCGGTCGTCGAGGCGAGCTCGGTGAGCTTCGGCCACGAGTCGATCCGGATGCGCCATCCCTGGTCGTCGGTGAGGTGGAGGTGCAGGTGGTTGAGCTTCAGCGCGCTGGCGGCGTCGATGAGCTTCTTCACCTCGTCGACTCCGAAGAAGTGGCGGGCGACGTCGAGCATGACGCCCCGGCGGGGGAATCGCGGTGCGTCGGTGATGGTCGCGCCGAGGAATGCCCAGCCGTCGTCGTCCTCCCGCAGGAGCTGCAGCAGCGTCTGCACGCCGTAGAAGAGCCCTGCCTCGTCGCCGCCGATGATCTCCACGCGACCGTCCACGGTGAGCGTGTACCCCTCGGCGGGCGCCGCCCCTGGGTCGACGCGCAGCGCGATGTCACCCGTCGAGTCGGCGGAGAGTGCGAGGGAGATGCCGGCGCGCTGGGCGACCGCGGCGATCAGCTGAGGGACTGCGGGCGAGTCGCCGATGACGCGCAGGGTGGGGGAGACGGGCACCCGGCCGGCGCCGGCGCTGGCGGAGACGGGGGCGGGAATGAGAGGGAGAGGATGGGTAAAGACCATGAACAAAACCTATCGCGCGAAGGCCGACCCGCACAGGGGAATCCGCTATGCTCGAAACGTCGCGACTGGCGTCTGGGGTGGACTACCACCGGGGAGCGACTGACCACGGAATTCGACCGCGCGCCTGGGCCGATAGGTATACCCCTTCGAATCCGTCGTCAGAGGAGCAGTCATCATGACCGATCGTTACTTCAACGCCCCGCTCGCCGAGGTCGATCCCGAGATCGCACAGGTCCTCGACCGCGAGCTCGCCCGCCAGCAGACGTTCCTCGAGATGATCGCATCCGAGAACTTCGTCCCCGTCTCCGTGCTGCAGTCGCAGGGTTCTGTGCTGACGAACAAGTACGCCGAGGGCTACCCGGGCCGTCGTTACTACGGCGGCTGCGAGGAGGTGGACGTCGCCGAAGAACTCGCCATCCAGCGCGCCAAGGATCTGTTCGGCGCCGAGTTCGCGAACGTCCAGCCGCACTCCGGTGCCTCGGCGAACGCCGCCGTGCTGCACGCCATCGCCCGGCCCGGCGACACGCTGCTCGGTCTCGCGCTCGACCAGGGCGGTCACCTGACGCACGGCATGAAGATCAACTTCTCCGGCCGTCTGTACGACATCGTCGCCTACGGCGTGAACCCCGAGACGTCGACGATCGACATGGACGAGGTCCGTCGCCTCGCGATCGAGCACAAGCCGAAGGTCATCATCGCCGGCTGGTCGGCATACCCGCGCACGCTCGACTTCGAAGCATTCCGCGCGATCGCCGACGAGGTCGGTGCGCTGCTCTGGGTCGACATGGCGCACTTCGCCGGACTCGTCGCCGCAGGGCTCCACCCGAACCCGGTGCCGCACGCGCACGTCGTCTCCTCGACCGTGCACAAGACCATCGGCGGCCCCCGCTCGGGATTCATCCTGACGAACGACGCCGACATCGCGAAGAAGATCAACACGGCGGTCTTCCCGGGTCAGCAGGGCGGGCCGCTCATGCACGTGATCGCGGCGAAGGCGACCGCGTTCAAGCTCGCGGGCACCCCCGAGTTCGCGGAGCGTCAGGGACGCACGCTGCGCGGCGCATCGATCATCGCCGAGCGCCTCTCGCAGCAGGACGTCAAGGATGCCGGCATCGGCGTGCGCTCCGGCGGCACCGACGTCCACCTCGTGCTCGTGGACCTTCGCGACGCCGAGATCGACGGCAAGCAGGCCGAGGATCTGCTGCACGACATCCACATCACGGTCAACCGCAACGCGGTCCCGAACGACCCTCGTCCGCCGATGGTCACCTCGGGTCTGCGCATCGGCACCCCGGCGCTCGCGACGCGCGGCTTCGGCGACGCGGAGTTCACCGAGGTCGCCGACGTGATCGCTCTCGCGCTGCTCCCCGGTGCCGACGTCGAGGCACTGCGCGCCCGCGTCGACGCGCTCGCCGCGGCCTTCCCGCTCTACCCGGACCTGCAGCAGTGACCGCGGTCGTCCTCGACGGCAAGGCGGCGTCCGCCGCGATCAAGGCCGAGCTGACCGAGCGCGTCGCGGCGCTGAGGGCCCGGGGCATCACGCCGGGCATCGCGACGGTGCTGGTGGGTGCCGACCCGGCATCCCAGCTGTATGTCGGGATGAAGCACCGGCAGTCCGAGGCTGTCGGCATGAACTCGATCCAGCGCGAGCTGCCGGCCGACGCGTCGCAGGCCGACGTCGAGGCTCTGATCGATGAACTCAACGCCGACCCCGACTGCCACGGGTACATCGTCCAGCTGCCGCTGCCGAAGCACATCGACACCGACGCGATCCTCGAGCGGATCGACCCTGCGAAGGATGCCGACGGCCTGCACCCGACCAACCTCGGTCGACTCGTGCTGAACGTGAACAGCCCGATCCACACGCCGCTGCCGTGCACGCCGCGCGGTGTCATCGAGCTGCTGCAGCGCAACGGCTACGACCTGAGCGGCAAGCACGTCGTGGTCGTGGGTCGTGGAGTGACGATCGGTCGACCGATGGGGCTGCTGCTGACGCGTCGCGACATCAACGCGACCGTGACGCAGGTGCACACCGGCACTCCCGACATGTCGCCGTACCTCAGGCAGGCCGACGTGATCGTCGCAGGAGCCGGGGTCAAGCACCTCATCCGGGCGGAGGACGTCAAGCCGGGCGCCGCCGTGCTCGACGTGGGCGTGACCCGGGAGACCGATCCCGAGACCGGCAAGAACAGGGTCTACGGAGACGTGCACCCCGACGTGGCCGAGGTCGCCGGGTGGGTGTCGCCCAACCCCGGCGGCGTGGGCCCGATGACGGTCGCGCTGCTTCTGACGAACGTGGTCGAGGCCGCCGAGCGGCTGGCCTGACGGCGCAGAGCGGCTGGTCTGACGGCGCAGAATCCTCACGAGGTCGCAGAGATTCCCGGAATCTCTGCGACCTCGTCGTGTTTCTGCGCCCTCGTGAGGACGCGCGGTAGGGTCTGCAGGTGCGCATCATCGTGTCGGGCACCCATGCCAGCGGCAAGAGCACCCTGATCTCGGACTTCCGGGTGCGGCATCCGGAGTACGTGCTCCTGACGGATCCGTACGAGCTGCTCGACGAATCGGACGACGGGCCGTCCGCGTCGATGTTCGCGTCTCAACTGCGCTTCGCCGCGGCGCGACTCCTCGACGACGATCTCGCGCGGGATGTGATCGCCGAGCGCGGTCCGATCGACTTCCTCGCCTATCTGCTCGCGATGGCCGATCTGAGCGCGCGGCCGATCGCCCCGGATGTCCTCGAGCGCGCGATCGACCTCACGCGCCGGTCGGTCGAGAGCGCTGATCTGCTCGTCGTGCTCCCGCTGTCGTCCCGCGACCCCATCCGGGCCGGCGACGACGAGCATCCGGAGCTCCGGGCCGCGATGGACGGGCGCCTCCTCGACCTCCTGGACGACCCCGACATCGTCGGTGCGACCATCGTGGTCGAGATCACCGGTACGCCGGAGGAGCGCCTGCGCGCACTGGAGGATGCCGTCGCCGCTCGGCCCTGACGGTCGGTGCGACGGCGCAGAATTCCCACGGGGTCGCAGAGATCCGGAGCAACTCTGCGACGTCGTGCGGATGCCGCGGTCAGCCCAGCTCGTCGAGCATCCGGCGCTGTTCGGGCGTCAGACCGTCATGCAGCTCGTCGCGTGCTTCGGCGGTCGCACGCGAGTCGGCGGATGCCGGGGGAGCGGATGCCGCGGCGGGCTCTCCGCGGCGGGAGCCCGACACCTTCGCCTGCACGGCGTCGTACACCTCGCCGGCCTTGGCGCGGAGGCGATCGTCCACCTGGTCGTAGATCATCCAGCCGAAGAGCAGGATCAGCGGAGGCAGGACGTAGCCCCAGAAGCCGGAGGCCCTGACGCCGCTGAGCCACACCGTCAGCGTCCACACGATCAGCTCGACGAGGAAGACCAGGACGTACTGGACGACCTTCTCGCCCGTCTTCGTGCGGTCGGCGGCCGACTTCGCGGCGGCTCTGCGGAAGGCGCTCGTGAGCAGCGGCTTCACGAACAGGGCGGCCAGCGTGAGGATGATCGCCGCCCACAGGGCGTGGAACCCCACGGAGACGCCGGGGAGGAGCAGCCCGATCAGCAGCAGGACCGCGACGTTGAACACGTAGAGCGCTGCGAACCGCACGATTCCGTTCTTCATGGTCTCAGGATTCCACACTCGCGTCGCCCGTGTCAGCGCGGTGGGAAGGCGCGCTCGACGGCCCCGACGACCCTCTCGTAGACCGCGTCCCAGTCGACCGGGCCGGGGGCGACGCCGGCGAGTTCCAGGCTCACGGCCCCGTGCACCTGCGCCCACACCGTCAGGGCTGCCGGCATGACTTCGGCCTCGGGCACTCTCGCGGCGAGTGCGCGCACGAGGGGCATCATCGCAGCGCTCGTCGTCGTCTCGTCGGGGCGGCAGTGCTCCGTGAGCAGGATGGCTCCGCCGAACATCAGCCGGTACAGCGCCGGATTGGCCAGCGCCCAGGCGCGGTATGCGATGCCGAGAGCGGAGAGCCCGCGCTGCTCGACGTCCTTCTGCGCCGCGCCGAACGACGCGAAGCCGTGCTCGATCACAGCCACGAGGAGCTCGGCCTTACCGCCGAAGAGCGAGTAGACGGCCGAGGTCGAGGTGCCGGCATCCGCCGCGATGTCGCGCAGGCTGAGTCGCTCCGGACCCTTCGCATCGACCATCGTCGCCGTCGTCTCGAGAAGGCGGGAGCGCAGGGCGTCGTCGTAGAGAGCGGGTCTTGCCATGGTGGAGAGTATACCGTAACGTTGTTGCGTAACATTGTTACATAACGTCGTTCGGAAAGAGAGACCATGTCTGCACAGGTATACCCCGGTCGTTTCACGGCGGCGCCCGAAGGGTCGGACGTCACCGTGTTCCTGATCGGCATGCGAGCGAACAAGTGGTGGCAGCTCGGGAAGGTGTGGTGGACCGCCAGCAAGATGCCGCCGATGCTCATGCATCTCGCCACCCACCCCGAAGCCGGCATGCTCGGAGCGCACAGCTGGTTCGGGCGGACGACGATCCTGCTCTCCTACTGGGAGAGCCCCGAGCACCTGCAGCGGTTCGCGGCCGACCGCGATGCGCCGCACCTGCAGCCCTGGCGTGACTTCATGCGCACGCTGCAGGGGACGGGGAGCGTCGGTGTCTGGCACGAGACCTACCAGGTCCCGGCTGCCGACCTGGAGGCCGTGTACGTCGACATGCCCGCGTTCGGGCTCGCGGCCGCGACGACGCACGCGCCGATCGGTCCGGGGATGAAGACCGCTCGTCAGCGACTCGGGCGCTGACGGCGTGCGCTCAGCTCTGCGGGTGCAGGCTGCTCTCGATGTTCGTGATGCGCGCCTGCTCGTCGAAGCGGAGGGTCGCGCTCCCTGACGCGTCGGCGACGGTGGCGCCGGTGAACGCCTCGTCGGTCCACGTGAGGTTCCATCCGGCGAGTCGGGCGGCATCCCAGACCGCGGTGCGCGCATCGGGGAGGGCCGTCGTCGACAGGATGCGGGGCAGGGCGATCGCGGCCGAGGCGACCGTGAGCGGGGCGAGCGGGGCGTCGAGCAGGAACACCGCGTAGGTGCCGCCGCCGACCGGTGCGAGGTAGTACGGCGAACGCCCGGTGAGCTCGACGGCCACGGCGCCGACGGTGTGCGCGGCGCGGCTGATCCACTCCTCGTCTCCGCTCGCGTCGGCGGGGAAGGGCAGCTCGGGGTTGCTCAGCACCTCGATGCCGTGCTCGGTGCCGTAGGTCCGGAGCTGCGCGGCGACGCCCGCGGCATCGCCCTGCGGGTGCGCCCATGCCCAGAGCAGCGACCGCGGTCCCGGGGCGATCGTCGCGACCAGGTGCGCACGCGCCACGAGCTGCCGCGAGGGATCGGCGTGGGACGTGAAGGTGATCGTCCCCGCGGCCATGTCGGCGTCCCAGCGGTTGTCGCCGAGAGTCTCGAGCGCGGTGGCCAGAGCATCCTGGCGGAGCGCGGTGAACAGTGCGGCACGGTCGGCGAGCGGCTGGAGCGCGGCGAAGGTCATGCCGACATTCTGGCTCTGATTGCTATGAATCCGCCAACTCCGAGCGACCCGACCGGCCGGTCAGCGCGTCGGTCGGGCGTCCCATGCGCCAGACGCTCGGTACGGCCAGGGTCGCGAGCGCGATCACGGCATAGACGATGCCCGACGTGACGAGAACCGTGACGACGTCGGCGTGCGTGATCAGCCATCCGTAGACGAGGGTGCCGATCGGCATCACCACGAAGCTCCCGAGCATGTCGTAACTGGAGACCCTCGACAGCTTGTCGACGGGCACGTTCTCCATCATTGCGAGGTTCCACCCCGTGCTGAACACCTCGGCACCCGCTCCTGCCAGGAACGCGGCGATCGCGAGGAGCACGACGGCGGGATGCGCGCCGAGGACCGTGAGCGGAACCGCGAAGACCGCCATGCCGATCATGCCGAAGCGCAGGGGACGGGTGAGCGGCGCCCACATCAGCACCAGGGTCATCAGCAGGATGCCGACGCCCTCGGCACTGACGACCCAGCCCCATCCGGCGATGCCGAGCCGCTCGTCGTTCTTGGCGATGTACGGGCCCACCACGCCCCAGGCTCCGACGTGGATCGCGTTCATCAGCATGAAGGCGACCACGACGGTCCACAGCCAGCTCCGACTCCAGAACTCCCGCCAGCCGATACGCAGATCCTGGAAGAAGGTCGACCCGCCGCCGTGCGCGGGCGGCGGCAGCTTCACGAGCGCCAGGATCGGGATGGCGAGCAGCCACCCCGCGGCCTGGACCGTCATCGCCCACGCGGGCCCCGCGGTCGCCACGAGGATGCCCGCGATGATCGGGCCGCCGATCGTCGACGCCGACCGCACGAACGACAGCATGGCGTTCGCCTGCTGCAGGTGCTCGGGGGCGGCGAGCTGCGGGATGATGCCCTGCATCGCGGGGAGCACGAACGCCGACGAGGCGCCGTTGACGACCGACAGCATCGCGAGCAGGGGGACGGTGGCGGATCCGGTGAACATCAGAGCCGCCATCGCGCCCACCGAGAGGATGTCGATCACGTAGCAGGTCTGGATGATGAGCGCGCGGGGGAGGCGGTCGGCGACGACGCCTCCGAACAGCAGGAACACGATGTTGCTCACCGTGAAGGCTGCGAGCACGAGCGAGAGGGAGCGGGCGTCGTTGTCGATCTCGAGCACGGCGAACGCGAGGGCGATCGACGACATCGATCCCGTGATGAGGGTGATCGCCCTGGCGAGGAAGAACCACCGGAACCCGCTGTCCTGCATCGCTGCGAGCGCGCGGATCATCCTCGGGCCTCGCGTCTGTGCATCCGTCCATCCTGGCATGCCGCGCTGAGGGTCGGCCGGTCAGTAGCTGGCGCGCGACCCGTCGTCGGATGCCGGGATGAAGCGGCCGGCGAGCGACTCGGATGCTCGGGCGAGAAGCGCCACGTCGGCACCGACCGCCACGAAGTCCGCGCCGGCGGCGATGTACGCATCGGCCGCGGCGGGATCGAACGCGTTGACACCCACCGGCTTGCCCGCCGCCTGCACGGCGGTGAACACGCTCTCGACAGCTGCGACGACATCCGGATGCGTCTGCTGACCGAGCAGTCCGAGTGACGCCGACAGGTCGGACGGCCCGACGAACACGGCATCCACTCCGTCCACCGCGGCGATCGCGGATGCGGCGTCGACACCCGCGGCGGTCTCGATCTGGACCGTGAGGGACGTGTGCAGGGCCGAGTCGTGGAGGTACCCGTCCACGCGGTTCCACCGGGCGCTGCGCGCGAGGGCGCTGCCGACTCCGCGCACACCGAGCGGGGGATAGCGGGTCGCGGCGACGGCGGCCCTGGCCTCCTCGGCGGATGACACCATGGGCACGATGAGGTTCTGCGCGCCGAGGTCGAGCACCTGCTTGATCGCGACCGCGTCGTTGAACGCGACCCGCACGACCGGGGTGATCGGGTAGGCCGCGACGACTTGCAGCTGCGTGAGGGTCGACTCGAGCGTGTTCGCCGAGTGCTCCATGTCGATCAGCAGCCAGTCCAGGCCCGAGCCGGCGGCGACCTCGGTCACGAGAGCGCTGCCCGAACACGCCCACATGCCGATGAGCGACCTGTCGGAGCCGGCCAGGTGCTCGCGGAAGGAGGCGTCTAGACGAAGCGGCATGCGATCGTTCCCATCGGTCCGTAGTCGCACAGCACCTCGTCGCCGCGCGACACCCACATCGGGCGTGTGAACGATCCTGCCAGGATGATCTCCCCGGCCTCGAGGCGCGCGCCGTGCTGGTGGAACTTGTTCGCGAGCCAGGCGACCCCGGTCGCAGGGTGGCCGAGCACGCCGGCGGCCACGCCTGTCTCCTCGATCTCGCCGTTGCGCGACAGGACTCCCGGCACCCAGCGCAGGTCGATCTCATCGGGCCGACGGCGCTCGGTGCCGAGCACCATGGCGCCGTACGCGGCGTTGTCGCTGATCGTGTCGACGATCGTGCGGCCCTCGAGCTCGATGTGCGAATTGAGGACCTCGAGCGCGGGGACCGCATAGTCGATCGCCGCGAGCGCGTCGTCGAGCGTGCAGTCCGGCCCCTCGAGCGGATGCTTCAGCACGAACGCGAGCTCGACCTCGATGCGCACGTTCGAGAAGTGGTCGACCGGGATCTCGGCGCCCGACTCGTACACCGTGTCGTCGAACATGACACCGTAGTCGGGCTCGGTGATGCCCGTCGCCTGCTGCATCGCCTTGGACGTCAGGCCGATCTTTCGGCCGACGAGCCGGCGACCCGCGGCGATCTGCGAGTCCCTCCAGACGCCCTGGATCGCGTACGAGTCCTCGACGGTCGCCTCGGGGAAGCGCGCGGTGATCCGGGGGATCACGCCGTGCGAGCGGTCGGCGTCGGCCAGCTCAGCCGCGATCGCCGCGACGGTGTCTGCTGACAGCATCCTGTCTCCTCCTGTCCAAGACCCTCTATTTCTGCCGAATGACACGAATAGACGGTCCATTTGTGTCATTCGGCATGAATAGACGGGTACTAGAGCTGGTTGCCCAGCTTCTTCTCGCCCTCGTCGGGCCGCGTGTACGAGAAGCCGTCGGCGCCGATCGTGACGGCCATCTCCGAGCTGTCGGTGCGCGCGACGACGGGCTGGGGGATGCCGTCGAGGTCGAGCACGAGCGACGCGTCGGTGTACCAGGAGGGCACGACGGGGTTGCCCCACCAGTCGCGGCGCTGGTTGTCGTGCACGTCCCACGTGATCACCGGGTTGTCGGGGTCGCCGGTGTAGTAGTCCTGCGTGTACACCTCGACGCGGTGGCCATCGGGGTCGCGCAGGTACAGGTAGAACGCGTTGCTCACGCCGTGACGCCCCGGACCCCGCTCGATCGCGTCGGAGCGGCGCAGGGCGCCGAGCTTGTCGCAGATCGCGAGGATGTTGTGCTTCTCGTGCGTCGCGAAGCACACGTGGTGCATGCGGGGACCGTCGCCGCCCGTCATGGCGGTGTCGTGCACGGTGGGCTTGCGTCGCATCCACGCGGCGTAGACCGTTCCCTGGTCGTCCTGGATGTCCTCCGTGACGCGGAAGCCGAGGTCCTGCATGAACTTCACGGCGCGAGGGACGTCGGGCGTCACCTGATTGAAGTGGTCGAGACGTACGAGCTCGCCGGGGATGTGCAGGTCGTAGCGCCACGACATCCGCTCGACGTGGTCCGACTGGTGGAAGAACTCGATGGGGAAGCCCAGCGGGTCCACCACGCGGACCGAGTCGCCGACGCCCTTCACGAAGCCGTTCGGCTCGCGGCGCACGTCGCAGCCGAGCTCGGTGTAGAACGCGACCGCGAGGTCGAGGTCCTCCGGCGTACGGACGCGATACGAGAACGCGGCGACGGCGGCGACGGGTCCCTTGCGCAGCACGAGGTTGTGGTGGATGAACTCCTCCGTCGAGCGCAGGTAGATCGCCTCGTCGTCCTCCTCCGTCACGTACAGGCCGAGCACGTCGACGTAGAACACGCGGGATGCGGCGAGGTCGGTGACCACGAGCTCCATGTACGCGCAGCGGAGCACGTCGGGCGGGGTGCTCTCGGGAGTGGCGATCGGGTTGTCGGTCCGGATCGGCGCCTCCTGACTCACGTAGTACCCGGCGGAGGTCAGGGTCATCTCATCACGGTCGGTCATGTCAGCGTCCTTGCTCAGTTCTTGCCGAAGGTGGGGTTGTGCGCGCCGCCGAGCGTGATGTGCACGCTCTGCTGGTCGGTGTAGAAGTCGATCGAGCGGTAGCCGCCCTCGTGTCCGAGGCCCGAGGCCTTGACCCCGCCGAACGGGGTGCGGAGGTCGCGCACGTTGTTGCTGTTCAGCCACACCATGCCCGCTTCGACCGACTGCGCGAAGTTGTGGGCGCGCTTCAGATCGTTCGTCCAGATGTAGGCGGCGAGGCCGTACTTCGTGTTGTTCGCGAGTGAGAGCGCCTCGTCATCGGAGTCGAACGGGGTGATGGCGACGACGGGTCCGAAGATCTCCTCCTGGAAGATGCGCGCATCGGGGGAGACATCGGCGAACACCGTGGGAGCGACGAAGTTGCCCTCGTCGAAGCCCTCGGGCCGTCCGCCGCCGGCCACGAGACGGCCCTCGGTCTTGCCGATCTCGACGTAGCTCATCACCTTGTCGTAGTGCTCGGGGTGCACGAGGGCCCCGACCTCGGTGGCGGGGTCGTGCGGGTAGCCGACCTTCACGCGCTTCGCCTGGGCGGCATAGCGCTCGACGAACTCCTCGTAGATCGAGCGCTCGACGAGGATGCGGGAACCGGCGGTGCAGCGCTCGCCGTTGAGGGAGAAGACGCCGAAGATCGTCGCGTCGACCGCGGCCTCGAGATCGGCATCCGCGAACACGACGGCGGGCGACTTGCCGCCCAGCTCCATCGAGAGCCCCTTGAGGAACGGCGCAGCGTTGCCGAAGATGATCTGGCCCGTGCGGCTCTCGCCCGTGAAGGAGATCAGGGGGACGTCCGGATGCTTCACCAGCGCGTCTCCGGCGTCCTCACCGAGTCCGTTGACGAGGTTGAAGACACCCTGCGGAAGGCCCGCCTCCTCGAAGATGCCTGCCCAGAGGGACGCGGACAGCGGCGTGAACTCGGCGGGCTTCAGAACGACCGTGTTGCCCGTGGCGAGGGCGGGACCGAGCTTCCACGACTCCAGCATGAACGGCGTGTTCCAGGGGGTGATGAGCCCGGCGACGCCGATCGGCTTGCGGTTGACGTAGTTCATCTGGCGGCCGGGCACCTTGAACGCGTCGTCGGCCTGCGCGACGATCAGGTCGGCGAAGAAGCGGAAGTTCTCTGCGGCACGACGCGCCTGGCCGAGTGCCTGCGTGATCGGCAGTCCGGAGTCGTACGATTCGAGCTCCGCGAGACGGGCGTCGCGCGACTCCACGATGTCGGCGATCCGGTGCAGGACGCGGGAGCGTTCGCGAGGGAGCATCCGCGGCCAGGGGCCCTCGTCGAACGCGCGCTTGGCGGCGGCGACCGCGAGCTCGATGTCGGCCTTCTTGCCGGCCGCCGCGGTCGTGTACGTCTTGTTGGTCACCGGGTCGAGCACGTCGAACGTGTCGCCGTCGACCGAGTCCACGAAGGCGCCGTCGATGTAGTGCTGGATGTGGTCGGGCAGATCGGCGGGAATGCGCGAATCGGTCATGAAGCGTCTCCTGTGCTCTGGTGCGAACGGGTGTGCAGGGCGTCGAGGAAGGCATCCCTCGTGCGCCACCGGTGGTTGCGTGCGGCGAGCTCGATCTCGAGCGGGTCTGCGCCCGCACGGATCAGCTCGAGGATCTGGGTGTGCTCGTCCACGGAGTGCTGAGCGCGCCCCGGCACGTAGGCGAAGGTCGAATCGCGGATGCCGGAGAGCCGAGCCCAGCCCCGGTGCACGAGGTCGAGCAGGTGCGGGTTGGGGCACGGCTCGAACAGCAGCGAGTGGAACTGCCGGTTGAGCTCGGTGAAGGCGTGCGCGTCGAGGTGGTCGAGCATGCGGAGCATCCGCTCGTTGACCTCGGCTGCGGCCGCGAGCGTCTCCTCGTCGAGCAGGGGAGCGGAGAGCGCGGTCGCCGCCCCCTCGACCAGACCGAGCGTCTGCATCGTGTGCGCGTACTCACTCTCGTCGACCAGCGTGACCCGGGCGCCCACGTTGCGCTCGAACGTCACGAGTCCCTCGGCCTCGAGCCGGCGGATCGCCTCGCGCACGGGCACGACGCTCATCCCGAGCTCCTCGGCGAGCGAGCCGAGCACGAGGCGGTAGCCGGGGCCGAAGGTGTGCGCGGAGATGCGAGACCGGATCCAGGCGTAGGCCTGCTCGGACTTGCTCGCGCTGGCGGTCATCGCCGGCTCCCCGTCTCGGCCTCGTACTTCTCGCGCCAGGCGGCGTTGAGGGGGAAGAGCCCGTCGACCGAGTGGCCGGCGGCGACCTGCTCGGCGATCCAGGCGTCCTCGACCTCCTGCGCGAGCGCGTCGTCCGCGACCTGCTCGGCGAGGGTCGGCGGGATCACGATGACCCCGTCTCCGTCGCCGACGATGATGTCGCCCGGCTGGACGGTCGCGCCGCCGCACGAGATCGTGACGTCCACGTCCCACGGCACGTGCTTGCGGCCGAGGACCGAGGGGTGGGCGCCCTGGGAGAAGACGGGGAGTCCGATCTCGGCGACGGCGTCGAAGTCGCGCACCCCGCCGTCCGTGACGACCCCGGCGGCACCCCTGGCGCGGGCGCGCAGGGCGAGGATGTCGCCGAGGGTTCCCGTGGTCGCATCGCCGCGGGCCTCGATCACGATGACCTCGCCCTCGTCCACGGCGTCGAAGGCGCGTTTCTGGGCGTTGTAGCCCCCGCCGTGGCTCGCGAACAGATCCTCACGGAACGGCACGAACCGCAGGGTCTTGGCGGTGCCGACGATCTTCGTGCCGGGGATGTTGGCGGCGACGCCGTCGATGAAGCAGGAGTGGTGGCCGCGCTTGCGCAGCTGCGCGGAGAGTCCGGCGGTCGGCGCCTCGAGCAGCTTGGCCCGCAGTTCGGGCGAGATCCCGGAACCCTGGGTCCCTGAGCTTGTCGAAGGGCCCTGCGCCTCTACCGGCTCTGCGAGCCCCGCCTCCTCACGGGACCCCCAGGCCTCGGTGCGCTGCAGGTCATCGACGGCCGGGAGGGAGCCGAGCTCGGGGTCGAAGGGCGCGTCGCCCTGCGTCACCGTGGTCGCCAGCCGGCCGGAGGACGGCGCGCCCTCGGCATCCGGGGCATCCACCTCGATCTCGACCACGTCTCCGGGGACGATCACCGAGGAGCCGGCGGGAGTGCCGGTCAGGATGACGTCTCCCGGCTCGAGCGTGAAGTGCTGAGACAGGTCGGCGACGAGTTGGGCGAGCGGGAAGATCAGGCCCGCGGTGGTGTCGTCCTGGCGGAGCTCGCCGTTCACCCAGGAGCGGATGCGAAGGGCAGAGGGGTCGACCGTGCGGGCGTCGATCAGCTCGGGGCCGAGGGGCGTGTACCCGTCACCGCCCTTGGAGCGGACGTTGGACCCCTTGTCGTTCGCGCGCAGGTCGTAGAGGCCGAGGTCGTTCGAGGCTGTGACCCAGCCGACGTGCGCCCACGCGTCCTCCAGTGAGACGCGCCGCGCGGCGGTGCCGATGACGAGCGCGATCTCGCCCTCGAACGCGAGCAGCTCGGTGCCGGCGGGGCGTTCGACCGTGCCGCCCGAGACGCCGACCGAACTCGTCGGCTTGAAGAAGTAGGAGGGGGCTGCGGGCCGCCGGCCCCGCTGATCGGCACGCGAGGCGTAGCTCAGGTGGATCGCGATGATCTTGCCGGGGCGGGTGATGGATGCCGTCACGGGGCGCCTCCTCGCGCTGTCGTCGACGCCTTGTGCGTCGTATCCGAAATCATATATCATCGTCTCACCCCTCGGCAAGCAACTCGAAGACACCTCGTACGCGAGCCGTGACAGTGCAGTCACAACCAAAGGAGACACCCCCCATGAGCGGGCAGTCACAGGCTGGGTTCACGCCCACCGGAACCATCGCGACACCGGCGGATCGGCGCCGCGTCGTGTTCGCCACCGTCGTCGGCACCACGGTCGAGTGGTACGACTTCTTCATCTACGCCACGGCCGTCGGCCTGGTGTTCGGCCAGCTGTTCTTCGAGCCGCTGGGCGCGAACAGCGCCATCATCGCCTTCGCCACGGTCGGCGTGAGCTTCCTCTTCCGTCCCCTCGGCGCATTCCTCGCCGGTCACTTCGGCGACAAGCTGGGCCGCAAGACCGTGCTCATGTGGACGCTGATCCTGATGGGCGCGGCGACCGCGCTCATCGGCATCCTGCCGACGTACGACGCGATCGGCATCACCGCACCGATCCTGCTGGTGCTGCTGCGCATCATCCAGGGCATCTCGGCCGGCGGTGAGTGGGGCGGCGCGGTGCTGATGGCCGTCGAGCACGCGCCGCGCACCCGGCGCGGCATCTTCGGCGCCTCGCCGCAGATCGGCGTTCCGCTGGGCCTGCTGCTCGCCTCCGGCGTGATGGCGCTCATGACCGCTCTGGCCCCCGGTGACCAGTTCGCGATCTGGGGCTGGCGTATCCCGTTCCTGCTCAGCGTCGTGCTGATCCTCGTCGGCTACTACGTGCGCCGCAAGGTCGAGGAGAGCCCGGTCTTCACCGAGCTCGCCGAGCGCAAGGAGAAGGCGAAGATGCCGATCGTGCAGCTGTTCCGCAGGCACCTGCTGCTCGTGATCATCGCCGCGTTCGTCTTCGCGGGCAACAACGCCGTCGGCTACATGACGACGGGCGGCTACATCCAGGGCTACGCGACGAACCCGGAGGGGCCGATCGGCCTCGAGCGCGGTCCGGTGCTGTGGGCGGTCGCGGGGTCTGCCGTGACCTGGCTGCTCACCACGCTGCTCGCCGGGTGGATCTCCGACCGGATCGGCCGCCGCACCACGTACGTCATCGGCTGGGTCCTGCAGCTCGTGGGTGTCTTCACGCTGTTCCCGCTGGTCAACACGGGCGAGATCGGCCTGCTGTTCGCGGGTCTCGCGATCCTCACGATCGGCCTCGGCTTCACCTACGGCCCGCAGGCCGCGCTCTACACCGAGCTGTTCCCCGCGAGCATCCGCTTCTCCGGCGTCTCGATCTCGTACGCGATCGGCGCCATCGCGGGCGGCGCGTTCGCACCGACCATCGCGACGGCGATCGTGCAGGCGACCGGGTCGACGCAGGCCGTCACCTGGTACCTCGCGGGCATGACGGTTCTCGGTCTGGTCGCGACCCTGCTGCTGCGCGACCGCTCCGGCATCCCACTCGGCCCCGACCACGAGGACGAGCAGTCCGTGAGCCCGATCTACGGGCTCGCCAAGGCCTGACTCGCGGAACCGCTTCCGTCGGCGCGCCCTGGCGTGCCGACGGAAGCGCAGAATGAGAGAAATCTCGGAAGGAATCGACGACGATGCAGTTCCACCACCACGGTTATGTCTCCGGGGATCCTCGCGTCCTCCCGGCCGCGGTCGCCGACCGCCCGGACGACCTGCCGGACGAGATCGACGTCCTGATCGTCGGCTCGGGGCCTGCCGGCATGCTGCTCGCGGCGCAGATGTCGCAGTATCCCGAGGTCACGACCCGCATCATCGAGAAGCGCGAGGGACGGCTGGTGCTGGGGCAGGCTGACGGCATCCAGCCGCGCAGCGTCGAGACCTTCCAGGCGTTCGGCTTCGCTGAGCGCATCATCGCGGAGGCCTACAACATCGGGTGGATGAACTTCTGGGGACCCGACCCCGAGAGCCCCGGCCGGATCGTGCGGACGTCGCGGACGGCGGACTACGCCTACGACATCTGCGAGTTCCCGCACCTGATCGTGAATCAGGCCCGCGTGCTCGACTACTTCGCCGAGGCTGCAGCCCACGGTCCCGGTCGCATCGCTCCCGACTACGGCGTCGAGTTCACCGGGCTGACCGTGCACGACGAGGGGGAGTTCCCCGTCGAGGTCGGCATCCGCTACACCGCAGGTGCGCGGGCGGGGGAGGAGCGCACGATCCGCGCGACGTACGTCGTCGGCTGCGACGGTGCGCGCAGCGGCGTGCGCCAGGCGATCGGTCGCACGCATGTCGGCGCCAGCGCCGCGCACGCATGGGGTGTGATGGACGTGCTCGTCAACACCGACTTCCCCGACTGGCGCACCAAGTGCGCGATCAACTCGGAGGCGGGCAACATCCTGCACATCCCGCGCGAGGGCGGGTACCTCAGCCGCATGTACATCGACCTCGGAGAGGTCGCGGCCGACGACGATCATCGGGTGCGGCAGACGCCGATCGAGGAGATCATCCGGAAGGCGAACGCGATCCTCAGCCCGTACACGCTCGACGTCCGCGAGGTCGCGTGGCACAGCGTCTACGAGGTCGGGCACCGCGTCACCGACGGGTTCGACGACGTGGTCGACGGGTCGGGCCGCACTCCGCATGTGTTCCTCACGGGTGACGCGTGCCACACCCACAGCGCCAAGGCCGGTCAGGGCATGAACGTGTCGATGCAGGACGGTTTCAACCTCGGCTGGAAGCTCGGGTCCGTGCTCACCGGTCGCGCGCCGGAGGCGCTGCTGGCGACGTACGGCGCCGAACGGCGCCCCGTCGCCCAGCAGCTCATCGACTTCGACCGCGAGTGGTCCTCGCTCATGGCACGGAAGCCCTCGGAGATCACGGATCCGGGCGACCTCGCCACGTACTACCTCGCCACCGCGGAGTTCCCCTCCGGCTTCATGACGCAGTACACGGCGTCGATGATCACCGGGTCGGACGCCTACCAGGCGCTCGCGGCGGGGTTCCCGATCGGCAAGCGCTTCAAGTCCGCGGAGGTGGTGCGTGTCGGCGACGGAAACGCCGTGCACCTCGGGCACCACGCCAAGGCCGACGGCCGGTGGCGCGTCTACGCGTTCGGCGACCGGGAGGGCTCGGCGCTCGCCGCGTGGGCGGAGCGGGCGGCGCCCGTGTTCGCGCGCTTCACTCCGGCGGATGCCGATCAGGATGCCGTGTTCGACGTGAAGGCCGTGTACCCGCAGCCCTATGAGGAGATCGAGGTCACCACGGCTCCTGCGCTCTTCCAGCCGAAGACCGGACCGCTCGGTCTGACCGACTGGGAGAAGGTCTACGCCGCGGGGCCGTCGAAGTGGACCGCGGTCGACATCTTCGAGGCGCGTGAGCTGTCTCGGGACGGTGTCGTCGTGGTGGTCCGGCCGGATCAGTACGTCGCGGGGATCTTCCCGCTCGGCGGTGTCGGCGGCGTCGACGAGCTGGAGGCGTTCTTCGAGGGGGCACTGCTCCCGGCATCCTGATCGGGTGCGCGGTCCTTGCGATCCGAAGGCCTGGTGCGATGTCCGAGGCCCCGCGTACGTTGGGACCCGGACGGGCGACGACGCTCGCCAGAAGGGTGTGTGTCATGACCTGGAAGATCGAGCTCATCTTCGTGCCGGTGACGGACGTCGACCGTTCGAAGGAGTTCTACACCAAGATCGGTTTCAACCCCGATCACGATCAGACGCCGACGGAAGGCCTCCGCTTCGTGCAGATGACGCCTCCGGGCTCCGCGTGCTCGATCGCGTTCGGCACCGGTCTCGAGATCCCGCTCGAGCCGGGTCAGCAGAAGACGATTCAGGTCGTGGTGCCGAACGCCGATGAGGCGAAGGCCCAGCTCGACGCGCTCGGCGTGACGACCAGGGGCGTCGAGGACATGGGGTGGGGTCGCTTCGTGTGGTTCGACGACCCCGACGGCAACACCTGGACGCTGCAGGAACTGCCGGACTACGCCGCGACCGCCTGAGCGCGGGTGCGGGCGCGGCGCGGGCGTTCGCGTTCGCGTTTTGCGGCCATCTGCAACTTCTGCGGCCCCGAGGCGCGGGTTCGGGCCGCAGAAGTTGCCCTTGGCCGCAGAAGGTGGCGCTCAGTCTTCGGTGAGGGTCGCGAGGCCTTCGGGCGCGCCCGTCGGGAACAGGATGCGCGCACCGGAGCGGATGTCCGCGATCGGGATCCAGCGCACCGGACTGCCCTGATCGAGGATCCGCAGCTCCGCATCCAGCGGAACGGCATCGAGCTCGGACGAGGAGACCGCGAAGACGTGGGCGATCTCGTGCCCGGGTGTGCCCTCGTACGTGAAGATGTTCTCGAACACGCCGAGCGGTGCCGTCGCCTCGAGTCGCACCGCGAGCTCCTCCATGAACTCGCGGTGCAGCGCCTCCACCGCGGTCTCTCCGAATTCGATGCCACCGCCGATCGCGCGCAGGAAGTCGAGGCCGCGGGTCTCATCCCGTCCCTCGAGCGCGAGCACGTGACCGTCCTTGATGGGCAGACCGACGGCGATGTTCCGGATGGCAGGCATCCCCGAAGGGTAACCGATGCCGTCGCGCGTCAGGTTTCGCGGCCAGCGCGAAGTTCTGCGGCCTGGAGCGCAGGGTCGGGGCCGCAGAAGTTGGACCGGGCCGCAGAAGTGGGGGCGGCGGCGGGCTCAGCCGATGCGCGTCGCGCCGCCCGACACCTCGATGCCGCCGGATTCGGGGATCGTGACGGTCAGGAGGCTCGGCCGCCGCACGTGCTGGCCCTGATGGATGAGGATTCTGCGCTCCGGGTGCCCGAGGTCGCGGAGGTACGCGCCGACGGATGCCGCGGCGGAGCCGGTCGCCGGATCCTCCGTGATGCGACCCACCGGGAAGAGGTTGCGGGCGTCGAACTCGGTCGCGCTGCCGGCGTGCAGCACCGTGACCGTGCCGAGCCACCCCTGCGCGCGCATGAGCGTGGCGACGTCTGCGGGGAAGAAGCGGAACTGGTCGAACAGCTCGCGGTCCTCGAGGACGACGACGGGATGCCAGTTGCCGGCGAAGACCTCCTTGGGCGGGAACCGCGGATCGAGGTCGGACGTCGCGAGACCCAGGAGGCGGAGCAGCTCGGCGAGGATGCCCGGATCGAGGTCGCGGACCTGCGGCTCGACGCTCGTGAAGGACACCGTGACACCGAGGTCATCGTCGTCCGTCGAGTGCAGCGCGACCGCTCCGGCATCCGTGTCGAACACGACGTCCCCGGCGCCGTCCCGCTCGGCGAGCGCGACGGCGGTGGCGACCGTCGCGTGTCCGCAGAACGGCACCTCGGCGGCCGGCGACCAGTACCGCACGCGATACCGCGGAGCATCGGCCGACCGCGCCACGACGAACGCGGTCTCGGAGTATCCGACCTCGGCGGCGATCTCGAGCATCCGTTCGTCGCTCAGCCCGCCGGCGTCCAGCACCACTCCCGCGGGATTGCCGCCGTCAGGTGTGGCGGCGAAGGCGCTGTAGCGGAGGACGAGGGGTTCGGGGGCCATGGTGCGAGCCTATCGAGCGCCGCCGACCCGCACGCCGCTACGAGTTCACACGGATGATCTCCTGCTGGTACGGCGCGATCACGTCGCCGGAGATGCGCAGATCGAGCAGGAGGAAGCGTCGCGTCGCCGGGTCCTCGGTGCTCCAGGTCGCGAGGCGGTCGAGGTCGTCGAGTGTCTTCACGACGACGCCCTCGGCGCCGACCGCCGCACCGAACGCCGCGAAGTCGACCTCGGGGATGCGCATCGGCGCCTCGGCGAGCCCCTTGAGGCCGTAGAGGTTGATCTCGGCCCCGTACGCGGCGTCGTTCCAGATCACCGCGATGCCACGCCCCGCGGCGGCGCGCACGGCGGATTCGAGGTCGGCGATCGCCATGAGCCCGCCGCCGTCGCCCGAGGTCAGCACGATCGTCGACTCCCGGCGGGCGAGGGCCGCGCCGACGACGCTGGGCCACCCCTGGCCGATCGACTGGAATGCGGTGCCCACCATCATCATCCGATCGGGCGCCGCGACCGGCCAGTACATGTTCGCCCACCCGATGAAGTGGCCGCCGTCGGACACGACCACACGGTCCTCCGGCAGCAGTTCGGCGATGCGGCGGGCGGCCGACCGGGGGTCGAGGCGGCCGTCGGGTGCGAGTTCGTCGCCCTCGTCGTAGGCGCGTGCGGCGGCGACGTCGACGGACTCCCGCCAGCTGGCGGGCACGGATTCGGATGCCGCGGCGCTGCCGGCGGGCACAGATTCGGATGCCGCGGCGCTGCCGGCGGGCACAGATTCGGATGCCGCGGGCGACACGCCGGGCGCGACCGGTGCCGCCTCGGCGCGGCGGTCGCCATCTCCGAAATCGTGCCCGGTGCGTGGGGC
>JAZBLS010000027.1:0-24248 GCA_037033365.1 Actinomycetota bacterium | reverse complement strand
GACGTCTGCTCCTCGACGACGGCTTCGGTCGTCAGGGCGCCTGCGCCTCCGGTCATGGCTGCAGACGGCGGGACCGCGGGGTCTAGGGGCTTCTGGGCGTCGGACATGTCACGCCGCCGGGTACTGCAGGATCCACCGCGGGTCGACGTCGACGCGCACGGCATCGCCCGGGTTCCACTGGCGGGCGCTCGCGGCCGTGGGGACGCTGACGCGGAGCGGGGCATCCTCTGCCCTCACCGTGTACACGCTGTGGCTGCCGTGATAGGTGCGGTCGACGATCGTCCCCTCGAGGGCGGCCGGTGCCGCTGAGCTGTCACCGGCATCCGCCAGGTGCAGCTTCTCGGGGCGCACGTAGCTCTCGGCCGTGGCATCCAGTCCGCCGCCGAGGCTGACGAGCTGCGCCGGGCTGAGCCGGTTGTTCTCGCCGATGAATCGGCAGACGAACGGCGTCGCGCTGCGGTCGTAGATCTCCTCGGGGGTGCCGACCTGCTGCAGCGTGCCGGCGTCGAGCACTGCGATGCGGTCGCTGAGAGTGAGCGCCTCCTCCTGGTCGTGCGTGACGTAGACCGTCGTCACGCCGACCTCGTGCTGGAGGTCCTTGAGCTGTTCGCGCAGCTGCACGCGGAGCTTCGCGTCGAGGTTCGACAGCGGCTCGTCGAGCAGCAGGATGCTGGGGGTCAGCGCGAGCGCGCGGGCGATGGCGACGCGCTGCTGCTGGCCGCCCGAGAGCTCCGACACGTTCTTCTCGAGCTGCGAGAGCGCGAGTCCGGTGCGGTCGGCGACCTCGTCGACGCGGCGGCGCTGCTCGGCCTTCGGCGTCTTCTGGATCGACAGTCCGAACGCGATGTTCTCGCGCACGTTCATGCTAGGGAAGAGGGCGTAGTTCTGGAACACCATGCCCACGCCGCGCTTCTCGCTGGGCACGCGCGTGACGTCGCGGCCGGCGATGTGGATGCGCCCGCCGGTAGGTTCGACGAACCCGGCGAGGGCGCGGAGGGCGGTGGTCTTGCCGCATCCGGAGGGGCCCAGGAGGGTGAAGAACTCACCCTCCTGGATCTCCAGATCGAGGTGCGAGACCGCACGGTGGTCGCCGAACGCGACCTCGACATCGTCGAAGCGGATCATGGCGTCTTTCCGGTCGTCCTGGATGCTGTGCGGTGTCGGGGCGGGGTCAGCCGATGTACTCGAGCGTGACCTTCTCGACCCACGCGCCGAGGTTCTCGCTCACGAAGCCGAAGTCGATGTCCTGGCGGTCGAGGGTGCCCATGAGCTCGACGACCTCCGGGTTGGCCTGCTCGACCGCGCCCTCGTTTACGGGCATCGAGTTGAACTCGGCCGCAAACTCGCCCTGCACCTCGGCGCTGCCGAACCAGTCGATGAACTCCTGGGCCTTCGCCTCGTTGCCGGTGCCGTTGATCTGCGCGATCTGCTCGGTCACGTAGGGCACGCCGTACTCGGGCACGATCATGCCGGTGGTGGTGCCGTACTCCTCGTCACGGGCAGCGATGCCGCTCGAGGGGAGCACGCCGTAGTCGATCTCGTCGCGCGTGATGCGGGCGTAGAGGTCCGTGCCCTCCACGGCGGGAGAGCCGTTGGCGTAGTACGACTTCACCAGGTCCCAGCCCTCGTCGCTGACGCCGAGGTCACCGTCCTCGTCGAGGTGACGAGACAGGATGCTGGCGAGCACGAGTTGCGGAGTGGCCTGGCCGAGCGCGGGGTTGACCTCGTAGCGGCCGGCGTACTCCTCGTCGGTCCACAGCTCCTCCTCGTCGGAGGGGGCGTCGGTGATGCGGTTCTCGTCGTAGACCGTGACGATCGCCTGCTCGACGAGCGGCCAGAACGCGCCGTCGGCCGGGTCGCCGGCATCCTGTGGGACCTCTCCGCTCCACTCGGGCTCGTAAGCGGTGATCGCCTCTTCGGCCTTGAGCTGCTCGAAGAACATGTTGTTCAGGCCGAACACGACGTCGCCGACGGGGTTGTTCTTCTCGGCGATGATGCGGTTCGTGAGGTCGGCGCCGCCGAGGCCCACGATCTCGATGTCGATTCCGGCATCCGCGGCCTTTTCGGTGATCCACTCGCCGCGGCCGTCGCTGTTGGAGTTCGTGTAGACGATGAGCGTCTCGTCGGAGCCGCCCTCGGTCGAGCCGCCGTCGGTCTCGGTGCTGCCGCCCGAGCATCCGGTGAGGGTCACGGCGGCGATCGCCGCGATTCCCAGGAGAGACCAGCGCTTCTTTCGGATGTCGACCATGGTCGCCCTTTCTCGTCATCGAGGTGTGTCGGTTCGACACTACCTCGGATTTGTGGTGTTCGCACAATGATCTGGCAGTTCTATATCCGCGTTCGCGCGACCGCACTCAAGATAGGTGCTTGAGATGAACGCGGCCAGGCGGTGAGGTGAACGGTTCATGGGTGCGGTCGTCCGTCTTGCCCTCGGGCTTGCGAGCGCTGCGAGCGGCTTCGCTAGGGTGGGTCGCACACCATGACCGGAGGGGGATCACGATGTCTTCTGCTGCAACCACCACTTTCCACTCGAGCGCCGATGCCGCGACGACGGCGGCTGCCGTCCAGCGCGTGCTCGCCGACAACAAGGCCAAGATCCTGGGCCAGGCGCCCGATGCCAGCACGATCGACTTCCAGACGAAGAAGACGCTGCTGAACTGGGAGCTCCTGGGTCGTGCGATCACGACGCCCGCGGCATCCGGCTCTGATGTGCATCTGACCCTCGACGTGCACCACAACCGTCCGGCCGCGCTGATGGACGGCGTGAAGAATCGCAAGGCCGTCGAGAAGCTCGCGGGGCAGATCCAGGCCGCGATCGGCTGAGTCGCGCCGTCCCCGTGTTCCTGAGTGCCGTCGAGCTTCGAGTCGACCGCGACAGCGTCGCCATGGGCGACGACATGAGGTCCCATGCCGGTGTACTGACGGTTCGCCGCGGCACACGTCTTAGCGCCGCACTCGAGACGAGTGCGCCCGAGATCAGGTCGAAAGGGTGGTCGTGGGTCGCCGTCGTCGACGGTGGGGTCGCCGCCGTGTGGTCGGTGGATCACGGCGTCCAGTTGCTGGTCGCCGACCGGAAGCTGCGTCGCGGACCGGTCGACGTCTTCTTCCGATATTTCCTGCAGATCGACCCCGCGTGGCTCTTCGACCGTCTCGCCGCGGGCGCTCCCGCTCACCTCTACGATCTCGAAGCCGAGTATGCGCCGATCGCACGGGAGAAGTACGCCGCCGAACTGCGTCGCCGCGAACGCGAAATCCCGGCCAAGCTCCTGAGCGTCGAGTGCATCGAGGCTCTTAGGGGTCACGGTGCCGAGGTCACTCTGCACGCCGATGTCGCCTGCAAGTTCACGCACCACGGAGAGGCGTGGACGGTGCAACGCGCCGACACGATGCTGCAGGTGTTCGTTGGCTCCGGCGGGCCGCGCGCATCGATCCGTCCGCACGCGCTCGGCGAGGCCTGGCTCGTCGGGATGCTCGGCGCTGCCGCTCGCGTCGCCGCGGGACGCCTCGATCTACCGGATGTCGAGTTGCGTCCGGGGCTCGACCTCAATGAACAGGCTGGTCGGTGGGTGTCTCACGGGGCGACCGTCGTGCAGGTGACTTCAGAGCTTGGGGCTCGTGTCGCCAGGCTCGTGTTCGGCCGGTCGATCGGCGAGGTGCGGGGAATCCTGGAGTGACGTCGCACCGGGTGATGCGACCAGCCGATGACAGACTGGATGGATGCCGGGTTTCCATCACGTCGAAGTGTGGGTCGTCGATCTCGAACAGGCGAAGGCCGAATGGGGCTGGTTCCTCGAGCGGGTCGGATTCACGCTTCTCAGTGAGTGGGATGAGGGGCAGTCGTGGGAGGCGGGCGGCGCCTACCTCACGCTGACGACCTCGCCGAACACCGTGGGATCCACGCACGAACGCCGGATGCCGGGGGTCAACCACCTCGCATTCAAGAGTGGGGCTGCGGAACGGGTCGACGAACTGATGGCCGCCGCTTCCGCTCATGGGTGGCGACCGCTCTATCAGGAGCGATATCCGCATGCCGGCGGGCCCGATCACTACGCGGGATGGCTGGAGAACTCGGCGGGCTTCAAGGTCGAGGTCGTCGCGGACTGAAGATCTGAACACGCGGTGGCGCGTTTCGTCTCGCTTCGCTCGCTCAACGACCGACGCCGGCTACTCGAACCCGCCGGTCAGCCTTCCCCGCATCCGCTGGCTGCTCTCGTTCATCCCGACGATCTCGACCGTCTTCCCGAGCGCGTCGTACTTCGTCTCGATCGCGTCGAGCGCGGCGACGGTCGACGCATCCCAGATGTGCGACCCCGTCAGATCGATGACGACAGACGACGGATCTTCGGTATACGAGAACATCGTCGTCAGGTCGTTGCTGGACGCGAAGAACAGTTCCCCGTCGACGACGTAGACCACGGTGTCATCGACGACCGTCCGCGACACCGACACGAAGTGCGCCACACGCCGCACGAACAGCACCGAGGCGACGAGCACCCCGCCCACGACGCCGATCGCGAGGTTGTGCGTCAGCAGCACGAGCACGACGGTGGCGACCATCACGAACGTCTCGCTCTTCGGCATCCGCTTGAGCGTCGAGGGCTTCACGCTGTGCCAGTCGAACGCTCCGATCGCGACCATGATCATGACCGCCACGAGCGCCGCCATCGGGATCGTGCCGACGAAGTCGCCGAACACGACGACCAGGAGGAACAGGAAGATACCGGCACAGAACGTCGAGATGCGGGTCCGCGCTCCGGACGCCTTGACGCCGATCATGGTCTGGCCGATGACCGCGCATCCGCCCATGCCGCCGAAGAAGCCCGACAGCATGTTCGCGACGCCCTGCGCCCACGACTCGCGCGTCTTGTTCGAGTGGGTGTCGGTGATCTCGTCGACGAGCTTCGCCGTGAGCAGCGATTCCATGAGCCCGACCAGTGCGACCCCGAGCGCGAACGGCGCGATGATGCCGAACGTCTCCCACGTCCACGGGATGTTGGGCAGGAACAGCGACGGCAGGCTCCGCGGCAGCTCGCCCTGGTCGCCGACCGTCGGCACCGTGATGCCCATCATCAGCACGACCGCGGTCACGATGATCACCGACACGAGCGGCGCCGGCACGACCTTGGTGATCTTCGGCATCACGATCATCACGACGATTCCCAGCGCCACCAGCGGATACACCAGCCACGGCACATCGATCAGCTGTGGGAACTGCGAGCTGAAGACGAAGATCGCGAGCGCGTTCACGAACCCGACCATGACGCTCCGCGGGATGAACCGCATGAGCTTCGCGACGCCGAGAACCCCGAGGATCACCTGGAAGACGCCCGCGAGGATCACCGTCGCGATGAAGTAGTCCATGCCATATGTCGGCGCGACGGGCGCGATCACGAGCGCCACCGCCCCGGTCGCGGCCGTCACCATCGCCGGACGCCCACCGAGGAACGCGATCGACACCGCCATGATGAACGACGAGAACAGGCCCACCTTCGGGTCGACGCCCGCGATCACCGAGAACGCGATCGCCTCCGGGATCAGCGCGAGCCCGACGACGAGCCCCGCCAGGACCTCGCGGGTCAGCATCCGAGGGCTCTTCAGCGCCTGGAAGACCGTCGGATTCGCGCGATAGCGGGCACGATCATCGATCGCAGATGCAGACATGGGGATGCTCCAGAGCAGGGGGCCTGAGAGGAAGGCCGAACAGTCAAGGGTAGCCCGGGCTTCGTGCGCGTGCTTCTCTGCACTGGCTGTGGGCCGGACCTCGTTGTCCACAGGGTCCGGGGCCGCGGCCCGCCGGTGTCGGGACCGGTTCCTAGCCTCGCTCGCATGACGATTCAGATCCCTGTGCGAATGCCCACCTTCATGCGCGTCGAGCTCACGGTCGACGGCCGCCCTGACGCGGATCGCGTGATCGAACTGCCGACCAGAGCGCCGCTCGAGTGGGTCGTCGAGGCGTACTGCCTCAGTCTCGGTCTCGATCCCTCGGAACACGTGCACACGGATGGCTTCGACCACTGCCATCACGCCGAGCCGTACGCGTACCCGTGGCCGTCGGTTCCTTCCGCGGAGGAGATGCCGCCGCTTCCGTTCGACCCTCGTGTCGTCGTTACGCCGGTGGACGTCCCGGCCCTGGGGACGCCCTGGCTCACGGTCTCGGGGCCGGCAGGATCACCAGCTCCAGCTCTCGGTGGAAGCTGGCTGACGGATGCGGCGCCATTCGACGCGGATGCCGTGAACCGAGAGCTGCTCCGCGCGCACGGTGTGGTGCAGCCCTACTTCGACGACGGCGATCTCTGGTCAGCGAGCCCCGGCATCCCGGACGGGTCGCCTCTCGCGTCGCTGGCTCACGCGCTGACGCCGGCCAGGCGTCTGGCGCTGCTCGCCCATGTCGATGGCCTCGACCTGATCCGCAACGCGTCGCCGGACTACTCGGAGGCCGAGTCGGCTCTCGTCCCTCTGGCGCGGCTGGTCGAGATGATCGGAGACGCCGGGCTCCCGCAGGACGCGGAGAACGGATGGATGTCGGATGCCGACGCTCACCGGCTTTCCGAGGCGTTGGGTTGGCGCGGATCGGCGCAGGAGATGAGAGCACGCGGACAGGCCCTGGTGTCCCTCGCTCGGACGGCTCGGTTCGTTCGACGGTTCAAGGGCCGGGTGGTGCCGACCACCATGGGCCGTCGGATGGTTGTTCCGACGATGCACACGCTGGACTTCTTGGCGCACCTGATCCTGGATCCAGAGGACCATCGATCGTCGTACTACATGCGTGAGGATCGGACAGGTGAAGCGGCCGCGCTCCTGGCCATCGCGGATGGGACCGTCCAGCACCTCGCCGACCTGCCTCAGGCCGTGAGTGAGGCTCGGGAAGTGGTCGCTGAACCTCCTGTCGAGTTCGATCTGTCGGGTCGTGGTCACTCACCGGTGGCTGTCGTCGATGGGCTGAGTGAACGGCTCTCGATGTTGTCTGCGGATGTGTTCGGTCGGGTGACGTCACCGATGCGCGAGGTGGCACGCTTGGCGTTGATCGGCGGAAGCCGGTTTCATCACTATGCATAGCCTGCGTGCTTGTTGGTTGTCTATGTGCATGTTCATTTTGCTCAAACGATGGCCGTTATGTCATTCGGTTTGGCGACAAGGGCCCTACGGGCGGATACTCGACGCATCTGCGCCGACCTCGAAAGCGACCCGAATCCCATGGATATCCTCCCCCACGCGACCATCGCCGTCGTCGGCGCCGGCCGACTCGGTGGCGTCCTCGCGCGGGCGCTGCGCGCTGCAGGGGTCGTCGTCCTCGGGCCGCTTCGTCGCGACGATCAGATGCCGGATGCCGACATCGCGATCCTCTGCGTTCCGGATGCCGCGATCCCGGCGCTGGCTTTCGCCGTTCGGCCCCACGCGCGGTTCGTCGCACACGTGTCGGGTGCGACCCCGCTCGATGACGTCGACTTCAGCATCCACCCGCTGCAGACGTTCACCGGCACCGAGACGCCCGAAGTGTTCCGCGGGATCGGTGCCGCGATCGACGGACGCACCGACGACGACCTCGCGGTGGCGCGGCAGCTCGCGGAGGCGCTCGGCGCGAGCCCCTTCCGCATCGACGACGAACACCGCGCGGGCTATCACGCGGCGGCGTCCTTCGCCTCGAACTTCGTGCTGACCGTGCTCGACGCCGCCGAGCAGTTAGGGCGGGATGCTGGCGTCGGTCGGGAGCACCTCGCACCACTCGTCCGACGGACGGTCGAGAACTGGACGGCATCCGGCGCGGCGTCCGTCCTCACCGGGCCCATCGCCCGAGGAGATGAGGCCACCGTCGAACGGCAGCGCGCGGCATCCGCCCGATTCCCCGATCTGTTCGACGCGCTCGCCGCGGCGACCCGAGACATCGCGAGAAGGAACGAATGAAGATCCTCCGTACGATCGCCGAGGTGCGGGCCGCGGTGCGTGACGCCCGCGCCGCAGGTCGCAGCATCGGACTCGTCCCGACGATGGGTGCGTTCCATGAGGGGCACCTCTCCCTCATGCGTGCGGCGCGCGACCAGAACGGGCTCGTCGTCGTCTCGCTCTTCGTCAACCCGACCCAGTTCGGCGCGAACGAAGACCTCAGCACCTACCCGCGGGACGAAGCGCGCGATGCGGCGCTCGCCGAGGCCGAGGGTGCCGACATCCTCTTCGCGCCGGCGCCGTCGGAGATCTACCCCGACGGCTTCTCGACCTCGATCCACATCGCGGGAGTCTCGGAGGTGCTCGACGGAGCCATCCGCGGACCCCACCACTTCGACGGTGTCGCGACCGTCGTCACGAAGCTGTTCGGAATCGTGAAGCCCGACGTCGCCTACTTCGGCCAGAAGGACGCGCAGCAGGTGCTCGTCGTCCACCGGCTCGTCCGCGACCTCGACCTCGACGTCCGGATCGAGGCCTGCCCCATCGTGCGCGAACCGGACGGCCTCGCGATGAGCTCGCGCAACGTCTATCTCGATCCGGCGGCCCGCGTGCAGGCGACCGCGTTGAGTCGCGCACTCAAGGCTGCCTCGGCCGTGCACGAATCCGGGGAGCGCGACGGCGACAGCATCCGCTCCGCCGCCCTCGCCGCGCTGACGGACGCGGGGATCGAGCCCGAGTACCTGGAACTCCGGGATGCCGAGACCCTAGAGCCCGTGGATCGCACCGACCGCGGAGCCCTGCTCCTCGTCGCCGCCCGCGTCGGCGCGGCCCGACTGATCGACAACCACCTCTTGAGAGCGAGCGCCTGATGCGACGAACCATGCTGAAGTCGAAGATCCATCGCGCGACCATCACCGGCAGCGACCTCAACTACGTCGGCTCGATCACGATCGATCCCGACCTGCTCGAGGCCGCCGACATCCTGCCGCACGAGCAGGTGCACGTCGTCGACGTCAACAACGGATCCCGCTTCGAGACCTACACGCTCGTCGGCGAACGCGGATCCGGCGTCATGCAGGTCAACGGGGCCGCCGCCCGCCTCGTGCACACCGGCGACACGATCATCGTCATCTCCTACGCCGACTACTCCCGCGAAGAGCTCGTCGACTACGAGCCGGTCGTCGTGCACGTCGACCGGGACAACGCGATCATCCAGGTCGATGCGGCCGTCGGAGAGCTGGTGGGCGCGCGATGACTGCGCACGCGGCGCCCCAGAAGCGCGTGACCGTGACCTCGCTCGCGGCGAAGAAGGATGCCGGCGAGCCCATCGTCATGGTCACGGCCTACGACCACCCGAGCGCGCAGATCGTCGAGGCCGCGGGCGTCGACATGGTGCTCGTCGGCGACTCGGCAGCCATGGTCGTGCTCGGCTATGACAGCACGGTGCCCGTCACGATTGACGAGATGCTGATGCTGACGAAGGCCGTACGGCGCGGGCTCACCAGGCCGCTGCTCGTCGGCGATCTGCCGTTCGGGTCGTACGAGGCGTCTGATGAGCTCGCCCTGGCCACCGCCCAGCGCTTCATCAAGGAGGCGGGCGTCGACCTCGTGAAGATCGAGCGCGGCGGCACGACGGTCGACCGCGCACGGGCGCTCGTGAATGCCGGTATCCCGGTCGTCGGACATGTCGGGCTCACCCCGCAGACCGCCACCGCTCTCGGCGGCTACCGCGCGCAGGGGCGCACGGCCGAGGCAGCGCTAGCCGTGATCGACGACGCCCTCGCGCTGCAGGATGCCGGAGTCTCGGTGCTCGTGATCGAGGCCGTGCCGTCCGAGGTGACGGCTGCGCTCATGCCGCTGCTGCGCATCCCCGTGATCGGGATCGGTGCGGGAGCGGATGCCGACGGGCAGGTGCTCGTCTTCCACGACCTGCTGGGCATTCACGCCGGCGGGGCCGCGAAGTTCGTGAAGCGGTACGCCGATCTGCGGACTGCGGCGGTCGAGGGAGTTGCGGCGTACGCGAGCGAGGTGCGGGGGCGTCAGTATCCCGCGGCTGAACACGGGTATGGGATGCCGGAGGGTGAGGCCGCGCGGCTGCGGGAGCTGCTCGCGGGGCGATGAGCCGGCCCGGGCATCCGTTGGTTATGTTCTGCGCACCCTGTCGGGCGGAGTTCTCGGTGATGGGCTGAGGAATTCCTTCGGAATCTCCGCCCGACCGGGTGATCTCCGCCCGAAGGGGTGCCGCTCGAGACGTGCCCCTCAGGCCGCCCGACGCGGTGCCCCTCGAGTCGTGCCCCTCAGGCCGCCCGGCGCACGCGCAGCACGAGTGCCGTGGCGGCAAGGACGATGACGATCACGCCGTATCCGATGACCACGGCTTCGAGCCCGAACGATCCGACCAGGATGCCGGCGATCACGGCCGGGACGCCGAACGCGAGGTACGCCAAGAGGTAGATGACCGCGAACGTGTCGGCGCGCTGCGTCGAGGGGATGCGCGGAGCGAGTGAGCCGACGACACCCGCGAACGCGGTGCCGAAGCCCATGCCCGTGATGGCGGTGGCGGCGAGGTAGAAGGGGAGCGACTCGAATCCGAGCGCGACGAGCGACACGGCCGTGCCGATGGCGAGCGCTGCCGTGCCGAAGACGACGGTCGTGCGGGGGCTGCGCCGACGCATGACGAAGGCGGCGATGGCGCCGACGCCGGCGAGCATCGCGACCGAGAGGCCCTGCCAGGTGTGGGCCTCACCTCCGAGCTCGGTGCGGACGATGGTCGCGCCGAGGGAGAGGAAGAGTCCGCCGGTCGCCCAGCCCGCGATGATGGCGGGAGCTCCGCGCCAGAAGTCCGCGCGGATGACGGACGGGATGGAGAGCTTGAAGCTGAGCGACGCCAGTACACCGGGACGAAGCGGCGCGGTCTCGGGTGTCAGCAGCACGAGCCCTGCGAGCACGACGTAGACGACCGAGAGCGGGAGGAAGACGTCGAGCAGCGGCTCGCCCGTCACATCGAGGGCGATGCCGGAGATGAGGGCGCCGAGGGCGAGGCCGATCCCGGGGGAGAGTGCATTCCAGAGTGCCGCGATACTCGCGCGACCCTTCGGGGCGAGATCCAGAGCGGATGCCGAGAGGGTCGAGATCAGCGCACCGCTCGCGATGCCCTGGAGGATGCGGGCGAGCATGAGCGTCGCGACTGTGTCCGCGTGCCAGAACAGCAGCATGCTCGCGGCGAGGAGGAGGAGACCAGTGATCGCGACGGGGCGGCGGCCGATGTGGTCGGAGAGCGATCCGGCGCTGAGAAGCGTCAGCAGCAGGGCGATCGCATAGACCGCGAAGACGGCGCTGATGACGACGGAGTCGAAGCCGATGTCCTGCGCGAGCACGGGATAGAACGGCGAGGGCGCGCTGGCGCCGATCATCATCGCGATCTGGGCGACGACCGCCAGGGCGAAGCCGAAGCGGGTCCTCTTTGCGGCTGCAGCTTGTGTGCCGATCGGCGCGGTGATGGTCATGCGAGCTCCTCTGTGGTTCGAGAATCATCGAACTGTTGGAGCGTACTCGCCATTCCGCAATAGTTCAACTATTCTCGAACTATGCCTGGCGAACTCCCGCACCCGGATCGCTCCGAGATTCAGCTCACCGACGTGCTCTTCGCGCTCAGTGATCCGGAGCGCCTGGCCATCGCGCGGCAGCTCGTCGACGGGCCGCTAGACATGGCGGCATGCCACGCGACGGATCCGGACTTGCCGAAGTCGACCAAGTCGCACTTCATGAAGGTTTTGCGAGAGGCCGGCGTCATCCGTAACGAGCCCAATGGGAGACGGCGGATGCTGACGCTCCGGCGTGACGATCTGGACGCTCGCTTCCCGGGGTTGTTGGAGTCGGTGCTGAGGGGGTAGGTGGGCAGGGCGAGCCGTCTCGCGTCTGGTCCCAGGGGTCCGCTGCGCTCATGTTCGCTCGTTCGCTCTCCGGCTCGTTCGTTCCTGGTTCGTTCGTTCCTGGTTCGTTCGTTCCTGGTTCGTTTGTATCCCCGGTTCGTTCCTTCTCGATTCGTTCCTTTCCGGTTCGTCCCTTCTCGATTCGCTCCTTTCCCATTCGTTCCTTCCTCATTCGTTCCTTCCGCTTCGTTCCTTCCGCGTTCCACCCCCTTCGCACCTTCCTTCTGCCCCTCTCGGCGATATGCCGAAATGCCTGAATGCATTCGAACAAAACTTCGAATGTCGGGTTCGTTCTTGGTAAAATTAGGGCATGTCGAAGCTCACCGATCTGCACGAGGCGTTGTCCCGCCTCGATGCCGCGTGCGCTGGCTGCGACGACGCGATCGATCTCGACCGACAGCAGTTGCTCGCCGTGAACGAAGTGATCGGAGACATGAGTCGGCGGTTGGCTGCCATGCATGCTGACGTCGCCGCCGCTATCGCGCATGAATCGCGCACTGAGCTCGGCTCAGAAGGTCTCGCGAAGCAGCAGGGATACCGATCGCCGGTCACTCTCATCGCGGCGACCTCTGGTGTGGGCCGAGGTGACGCCAGTCGTCTGATCGCCGTGGGTGCGGCGACCGCGCCGCGCACCGACCTTCTCGGCGCCAGGCTGCCGGCCAGGTATCCCGCGATCCGCACAGCGCTGGAGGCGGGTGAGCTGGGCATCCAGGCCGCGGCGCTGATCGTCGCGCTGCTCGAGCGCTGCCGCGTGAAGGCAGGCGCCGAGCGGATCGCCGAAGCAGAACGCACTCTGACGGCCGCAGCCGTCGGCCTCTCTCTCGATGATGTGAGAAAGCTCGTCGAACGCGCAGAGGCGCGCATCGACCCCGACAGCACCGCGCCGCGCGATGACGAGAGGCGGAGCCGTCGCTCACTCACGATGTTCGAGCGTGATGGGATGCTCCATCTCTCCGGATGCTTCGACGCCGAGACCGGCGCCCCTATCGTCGCGGCGCTGCGTGGCTACGTGTCGGCGGCGTTCGCGGCGCGGAAGGATGCTGTGGATCCCGACGCGCCGGACGCTGATCGCCGCACCGTGCCTATGCTGCAGGCTGACGGCCTCTCTCTGTTCTGTTCGCATGTTCTCGGTTGCGAGAGCAACCGCGTTCCGCTCGCCGGTGCGACGGTGGTCGTGCGCATCACCCTCGCTGACCTCGCCTCGGGTGGCGGATCGGCCGAGGTCGATGGGATCGGCCCGCGCATCAGCGCCGGCAGTGCCCGGCGCATGGCGGCGAACGGCGGTGTGATCCCCTGCGTTCTGGGAAGCGACAGTCAGATCCTCGATTGGGGTCGAGAAAAGCGATTGTTCACGCGGGCCCAGCGTCTCGCGCTGGTCGAGAGAGATGGCGGCTGCGCGATGTGCGGCCTTCCACCTGAGATGACGAAAGCGCACCATATCGAATGGTGGAGTCGCGATCGCGGGCCGACTGATCTGTCGAACGGAGTACTACTCTGCGAGACCTGTCACCACCGAATCCATGACAACGGGTGGGAGATCGACATCGACGGCGTTGGGGTCGACGCGCGGGTATGGTTCATTCCTCCGCCGTATGTCGATCCGGATCGAACGCCGAGACTCGGCGGTCGCGCCAGGTTCGACGGCGCCTCGCGTTGGGGGAGGGCGGCATGAACACGCGCGCGCTCGTGCGCCCGCGGTGTCAGGAGGCGACGCGCGTGTTGCTGCGCTCGCGGGCGAGCGGCTCGATCTCCGCCCAGACGGTGTCGAGCGACAGGTGCAGCACCCCGGCGATGGCTGCGATCGTAGAGAATGCCGGAGTCGCCACGCGACCCGACTCGATCTTGCGGAGCGTCTCGGGTGAGACGCCGGCGTCGAGAGCGACGCTCAGCATTGACCGCTCGCCTCGCGCTCGCCGAAGCAGGGCGCCCAAGCGCTCGCCGCGTTCGACCTCGGCGGGGGTAAGAGGCATCCGGACCATCATGACGCCCATTCTAATACCGGGATACTATTACCGGGATAGTTATTGGAGTGTGGACATGATCGAGATTCTGACGGCCGACGAGTTGGCGAGAGGGCGAGACGCCGGGGCGCTGGTGGGCGGCATCCTGCAGGAGCTGAAGAGGCGCACCGCCGTGGGGGTGAACCTGCTCGACCTGGACCGCTGGACGAAACAGATGATCACGGATGCCGGTGCGGAGTCCTGCTACGTCGATTACGCGCCGTCGTTCGGCCGCGGGCCCTTCGGGCATTACGTCTGCACGGCTGTGAACGACGCCGTGCTGCACGGGATGCCGCACGATTACACCCTCGCGGACGGAGATCTGCTGACGCTCGACCTCGCCGTGAAGCTCCGAGGCATCGCGGCGGACGCGGCGATCAGTTTCGTGGTCGGTAAGGCGCAGGATGCCGCCGACCTCGCCATGATCGACGCCACCGAGCGAGCGTTGGCAGCTGGGATCGCTGCGGCGCGTCCGGGCAACAGGATCGGCGACATCTCCCACGCGATCGGCTCGGCTCTCACGGGTGACGGGTATCGCGTCAACATGGAGTTCGGCGGGCACGGCATCGGCTCGACCATGCACCAGGATCCACATGTCGCTAACGACGGACGTCCCGGCCGCGGTTACAAGCTCCGACCTGGGCTCCTGCTCGCGCTCGAACCGTGGATCATGGCCGATACCGACGAGTTGGTCACCGACGCCGACGGGTGGACGCTCCGCAGCGCGACCGGGTGCCGCACTGCCCATACCGAACACACGATCGCGATCACGGACGACGGAGCGGAGGTGCTGACTCGAGCGAGATGACGACCCTCAGCGGCGGGAGCGGCTGCGGACCCGGCGCACCGCGCGGCCTGCCAAATCCTTGAACCGTCCACCGGGCCAGGTGCGCCGCAGCTCCACGACACCGCTGCGGTTCGCCACCGGAGCGCAGGAGCGACCGGCCAGGAAAGGAGAAGGACCAGCGCTCGCGAGGACGGCGGCGTCGGCGGTCACGGGAACGTCGAACGTCCACCCGGCGCGACGGACCCGAGCAACGATCTTCGCTCCGCGCGACTCGTCATGAGGGCCGAAGACGCGGAGCGGATCGATGGCGAGGGTAACGGATGCCGCCGGCGAGCCGGTCGAGGGCAGGGAGGCGCCGCCGATACGGCGATCGGCGCCGGCAGCCTTGTCCCGCAGGAACAACTCCACAGTGTCATTGCGCAGCTCACTGCCGGCGATGAGCAGGTCGGCAGGCATCCCGTCCATCGGCACGGGCAGCGAGGTCAGGCGTCCGGACCCGGACTCGAACACGAGCCCGTCGACGCCGCCGCGCAGCACGCGCACGCGCAGGGTCAGGTACAGGCCACCGCCCCGCGACCAGCGCGCCGAGGTCACGGCGACCTCGGCCTCGAGGGAGGCCTCGAATTGGGCGAAGGCCAGAAGGTCCGCGCGACGGTCGGCACGGAGCAGCGCCGCGCGGATGCGATTCGGGAACGCCAGACCGCCGTCGACGTCCCGACCGAACCGGCGCTGCGTGAGCGGCACCAGAACGTCGAGCAGACGCTTCCGATACGCGGCGGAGTGCGACAGCATTCGCTTCCCGGTCAGGCGCTTCAGCACCTTCCCGCGGAACCAGTGGCGGAGCAGCCGGTCGCGGAGGCGTCCGGGCGGGGTGTACTCCTCGACCAGGTCGAGGACGCGCTCCAGGTGCGGGAAGTACGTCTCCGGATCGATACGTGACGAGCTCGCGCTCCCGGGCTGCTTGACCCATGCGTAGCAGGGGGTGCTGGCGAGGATCGAGATCGTTCGCGCCTCGAAGTAGGCGCGCATGACGAAGAGGTGATCCTCGAGACGGACCTTGCCCTCCGGGAACCGGATGCGCTTGTCGCGCAGGAAGGAGGTGCGGAACATCTTATGGGGCGTCAGCATCTCGAGCAGCGGATCCTCGCCGAGGACGGCCCGGGGGACGTCCCGACGGAAGATGGCCCGCGGCAGGTTCCGCCCGATCCCGACCTCGCGCCCGACGACCACGTCCGAGCGGTGCTGATCGGCATAGTCGCACAGCCGCTCCAGCGCCTCGTCGAACAGCCAGTCGTCCTGATCCACGAACTGCACGTATTCGCCCTGAGCCGCGTCGATGCCGTGATTGCGCGGCATGCCCGGCCACCCGGAGTGCGGGAGGTTCAGGACCCGCACGTTCGGCCGCGTCGCCGCGGCGGCATCCAGTCGCTGACGAGTCGCGTCATCCGAACCGTCATCGCACAGGATCACCTCGAACAGGCCGGCGTCGAGCGACTGCCGATCCAGCGAGGCGAGGAGGTCGTCGAACGCCGTCCCCGGATTGAACACGGGGACCACGACGCTCACGCGAGGGCGGTGGGGCGACTCAGACTTCTCGGACACCCTGACGACTCAATCACGCGCGAATCGGGGGCGCACGGGGGTTGCGTGCGACCGCCCGCACGTGCAGTGCCTATCGTGAGCGGAAAGTTCGGCTCCGCAGGTACGCCGCCACCTCGGCGTCATCGGCGAGCTCCGCGGCCCGACGATACGCATCGGCGGCATCGAGCCCGGCATCCGACAGCAGCTGGGCCCGCGCCGCCCAGTACGGCTGGAAGTCCGCCGCGTCATCGGGCAACGCGTCGAGGCCGGCGAGCGGTCCGGCGAGCCGGCCCGTCACGACCGCCGACGCCACCCGGGCGCCGAGCGTCGGCGACACCACCAGCAGGGCGCCGTAGAGCGTCCGCAGTGCCGCCCAATCCGTGACGTCGGTCCGCCGCCGGTCACCGTGCACAGCCTGGATCGCCGCCTCCAGCTGGAATCGACCCGGTTCGGCGACAGGGCGCGCTCGCCGCAGATACGCCTCACCCTCCGCGATCAGCTCGGCATCCCAGTCGGCAGGATCCTGCTCGGACAGGGGCACGAAGGGCCCGCTCCGTCGCCGCGCGATCGTCAGGGTCGTCAGGGCGGCGAGTCCCCACGCCTCCGCATCGTCATCGCCCGAGCCGGCCAGCAGACCCGCGAGCGTCACGGCCAGATACTGCGCCTCCCCGGCGAGCGACTCGGCGTCGCCACGCCACGACAGCGCCGCGCACGCATACACGGCCTCGAGCACGGCGGGCAGCCTCTCCGGCATCCGCTCCCGCGACGGCACGGCGAACGGTATCCGCGCCTCCTTGATCCGCCGCTTCGCCCGCACCAGACGCTGCGCCATCGCCGCAGGCGGCACGGCGAAGGCCCGGGCGATGTCCGCCGCCTCGAACCCCAGCACGGTCTGCAGCATGAGCGGCGTCCGCTCGCGTTCGTCGATCGCGGGGTGCGCGCACACGAACAGCAGCTCGAGGCGCTTATCGCCGATCGCGAGCGGGTCGTGATCAGCGAGCGGATCGACCCGAGCGCTGTCCTCGGCGAGGGGAGCGGATGCGCCCACCGCCGCCGACTTCCACAGATCGCGCAGTCTGTTCCTGGCCACGGTCAGCAACCACCCTTCGGGATTCTCCGGGACGCCAGAGGCGGGCCACCGCCGCAATGCCTCCTCGAAAGCGCCCGACAGAGCATCCTCCGCAGCGGCGATGTCGCCGGTCGACGCCGCGAGCAGCGCGACGAGCCGCCCGTACGAGGCCCGCGCCGCACGCTCGGCGGCGTCGCGGGCCTCGGCGGCGGTCATCGGTTCGGAGTCCACACGCCGTCGACGGTGTGCACGGCGCCCGGTCGCACCTCGACCGCTCCCCAGTGCACGGGCGGCGCCTGCCGCGCGTACTCGATCGCCGCGTCCAGGTCGGGCACGTCGATCACGACCGTGCCGCCGAGCTGATCCTTCGTGTCGGCGAAGGGCCCGTCCTGCACCTGCAACGCTCCCTCCCGCACGCGCACGGTCGTCGATACGGCAGACGGCTGCAGGACCTCGGCTCCGACCAGCACACCGGCGGCCTGCAGTGTCGCGGCATAGCTCGCGAACGCGGCCTGCCCCTCGGCCAAGGCCTCCTCGCCCAGCGCCTCCGCGTCCATCTCCGGGTAGTGCAGCAGCAGTGTGTAACGCATGGTCCTCATCCTGTCTGTTCGGTAATGAATACAGAAGGGTGACGAGTCAGCATCCGCTCGATCGACAGGGCCGGAGAAACGGGAGAGATTCCCACCTCACGTCCAGCCTCAACGATATATCGTTGACTATCGCTCACCATCACCGGGAGGTCATCATGAACAACGCATTCCCCTCGAACCCGTTCGGCGGATCCGGCTTCGGTTCAGGCTCCGGCGGCCCCGCATCCGCGATCTTCGACGCCATGGAGCAGCTCCGCAAGACCTTCGAGCAGCGCCCGTCCGGCGGCCCGCGCATGGCCAAGGGAGATGTCCGCACCGCGGTGCTGTCGCTCCTCGCCGAGCGCCCCATGCACGGCTACCAGATCATCAACGAGATCGCCGAGCGCAGCGGAGGGTCGTGGAAGCCGAGCGCCGGCTCCGTCTACCCCACGCTCCAGCTGCTCGCCGATGAAGGACTCATCGAGGCCGAGGAGAACGCGGGTCGCAAGACCTACTCGCTCACCGAGGCCGGTCGCGACGTGGCCGCCGAAGCCACCGAGAAGAGCGCCCCGTGGGAGTCCACGTCGAACCGCGACAACGCGCACGACGCCCGCTTCAGCGCACTCCCGAAGGCCGGCGTCGACCTCGCCGCAGCCGCGGCCCAGGTCGGTCGCAGCGGCAGCCCCGAGCAGGTGCAGCAGGCCGTCGAGATCCTCGACGACGCCCGCCGTAGGCTGTACACGATCCTCGCTCAGGACTGATCGCACACGACGCAGGGAACACACATGACGGATGCCGCGGCGCAGGGCGCCCATCGCGCCCGATACCGCCGCATCCTGTCGTTCGCGGCACGCGAGTTCATCAAAGTCTGGTGGTTCGAACTCGTGCTGCCGCGCTTCGGCCTGAGCCGTATCGCCGAGCGCACCCGCGGCCCGCGCATGCAGCGCTTCGCGAAGCGGTTCCACGTGCTCGCGGTCGAGCTCGGCGGCCTCATGATCAAGGTCGGGCAGTTCATGTCGTCGCGACTCGACGTGCTGCCGCCCGAGATCACGAAAGAGCTCGAGGGCCTGCAGGACGAAGTGCCGGCGGTGCCCTTCGCCGACATCCGACGCGCCGCGGAGGCCGAGCTCGGCATCCCGCTCGCCACGGCCTACGCCTGGTTCGACGAGACTCCGGTCGCCGCGGCATCCCTCGGCCAGGCGCATCGCGCCCGCCTCACGGCGCAGGATGCCGCCGACACCGGCCTCGGTAACGTCGTCGTCAAGGTGCAGCGCCCCGGCATCGACGAGATCGTCGCCGTCGACCTCGCGGCTCTCCGCCGCGTCGCGCGCTGGCTGACGCGCGTGCGACTCGTCGCCGACCGCGTCGACGCTCCCGCGCTCGTCGAGGAGTTCGCGCAGACGAGCCTCGAGGAGATCGACTACCTGCACGAGGCCGCCAGCGCCGAGCGCTTCCGCGAGAACTTCGCGAACGACCCGCGCATCACGACGCCCGAGATCGTCTGGGAGCGGTCCACCAGACGCGTGTTGACGCTGTCGGACGTCACGGCCATCAAGATCAACGACACGGATGCTCTGCGCGCCGCCGGCATCGACCCCGCCGCCGTCGCCGACGCGTTCGCCGAGGTCATGTTCGACCAGGTCTTCACGCACAGCTTCGTGCATGCCGACCCGCACCCGGGGAACATCTTCGTCACGCCGGACCCTTCGACAAGCTCAGGGACCCAGGGTCGCTCAGGGACCCAGGGGCGCTCAGGGACCCAAGGGGGCTCAGGGACCCAGGGTCGCGGGTTCACACTGACGTTCATCGACTTCGGCATGATGGCCGAGGTTCCGGACAACCTCCGCGACGGACTCCGCACGCTCCTCATCGCGGTCGCCGGCCGCGACAGCCGCGGGCTCGTCACGGCCGCGAAGGAGATCGGCGTCCTCCTCCCGTCGGCCGACACCGCAGAGCTCGAACGCGCGCTCAGCGCGCTGTTCGCCCGCTTCGGCGGCATGGGCTTCGCCGAGCTCGCGACCGTCGATCCCCGGGAGTTCCGAGACTTCGCCGACGAGTTCGGCGACATGGTCCGCTCCCTGCCGCTGCAGCTCCCCGAGAACATGCTGCTGCTGATCCGCGCCGTGTCGCTGACCTCGGGCATGTGCAGCGGCCTGAACCCCGCGTTCAACGTGTGGGATGCCGCCGAGCCCTATGCCGCGCGCCTCCTCCGCGACGAGAGCGGCAACCTCATGCAGGACATGGGCCGCCAGGCCATGGAGACCGCCGCGATCACCTACCGCCTCCCGAAGCGGATCGACGCGATCATCACGCGCGTCGACGACGGCAATGTCTCGTTCGACACCTCGCGCCTCGAGCGCCGTCTCGACCGTCTCGAGGGCATCGCCCGACGCATCGGATCCGGCGTCCTGTTCGCCGCCATGCTCGTCGGCGGCGCACTGCTCGTGCCGTCGATCCCGCCGCTCGGCATCACGCTCCTGTGCGTCTCGGCGCTGCCGCTGCTGCACTCGCTGTTCGGCGGTCGACTCTCGCGCTGAACACCGGCATGGGAGAATCGACTTCCATGGACACTTCCGGCGAGAAGCCCAGCTCACGCACCGACGTTCACAAGACCACCACCGCGACGCTCCGCCAGGCGGGGGCGCAGGCCGGCAAGATCGTCCGCGACATCGCCAAGGTCCCGCCGCGCAGCGTGCATCCGGCGCTCGTCCCCGGGGTCTCGGTCGAGGAGACCGGCCGCACCTATCGCACCGATCCGCTCGTCTTCGGCGTCGCATTCGCGCTGACCGTCGCCTTCATCGCCTGGGGTGTCTTCGCCGGCGACAACCTCGCCGGCACGACCACGACCGTGCTCGCCTGGGTGGTCGAGTACTTCGGCTTCTTCTTCACGACGATCGCGACCGTCATCCTCGTGTTCATGCTGTTCGTCGGCTTCAGCCGCTACGGACGCATCCCGCTCGGCCGTGACGACGAGGAGCCCGAGTTCTCGATGTTCTCGTGGATCTCGATGCTCTTCGCCGCCGGCATGGGCATCGGACTCGTCTTCTGGGGCGCCGCCGAGCCGCTCACGTTCTTCGAGAGCCCGCCCCCGGGCACGGTCGAGGCGAACACGCTCGAGGCCATGCACACCGCGCAGACCCAGGTGCTCTACCACTGGGGCCCGCAGGCCTGGGCGTTCTACGCGCTCGTCGGCGGCGCGATCGCCTACGGTGCCTTCCGTCGCGGACGCACCCCGCTGATCTCCTCGATCTTCGCCCCGCTGCTCGGCGAGGGCCGCACGACCGGCCCGCTCGGACGCACGATCGACATCTTCTCCATCATCGTCACGCTGTTCGGCACCGCGGCGTCCCTCGGGCTCGGCGCCCTGCAGATCGGCCACGGCGTCGAGATCGTCGCCGGCATCGGCGAGCTCGGCAACGGTGTGCTGATCGCCGCGATCGCCGTCCTCACCGCATGCTTCATCGCCTCCGCGGTCTCTGGCGTCTCGAAGGGCATCCGGGCGCTGTCGAACATCAACGCGGTCGTCGCCCTGCTGCTCGCGTTCTTCGTGTTCTTCGTCGGCCCGACGCTCCTGATCCTGAACGTCATCCCCTCGGTCGCGGTGCAGTTCATCGGAGACCTGCCGCAGATGGTCGCCCGCTCGGCCTCGCAGGGCGACGAGGCGCAGATGTTCCTCTCCAGCTGGACGATCTTCTACTGGGCGTGGTGGATCTCCTGGTCGCCGTTCGTCGGAATGTTCATCGCGAAGATCTCGCGCGGCCGCACGCTCCGCCAGTTCGTGTCGGTCGTCATCGTCGTGCCCGCCGTCATCTCGCTCGTCTGGTTCTCGATCTTCGGCACCACCGCGATCCAGCAGCAGATGGACGGCGCGAACCTCACGGTCGATCCGCCCGAGGAGGTGCTCTTCGGTGTGCTGGAGAACCTGCCGTTCCCGCTGATCACGAGCATCGTGCTCATCCTGCTCATCGCGATCTTCTTCATCACGGGTGCGGATTCGGCGTCGCTCGTGATGGGCACCCTGTCTCAGCAGGGTCGACCCGAGCCGTCGCGCTGGGTCTCGGTCGTGTGGGGTTCGCTCGTCGGCGTCATCGCGGCCGTGCTGCTCGTGTCCGGCGAGGAGGGGAGCGGACTCCGCTCGCTGCAGAACGTCACGATCATCGCCGCCCTGCCGTTCGCGGTGATCATGGCGTTCATGATGGTCGCGTTCATGAAGGACCTGCGACGCGATCCGCTGATCCTGCGCGACCGCTACGCCCGCATGGCCGTGCGCCACAGCGTCATGGCCGGACTCGAGGAGTACGGCGACGACTTCGCGCTCGTCCCCGTCGAGTACGACCACTCGGAGGACGACCTCGCCTGGATCGACGAGGCGGATGTCGACGACAGCCTCGCCGAGGTCTACGCGACGGCGACCGAGGCGATCGACATCATCCCGGATGCTTCGACAGGCTCAGCAACCCAGGGGGAGGGCTCAGCAACCCAGGGGGAGGGCTCAGCAACCCAGGGGGAGGGCTCAGGGACCCAAGGGCAGGATGCCGGAGCGCAGACCGCCGCGGGCCTCGCCGAGGAGACGGCGGAATCCGCAGACGCACCCGGCGCCGTGGACGGCACACCGCCACGAACCCCTGACCGTCCGGTCGAATGACCCTCAGGGGGCCGCGACCGTCTCGACGGGCAATTCCGCGGCTCCCGTGATGCGCGCGGCCATGCCCGCGAAGATGAACCCGTGGAAGGGCAGAACCGCCAGCCAGTACAGGCGGCCGCTCAGCCCGCGGGGGAAGAACACGGCACGCTGCTCGTAGCGCGCGCCGTCGCCATCGGGCAGTGCACGCAGCTCGAGCCATGCCTCCCCCGGCACCTTCATCTCGGCGCGGAGCCGCAGCAAACCGCCGCTCGCGGGTGACGCCTCGGTCGCCCGCCCCGGCTCCTCGACCGCCTCGACGCGCCAGAAGTCGACGGCGTCACCGACCCGCACGTCCGCCTTGCTCCGGCGACCTCGCCGCAGTCCGACACCGCCCACGAGCCGGTCCATCCACCCGCGCACCGCCCACAGGAACGGCGAGGAGTACCAGCCGTTCGTGCCGCCGATGCCGCTGATCACCCGCCACAGCTTGTCGACGGATGCGGTGGTCGCCAGCGTCCGCTTGTCGGTGAAGACTGTGCGACCCGCCCAATCGGGGTCGCTCGGCAGCGGGTCGCTCGGCGCGCCTGACACCTCGGAGTCCTGCCAGCTCGTCTCGATCGTGTCGGCGTCCACGCGGCCCAGCGCCATCGCCACGGCCCGTCGATACGGCGTGAGTCCGCCGTCGGGCTGGGGGATGAGATCGTCGACCGCGTGGTCCTTCACGACGCACTCGTTCTGCAGCGACGCCACGAGCGGTCGCGCAATCGACCGCGGCACGGGCGTCACGAGATTCACCCAGTGCGAGGCCAGGCCTGGCGTGAGCACCGGAAGGGCGGCGATCGCGCGCTGCGGCAGACCGGCTTCGAGTGCGTAGCCGTTCATCATCTGGCCGTAGCGCAGCACGTCGGGTCCGCCGATGTCGACCGCGCGGTTCACGCTCTCGTCGACCCGCGCCGCTCCGAGCAGGTAGTGCAGGACATCCCGCACCGCGATCGGCTGGATCCGGTTGCGCACCCACTTCGGTGCCGGCATGTACGGCAGGACGTCGGTGAGGTGCCGGATCATCTCGAAGGATGCCGACCCCGAGCCGATCACGACGCCGGCCTGCAGCACGAGCGTCGGCACACCCGAGTCGAGGAAGGTCTCGCCCACCTGCACGCGCGAGCGGAGGTGCGGTGAGAGCTTCACGTCGTCCGGGTGCAGTCCGCCCAGGTAGACGATCCGGTGCACGCCCGCCTTCGCCGCGGCATCCGCCACCGTCGTCGCCGCGCGCTCGTCGCTCTCTTCGAAACCCTTGCCCGCCGACATCGAGTGGATCAGGTAGTAGACGACGTCGACATCGTCGACCGCCTTCGCCACGGCATCCGCATCGTCCGCCGAGCCCTCGATGATCTCGCAGTCGGATCCCCAGGGGAAGGATGCCGCGCGTGCGGCGTCCCTGGCCAGCACTCGTACCCGGTACCCCGCGTTGAGCAGACGCGGCGTGAGCCGCCCGCCGATGTAGCCGGTCGCCCCCAACACGAGTGCGCGTGGAGCGGAGCCGTCGGCGCGGGGTTCGGCGCGCAGCGCCTCTTCGTGTCCGGTCGGCTGGGTGAGCTCGGTCATCTTCCGAGGGTAAGCCGACTCGGGAGATTTTTCACTAGGCTGGTATATGACTAGTTCATCTAGTAATCTTTCGCCTGAAGGAGGGGTCACATGTCCAGAGCAGCGAATTCCCCCGGCACTCGCCCGAGTCTTCTCATCGGCGCGCCGTCGCTCACGGATGCGGCCAGCCTCGCACCCCTCCCCGCAAGCGAGGCAGTGGG
>JAZBLS010000026.1:0-24587 GCA_037033365.1 Actinomycetota bacterium | reverse complement strand
CCGACCTCTCGGCGGAGGCCGTCGACCTGGTGCGGTCGTCCGGTCGGACGGCGGCCCGCGCGGTGTGGGAGGCGGCGACAGCGCAGGCGAAGGCGCTCGCGGCTCTCGGCGGGCGCACCGGCGAGCGTGCGGCGGACGTCCGTGACGTGCGTGACCGCATCGTCGCCGAGATCCTCGGCGCCGACCTGCCCGGGGTGCCCGATCGGGCCGACCCCTTCGTCCTCGTCGCCTCCGATCTCGCCCCGGCCGACACCGCACAGCTCGCGGGTGGCGGCTGCATCGCGCTCGTGACGGAGCAGGGCGGCCCCACCTCGCACACCGCGATCATCGCGCGCTCGCTCGGACTGCCGGCCGTGGTGGGGGTTGCGGGCGCGACGGGAATCCCGGACGCCGCGGTCGTGCTCGTCGACGGAGACGCCGGCACGATCGACGTCGAGCCGGCGGAGGAGCGGATCGCGTCCGCTACCGCGCCCTCGGCAGCCGTGGAGTTCTCGGGTCAGGGCGTGTTGGCCGACGGGCTGCGGATCACCCTGCTCGCCAACGTCGGCGGGGGAGCGGATGCCGAGGCTGCGGCCTCCGCGCACGCCGAGGGCGTCGGGCTCTTCCGCACCGAGTTCTGCTTCCTCGACCGCACGGAGGGGCCGTCCGTCGCCGAGCAGGTCGCGGCGTATCGCGAGGTGATCGCCGCGTTCCCGGAGCGCCGGGTCGTGGTGCGGACGCTCGACGCCGGGAGCGACAAGCCGCTGCCGTTCGCGAACGCGGACGACGAGGAGAACCCGGCGCTGGGTGTGCGCGGTCTGCGGATCGGTCGACGCCACCCCGCTCTGCTCGCAGACCAGCTGCGCGCGCTGTCGCTCGCGGCCGACGCCGAGAGCGCGCGCGTCGAAGTGATGGCGCCGATGGTGGCCACGGTCGAGGAGGCTCGGGACTTCGCGGCGCAGGCCCGGGAGGCCGGGCTGTCGCGCGTGGGGGTGATGATCGAGACCCCCTCCGCTGCTCTGCTCGCGGCCGAGATCCTCGAGGTCGTCGACTTCGTCAGCATCGGCACCAACGATCTGGCCCAGTACACGCTGGCTGCGGATCGTCTGCAGGGTGAACTGGGCGATCTGAACGATCCGTGGCAGCCCGCGGTGCTGCGGCTGATCGGCATCGTGGGCGAGGCGGGTCGAGCAGCCGGCCGCCCGGTCGGCGTGTGCGGCGAGGCGGCGGCCGACCCGGCCCTGGCCGCGGTGCTGATCGGACTCGGCGTGACGTCTTTGTCGATGGCTCCTCGTGCTCTGGGGGCCGTGGAGGCAAGCCTCGCAGGCATCACGGAGGAGGGGTGCCGGGACATGGCAGAAGCCGCGCGGGGAGCGGCGACGGCTGCGGAGGCGCGGTTCGCGGCATCCGCCGTGCGTGGCGGCTCCTGAGCGGGAGTATGCGATTTCGGGAATGCGATTCGTATCATTCTCATCTCGACATGTGAGCTCAGCGCCGAGACGCTCTCGACCACCCTAGGCTCCCTCTCACGAGGCGTCTGTCGACGCGCGAGCATCGGAGGGTTCAAATGTCACTGATCACAGTGCACCGCGCGCGAGTCGGTCTGAGCCTCGTCGTCATCGCCGCAGTGGCGGCGCTTTCGGCGTGCGTGCCGACGCCCGAGCCGGAATCGTCACCGACGCCGTCCGCAACGAGCACTCCGGAACCGCAACCGTATTCCGGGCCTGTCGCCTTCGTCGGCGACGAGCTCGACTCCCTCGTTCTGACCGCTGACGAGATCGTCGGACTCATCCCCGACGCAACCGACGTCGCCGAGCCGTCAGCGGTGATCGAGATCGTGTCCGATGGAGGCGGGGCACCGGCAGTTCCGTCGATCTGCGACGCGCTCTATGCGGAGCACTCGATGGAATCCGTGGGTGCGCGGGTGGTCGCATGGTCGTTGCCGACAGAGCCGAAGTACGGCTTCGGACGGCTCTCGGTCCTCCAGTTCGCGGACGAGGCGCACGCGCAGAATCGTATGGACCAGCTCCTGCAGGCGGCCGAGCAGTGCGGCGAGTTCACGAAGGAGCAACCCGCGACGTTCGAGGCCGTGGTCCTCGAGGAGGTGGAGGGCGTGCGCGCCTTCGCGGGCACGCTGCTCGATACCCAGGCCAGCTACGACTGGCGTGCGTTCTCCGCCTTCGCAGCGACAGGAAACGTGATCGTCGAGCTCTGGCAGCCGTTCTCCGATGACCGCACCTTCGACGCGGAAGCCGCCGCCGTCCTGCTGCAGCAGCGTGCCGCAGAGGCGCGGGGAGCGCTGATCGAGGACCTCACGGCGAACCCGCCCGTGGTGGAGGAGGACCCGGCGAGCGATGCGGCGTCACCGTGGAGCGACTGGCAGATCGGCGTGGGCGGGGTCGGCCCCATCCGGCTCGGCGATCCGGTCGGCACCGCCGTGTCTGCGGCGGGCGGTCAGGTGACGCAGCCCTCCTACGGGGGTGGCCCCTGGACGATCACGAACACGGACGGCACCGGCTCGCTGTCCCTGCTCGCGGTCGAAGGCGGGGATGCTGTCGTCTCGGTCACGGTCGGGAACGCGCGCACCGGCGATGATTCCACGCAGAATGGAGGCGCACTGCCCGCCCGGTCGGGCGTTCGCGTGGGAGCGCCGGTCGCGGACGCCGTCGCGGCTTTCCCCGGAGGGACATTCGTCCACATCATCTCCGCGAGCGACGACTACTACGCGGTTGCGACGAGGGAGGGCCGGGTGTTCCGGTTCCAGACGGATCGCGATGCGACAGCCGAGGAGGCGACGATCGTCGGCATCACGATCGAGGACGCGACCGCGAGCCCCAGCGCCGTGCTGGGCTGACCGCAGGGCGGCCTCGCCGCGGTCATACCCGTCCGAACGCGCGGAGTGGATGCTCGATGAGCTCCGTCACGCGCCTCAGGAAGCTCGCGGCGTAGCCGCCGTCGCACACGCGGTGGTCGAAGGCGAGGGACAGCTGCGCGATGCGCCGCGGAAGGATCTCGCCGTCGACCATCCAGGGGCGCTCGATCATGCGGCCGATGCCGAGGATCGCGACGTCGGGGTGGTTGATGATCGCCGCGGAGCCGTCGACGCCGAGTCCGCCGTAGTTGTTGAGCGTGAAGGTGGATCCGCGCAGCCGCTCGGGCGGGAGAGATCCCGACCGGGCGGCGGTGGTGAGATCCTTCAGCGCTGCGTCGAGACGATCGAGAGTCAGGGCATCGGCACGGGGGATCACCGGTACGAGCAGACCGCGCTCCGTGTCGGCCGCGATGCCGAGATTGACGCCGCTGAAGGAGACGAGCTCGGTCGCGTCGTCGCTCAGGCGGGAGGCGAGAACCCCATGGTCCTCGAGCGCGATCAGCGTGAATCGGGCGATGAGCGCGGTGAGCGACGGGGCGGTGCCCTGGGGACTCGTCATGCCGCGACGCAGATTCCAGAGATCGGTCGCGTCCACGTCGACCCAGACGGTCGCCTCGGGGATCTCGCTGCGGCTGCGGGAGAGGCGGGCGCTCACGGTGCGGCGGAGCGGCGAGAGACGTTCGCGCGACGTGACGGCGAGGCCGTCGACCGTCTCGGTGGCATCTGCCTGCGTCCCGTGCACCGACGGGGCATCCACGGCGTGGTCGACCGCGGCCGCGAGCACGTCGGCGCGCGTGATCGCTCCATCCGTGCCGGTCGGTGTGATCGTGTGGACGTCCACGCCGAGGTCGCGCGCGAGGCGTCGGACCAGGGGAGACCGCACGGCGACGGGGCGATGCGTCTCGGCATGCGCCTCCCGGCCGGTGGTGCGACGGTCCGGCGGCGACGGCACGGCTGCATCCGACATCCCGCGCACGAACGCTCGACGGCGTCGCCGACCGGTCGAGGCGCGGTCGACGGTGCCGTATCCGATCAGCACGTTCCCGGAACCCGCCCGCTCCTCCTCGCGATACCCGTCCGCGTCGGTCACTGCGGCATCCGACACCTCCAACACGGGCGCACCGACATCGATCGTGTCGCCGGGTTCGCCGTGCAGTGCGCTGACGACACCGGCGAACGGCGAGGGCAGCTCGACCACACTCTTGGCGGTCTCGACCTCGGCGATCGCCTGATCGGTCTCGATCGCGTCGCCCACGCGGACGAGCCACTGCACGAGCGCCGCCTCGGTGAGCCCCTCGCCGAGGTCGGGCAGGCGGAAGACCCGTGCGGTCGTGGCGCTCATGTCTCGTCCTCCCAGTGCAGCGAGTCGATCGCGTCGAGGATGCGGTCGGCGTCGGGGAGGTACCAGTGCTCCAGCTTGGGTGGCGCGAAGGGGGTGTCGAAACCGGCGACGCGACGCACCGGCGCCTCGAGGTACTCGAAGCATCGCTCGAACACGCGCGCCTGGATCTCGGAGGCGACGCTCGCGAAACCCGGGGCCTCGGCGATGACGACAGCGCGCCCCGTGGAGCGGACGGCGGCGGTCACCGTCGCGTCGTCGAACGGCGTCAGGGAGCGGACGTCGACGACCTGCACGCTGCGGCCCTCTGCGGCAGCGACCTCCGCGGCCTCCAGCGCGAGCGGGACCGAGGCGCCATAGGCGAGGAGAGTGACGTCGGTGCCGTCGCGGGCGATGCGCGCCGTGCCGATCTCCGCCGTGATCGACGTGTCGACCTCGCCCTTCGTCCAGTACAGCTTCTTGGGCTCGAGGAACACGACAGGGTCGGGGGAGGCGATCGCGGCGCGCAGCAGCGAGTACGCGTCCTGCGGGGTCGACGGACTCACGACCGTGAGGCCCGGGGTGTGCGCGTAATAGGCCTCGGACGAGTCGCAGTGATGCTCCACCCCGCCGATACCCCCGCCGGACGGGATCCGTATGACCATCGGCAGCCGCACCGCGCCCCTCGTGCGATTGCCGAGCTTCGCGACGTGGCTGACGATCTGCTCGAACGCGGGGAGCGCGAACGCGTCGAACTGCATCTCGACGATCGGTCTCATGCCGTTCATCGCCATGCCGACGGCCGTGCCGACGATCCCGGACTCGGCGAGCGGGGTGTCGAAGCAGCGGTCCTCGCCGAAGCGGGCCGTGAGACCGTCCGTGACGCGGAACACTCCGCCGAGCGCGCCGACGTCCTCGCCGAAGACCACGACGTCGGGGTCGGCCGCGATCGCGTCTGCGAGGGCGAGGTTGAGCGCCGCGGCCATGCTGAGCGACACGACGGCGGGCGTCGCCGCAACTGTGCGGGGGTCGTCGTGAGCGATCGTCATGGTGTGCTCCCCGGGGTGAGGGTGGGTTCGGTCCGTTCGATCTCGCTCCGGAGGAGCCGCCACTGCTCCTCGCGCTGGGGCGACGGCGTCTCGGTCACGAAGCGGAACAGGTCGTGCGGGTCGGCGGGGGCGTCGGCGTTCAGCGCGTCTCGCAGCTCGGCGGCCATCGCCTCGGCATCCGCGGCGCACTCCGTCTCGATCGACTCGGAGAGGATGCCGGTGCCGACGAGGTGTGCACGCAGCCGGGTCAGCGGATCGCGGGCCAGCCAGGCCTGCACCTCCTCGCGCTCGCGGTAGCGGGTGTCGTCATCCGCATTGGTGTGCGCCTGCATCCGGTAGGTGTGCGCCTCAACGAGCGAGGGCCCGCCGCCCGACCGCGCACGATCCACCGCCTCGCCGAGGACGGCGAGAACGGCGGCGACGTCGTTGCCGTCGACCCGCTGCCCCGGCATCCCGTACCCGATGGCCTTGTGCGCGAGCGAGGGTGCCGCGCTCTGCCTGCTGAGCGGGACCGAGATCGCGAAGCCGTTGTTCTGCACGAAGAAGACGACGGGCACCCGGAACACCGCCGCGAAGTTCAGAGCCTCGTGGAAGTCGCCCTCGCTGGTCGCTCCGTCGCCGCAGAGCGCCATGACGACGGTGTCCTCTCCGCGGCGCGCAGCGGCGAGCGCGAAGCCGACCGCGTGCAGCAGCTGTGTGGCGAGGGGAGTGGCCTGCGGTGCGACCCGATGCGCTCTGACGTCGTAGCCGGAGTGCCACTCACCCCGGAGCAGGACCATTGCCTCCGCGGGGGAGACGCCGCGCTCGACGATCGCGACCGAGTCGCGGTACGTCGGGAAGAGCCAGTCGCCCGGCGCGAGGGCATGGGCGGCACCGACCTGACAGGCCTCCTGCCCATGCGACGACGGGTACACCGCGAGTCGTCCCTGACGCACCAGGGCGCTCGCCTGATCGTTCAGCCGTCGCCCCTTCACCAGCCCTCGGTATGCCGCGAGGAGAACGTCATCGCCGGGCATCGCGTAGTCGACGTCTGCGGTCGCCGTGCCGCCAGCGTCGATCAGCTGGACCGCGGTCTTCCGCGGCAGAAGATCCTCGTGCTGCATCCGTCCGCCCTCCTCGCCGAACCCGATGACCCCAGCATGCGCGCGGATGTCGCACTCGTCCAAGAGTGTGCGGAGAAGAGTGGACGAGTGGCGGTGCGCATGCGATTCCGCGAGCAAAGTGTCAGAATACGGGCAGCGGACGAAGGGGTTCCATGATCACGCTCGACGACACCGACCACGCGATCCTCGATGTGCTGCGGAAGGACGCCAGGGCGTCCATGACCGCGATCGCGGAGGCCGTGCACATCTCCCGCGCCGGCGCGCACGCCCGCATCGGGCGACTGACAGAGGCCGGGGTCATCACGGGCTACACCGTGCGCACCGACCCCGTGCTGCTCGGGCATCACGCGAGCGCGTACGTGACGCTCGCGATCGAGCAGGCGACGTGGCAGGAGGTGAGCGAGAGGCTCAGGGCCATCCCCGAGATCGAGCACATGGCGCTGGTGGGCGGCGACTTCGACGTCATCCTGCTGGTGCGTGCGAGCGACGCGCGGGACCTGCGCCGGATCGTGCTGGAGGACATCCAGGCGATCCCGTCGATCCGGTCGACGCGGACGACGCTGATCTTCGAGGACGTCACGCTGACCTGAGGTGATGGCATGGGGTCCTCGCGCTCTCCGCTCGGTCGCGAGGTGCCCCGTCGTCGTAGCGTATCGAAATCTCGGAATACGCCTCTGAACTGGAGTTCATTTGCGCTTTCTCGACCCTCGAATGTCGGTGGTCAGGGGTTGACTGAGTGCATGGACAGCATCACTGCACTGCTCGATCGGGTCGTCTCCGACCTCGACCTCGTGCTGTCCGACGACCGGTTGGCGGGGCTCTCTGATGCCGAGCGCGTGACCGTCATGAAGACTGCGGGAGCGGCGTTCCGTCGCACCGAGGCGGTCATCACCGAGACCCTCGCGTCGGCGCACGCGGTCGAGTTCCCGCACAGCTTAGGGTGCCGTAACGCCCATGAGCTCGTGCAGCGCACGGTGCTGCTCGACTCCGCCGGGGCGACGAGGGTCGTGAAGGCCACCGGCTTCGTGCGCCGCGAACTGAACATCTCCTCGGGGGAGAGGCTCCCGGCGAGGTGGCCGCAGCTTCGGGAAGCGCTGCTCGACGGTGTCATCGGCATCGCCGGGCTGCTCGCCGCGACCGGACCCGTCGAGAAGGTGGTCGACCGCCTCGGCGCATCCGGCCGTCTCGCCGCCGATATCTGCCTCGCGAACGAGGCACGCGGGCACTACTTCGCCTATGGCGTGGACGGGGGCGAGCCTGTCGACGACGACGTCGAGGATGTCGGTGACGTCGAGGATGCTGGTGGGCCCGGCGTGACTCCGGAGGATCTGGGCAGGTCGGCCGACGAGATCGTCGCGCGGCTTGATCCCGACGGGGCTGAGCCCGACGACGACCACCCCAGCGGCAGGCGAGGACTCACGCTGGGGCCGCTCAAAGAAGGGCTGCGCGCCCTCCGGGGCCACCTCCTCCCCGAGGTCGCGGCGCAGCTCGAGGCGATCATCAGTGCGTACACGAACCCCCGGGTGGGCGGACCCCCGCAGCCCGGCGTCAGGTTCACTTCGTCGGACGACGGTGATGAGGAGGAACGCGCCCGTGGCCTCGACGGCGATGCTGAGGCGGATGACGACGACGATGTCTCACCGGTCGGCGAGCACCGGTGGGGCGACTCCTTCAACTCCGATCCGCGCGGCGTGATCGATCCCCGCACGAGTTCGCAGAAGCGCCACGATGCGCTCGCTGCCGCGCTCGGGATCGCCGCCCGCCACGAGGACATGCCCTCCCACGGAGGGGCGTCTCCGACGCTGGTCGTCCACGTCGAGGCGTCAGACCTCGCCAGGGAAGCCGGTGCGGCGACCCTGCCCGGGTCCTTCGCCCGGCTCCCGGTCCGGGTGGCAGAGCAGACGGGGTGCGACGGCACGATCCAGCGCGTCCTGTTCGATGAGGGCAGGATCATCGGGATCAGCACGACGAACCGGGTGTTCACCGTGCATCAGCGCCGGGCGATCATCGCCCGTGACAAGGAATGCCTCATCCCCGGATGCCACGTACCGGCGTCGTGGTGCGAGATCCACCACGTGACCGAACACTCTCAAGGGGGTGCGACGCATACGGATAACGGTGTCCCGTTGTGCTGGTGGCACCACCGGTCGCTCGGACGATCCGGGTGGGAGATCCGGATGAAGAACGGTGTCCCGCAGGTGCGAGGGCCGGGCTGGTGGGACCCTGATCGGAAGTGGCGCACGCCGCGGTTGAGCAGATCGTCCTCAGCGCGCGCGAGACCCGATCCTGTCCTGACCGTCAGCTGATGGTGAGTTCGAAGCCGTCCGCGGTCGGAGTCACCGAGATCTGCGTCAAGTCATCGACGTGGAAGGTCGGGTGGTGGGCGACAGCATGCGGTCCCACGCCGATGACGCGCATCCCCGCCGCGTGCGCGGCCTGGATGCCCGCACCCGAGTCTTCGAACACGACGCAGTCCGCGGGTTCGACGCCGAGCAGCTGCGCGCCGAGGAGGAAACCCTCCGGGTCGGGCTTGGATGCCGAGACGCTCTCCGCCGTCACGGTCAGTGTCGGCACCGTGAGTCCTGCCTGTCCCATGCGCGCATTCATGAGCGTGACATCAGCGGAGGTGACGATCGCATGCGGCAGCGAGGTGAGTCCGGAGAGGAGCGCCTCGGCGCCGCTGATCGCGACGACCCCGTCGACGTCCTTGCTCTCGTTCGCGAGCATCACCGCGTTCTCGCGGAGATTGATCTCGTGATCACGGTCCGGGAGCATGATCGCCATGCTCTGGTGACCCTGCCGCCCATGCACCACCTCGAGCACGCGCTGCGGGTCGATTCCGTGCGGCTCCGCCCAGGCCAGCCAGAGTCGTTCCACGACGGCGGTGGAATCGACGAGGGTTCCGTCCATGTCGAGCAGGACGGCGCGGGCGGTGATAGTCTCGGTCACTTCCCCAGGCTAACCCGACTGCTACCGTGTGACTCGACGAGCGGGGGCGACCATGACCACGGGACCACTGCGGTCGGGCGAGAGGGTATCGGCCACGGCCATCGAGGGGCAGGCACTCGTCGTGGGCGCTGGATTCCTCGTCCTCTGCTTCCTCGTCGCCTTCCCGTCGTTCTGGGGCCGGGAGCTCGCGATCAGCGGCGTCGGCTCGCTCGGAATGTTCGCCGCGTACGGCGGGGCGGCCACCGCCGTGATCGCCTTCACTCTCGGTCGGCTCACCGTCAGGCCCGATACCTCCGACCCGAGCGTGCTCCGCGACGGGTTCAGCGTGCCCGGTGACCGACTTCGGTGGTACGACCTCGCCGCCATCGCGTTCGCCCATGCCGCCATCGCCTACCTCGGCTGGATCGGCGTCGCCGAGCTGCTGGAGCGCAGCTTCACCGATGCCCCGGTCTTCGCCTTCCCTGGGGCGGTGCTCGCAGCCGTGGCTTTCGCGCTCACCGCGTATGTCGCGTTCCTCAGCGCCGTCGCGCTCACTCCGACGGTGCTCTCCCTTGTGCTCGCGGTGTTCCTCGTCGTGGGCGCCTTCGCGGCGATGCTCGCATCCAGCGATGTGCACTGGTGGCGCGACAATCTCTCCGCCCTGGGAATGAGCAGCAACAGCGCCAACCTGGCCTTCAACATCACCCTGATCATCGCCGGGATCATGGTCACGACGATCTCGCGCTACGCCACGGCCGGCCTTCCCGTCGCCGAGCCGAACGAGCGACGAGGGCGGAGCATCGTGCGCACCGGACTGATCCTCATGGGGATATTCCTCGCCTGCGTCGGGATCTTCCCGGTCGACGAGTTCTTCCTCGTCCACAACACGGTCGCGACCGGGATGGTGGTGGTCTTCGCGGTCGTCGTCATCGGGCTGCCGTGGTTCGTGCCCGCTGTCCCGCGCATCTTCGTCGGCTTCGGCTGGGCGTACGTGCTCGTCATCGTCCTGCTTGCGGCGTTCTTCGCGGTCGGGTACTACAACCTCACCGCGGTCGAGCTGATCGCCGCCGTCCTGATCTTCAGCTGGATCATCGTGTTCCTCCGCACGGTCGGCACAGTGCACACCGAGACCCGCCGCGCAGGATCCGCCTGACGGCTCCGGCGGATTCAGCGCAGCGAGCGCGCGGCATCCGCCGTCCGCTGGAGTGCGTGCACCGTGTGCGCGTGCCGCCGCTGTGCGACGCCGATGAAGAGGAAGTCGACCATGGCCAGCTGAGCGACTCGACTCACCATCGCACCCGCGCGCAGACGCGGCTCCCTCGCATGAGTGACGAGCGTGTGGTCTGCCTCGCCGGCCAGCGGAGACCCCGAGGTGCCGGTCACGGCGACCGTGGTGGACGCCACCGACCGCGCTGTCTGTAGGAAGCGGAGAGTCTCGAACGTCGTACCGGAGTGCGAGAACCCGATCGCGACCGTCTTCCGCGCGCCCAGTGCGGCCACGGCGCGGGCCTCATGCGCATCTGACAGCACGATCGCGGTGTGCCCGATCCGCAGGAGTTTGTGTCCGAGGTCGGAGGCCGCCAGGCCGCTGGCGCCGATGCCGAAGAGCAGGATCCGATCCGCCTCGTCTACCGCCTCGACCACGGACGCGAGGGCGCCGTAGTCGAGGTTCGCAATCGTCTCCTCGATCGCGAGCAGTTCGAGGGCCGCGACCTTCGCGGTGGCCTCCTGCAGGGTGTCGGCGGGGGAGATCTCCGAACCGAAGCCCGTCGAGGCCGCAAACTGCACCGACTCGCGGCCGAGTTCGGTCGCCAGCATCATCCGCAGCGCCGCGTAGCCGTCGATCCCGACCGCGCGGCAGAACCGCACGACTGAGGCCACCGAGGTCTCGCACGCCGCGGCGATCTGCGTGATCGTGCTGTCCACGACGATCGTCGGATTCTCGCTGATCGTGCGGGCGATGCGCGCGAGAGACGGCGGAAGGGTCGTGGCCGCGGCGGCGATCGTGGTCTGAACGCTCATGATTCCCTCTCGTGACTCGGGCTGAATAATTCTTTCACGAGATGAGTTACTTGCGTAGACTATTTTCATGCCTTCCTCGCCCCGCGTGCTTGCCGTAGACCTCGGCAAGTCGTGCTGCCGCGCCACGCTGGTGACGGGCGACGGTGCGATCGCTCGTGAGGGTGTCGGTGCACCCGGTCTCGCCGCTGCGGACGGTGTCTCGCTCGCCCTCGATGCGATCCTTCCGATCATCAGCGACCTGGACGGCTCGTTCACGACCATCTCTGTCGGCGCCGCCGGCGCATGGGCCGCGCCCGAGGCCGCGTCCGTGCTCGCGACTCGCCTCGCGGGTGAGACCGCCGCCCGCGCCGTCGTCACCTCCGACGTGGTCTCCGCACACGCAGGAGCACTCGCCGGCGCCGGAGGCGTTCTCCTCATCGCGGGCACCGGTGCCGCAGCGCTCGGCGTCGACGATGCCGGTGTGCGCCTGGTCGACGGATGGGGACCTGAGATCGGCGACTTCGGCAGCGGGTCGTGGCTCGGTCGGGAGGCACTTCGCGCCGTGCTTCGTGCAGAGGCGGGCCTCGGGGCCGGCACCGCGCTCGGCGCCGCGGTGGATCCGATCGTCCCTTCGGCATCCGTGCAGGCGTGGCTCGCACAGGACGGAGCCCTCGCTCGTCGACTGGCGACGCTGGCGCCGCTGGTCCTCGACGCCGCGGAATCCGGCGATGCCGTCGCACGAGAGATCGTCACTGAAGGCATCCGTCTCCTCACCGCCTCGGCCATTCGTGCCTCGTCCTCCACGCAAGACGTCGCGCTGCACGGCGGATTGACCGAGCACGCCTGGTTCCGCGCGGCTCTCGGCGCATCCCTCCGCGATGAGGGTCGAGAAGTCGTCACCGCCCTCGGAGATGCGCTCGACGGGGCGCGACTGCTCGCCGAGCGCCCTGATCTTCCTCACGAAAGGTTCGTGCACCGTGCCGAATGACGACTCCCGACTGACTGTCCTCCTCGACGAGCTCGCGACCCTCGGAACCGAGGCCTCGAGCACGGAGCGAGGCGATCTCGATCTCCTCGAGACCGCCGAGCTGGTGCGCCGGATGAACGAGGAGGATCGCCTCGTCCCCCCGGCCGTGAGTGCTCGCAGTGCCGAGATCGCCGCCGCTGTCGATGGCATCACCGAGCGGTTCCGTCGCGGCGGGCGTCTCATCTACATCGGTGCAGGCACCGCCGGGCGCGTCGGAGTCCTGGATGCCAGTGAATGCCCTCCGACGTTCGGCACCGACCCCTCGATGGTGATCGGGCTCATCGCCGGTGGAGAGACCGCCATCCGGGCAGCCGTCGAGAACGCCGAGGACGACGATCGCGCGGCGGAAGCGTCGCTGCGCGAACTGGGTCTCGGCGAACGCGACACCGTCGTCGGCATCTCCGCCTCGGGGCGTACCCCCTATGTGCGCGGCGGGCTCGCCTACGCCCGTCGGATCGGCGCCCTCACCGTGGCGATCGCCTCGAACGCGGACTCCGCGATCGGCGCCGACGCGGAGATCGCGATCGAGGTGGTGACCGGACCCGAGTTCATCTCGGGATCCACCCGGCTCAAGTCGGGCACGGCGCAGAAGCTCGTCGTCAACATGCTCACCACCCTGTCGATGATCAAGCTCGGCAAGACCTATCACGGCGTCATGGTCGACCTCATGGCGACGAACGAGAAGCTGCACGCGCGATCGATCCGCACGGTCACCGAGCTCACCGGCGCGGGTGTCGAGGAGGCCTCGGCGGCGCTCGCCGCCGCCGACGGATCGGTCAAGCTCGCCGTCCTCATGCTCTCGACCGGGACCACCGTCGACAGGGCACGAGACGCGCTGCGCGACGCCGACGGCATCCTGCGCACCGCGATCGTCGCTCTCCGCTGACGAGGCGGCGCCGAAAGCGCGTTACCCTGAGAGCATCCCCCGAAGCTCACCCGGCAACCTCGCGCGCCGGCGACCTCGGCGCGCTCACACATGCAAGGACGCAGATGAACGCAACCGCCGCACCCCACGACGACTGGACCGCGAGAGAAGAGCTGGCCGAGCGGATGATCCCGCTGATCGGCGCGCTCAAGCGTGAACGCGACGTCGTGACCTCGTTGCACGGCCACCGCCTGCTCGGACTCTCGGCGACCGGCATCGTGGAGGTGCACGATCGGGTCGCCCAGCTCGGTCACGAGCAGCTCCCGCTCGACGAGACCCTCGCGGTCCTCGAGGCGGTGCGCGAGCTCGGTCCCGGTGCGTCGTCCCTCGATCTCGCGCGTCTCGTCGAAGGCCACGCCACGAGCGACCTGCCGCTCGACGCCTACCTCGCCGACGCTCTCGCCCCCGCCGTGGGAGCCGTCGCCGCGGCACCCACCGACGTCGTCCTCTACGGCTTCGGTCGCATCGGGCGCCTGCTGGCACGCATCCTCATCGCCCACACCGGCGGTGGCAGCGGGCTGCGGCTGCGGGCGATCGTCGTGCGCCGAGGCTCCGAGAATGATCTCGTGAAGCGGGCGTCACTTCTGCTGCGGGACTCCGTGCACGGCCGCTTCGCCGGTTCCGTCACGGTCGACGAGGAGGCCGAGCAGATCATCGCGAACGGCACCCGCATCCAGGTCATCTACTCGGCGGACCCCGCGACCGTCGACTACGAGGCGTACGGGATCCATGGCGCGATCGTCGTCGACAACACGGGTCGCTGGCGCGACGAGGCGGGTCTCGCCCGTCACCTCGAGGCGAAGGGCGTCGCCCGCGTGCTGCTCACCGCACCCGGCAAGGGGGCGCTCAAGAACATCGTGCACGGCATCAACGACGACACGATCGATGACGGCGATCGCATCGTCACGGCCGCATCGTGCACCACCAACGCCATCACGCCGGTGCTCAAGGCGGTCGACGAGGCCTACGGGATCGTCCGCGGCCACGTCGAGACCGTGCACTCCTTCACGAACGACCAGAACCTGATCGACAACTTCCACAGCGGCGACCGCCGTGGACGATCGGCCGTGCTCAACATGGTGATCACCGAGACGGGTGCCGCCAAGGCCGTCGCGCGGGCGCTGCCCGAGCTCGAGGGCAAGCTCACCGGCTCCGCGATCCGGGTGCCCACCCCCGACGTCTCGCTCGCGGTGCTGCACCTCACCCTCGAGCGCCCCGCCGAACGCGAGCAGCTGAACGACTACCTCCGCCGTGTCTCGCTGCACTCGAAGCTGCGGCAGCAGATCGACTACGTCGAGAGCCCCGAGGTCGTCTCGACCGATTTCGTCGGATCGCACCGCGCCGGCATCGTCGACGGTCTCGCGACCATCGCGAAAGATCGGGACATCGTGCTGTACGTCTGGTACGACAACGAGTACGGGTACTCGTGCCAGGTGATCCGGGTGCTGGAGGTCATGGCGGGCTCGCACCCGGTCGTCCTGCCGAAGCGGCGAGAGGTCACGCTCGACCGCTGAGGACGGAATCACCACGACGTCGGAGGCACCCGGCATGATGAGGGCATGACGTCCGCGACCCTGCTGACCGAGCGGCTGCGCTCCCATCGGCTGAGCGCGCCGGCACCCACGGTCGTCGACGCCGCGTCGCACATGCTCGCCGTCCAGGCGCAGGACTTCACCGCGGGGCGCTGGGCCCTGGCCTCGCGCACCCGCGGCGAACCGGCGCTCAGCGTCGTCGACCGGGCGTTCGACCGCCGTGATCTGGTGCGCGCGTGGACGATGCGCGGAACTCTGCACATCGTCCCCGCTCGGGACCTCCGCTGGATCCTGTCGATCACCGCCGAGCGGCAGCGGCGACAGGCGGCGGGCAGGCGGCGTGATCTCGGGATTGATGCCGAGATAGTCGCCTCCGTCGTCGCGGCGGTGCGGCCGCGACTGCAGGACGGCGGGCTCACCCGCGCCGAGATGTTCGCGGTGTTCGCCGGTCTCGGCATCGACCCGACGGGGCAGCGCGGCATCCATCTGCTGAGCGAGCTGACCCTCGACGGACTGATCTGCCAGGGCCCGGTCGTCGCTCGCGACGGCGTCGGCCGAGAACAGCGGTTCGTGCTGGTCGATCGGCATATCACCGCTCACACGACGCCCGACGACCCACTCGCGGAGCTCTTCGTCCGCTACGTCGACGGGCACGGCCCCGCACGCGTCGAGGATTTCGCGTGGTGGTCGGGATTGCCGCTCGGGCAGTCGCGCGAGGCACGCGAGCGAGCGGCGGGGCGGGTGGTCGAGGTCGAGGACGGCCTGTACGTCTCCGGCATCCGCTCCCGTCGGGCCGCCGGTCGCGGAGACGTCTTCGCGCTCGGAGCATTCGACGAGTACTACATCTCCTACGCCGACCGCGCGACGGTGTGCGCTCCCGAGCACCTCGCGTCTGTGGGGCCCGGGAAGAACGGCATGGTGCGGGCCACGATCGTCGAGCGGGGGAGGGTGATCGGCTGCTGGACGCACGCCGCCGCATCGCTCGGCGCCGAGCCTGAACTGTTCGAGGCCCCCGCAGATGCGGATGCCGTGCGCGGGGCGCTCGCGCGCTTCACCCGTTTCCTGCACGGCTGACCAGCGGCAGCGCCGGGCGATTGAGCCGGATCTACTCGCTCGCGTGACGGCCGAGGAAGTTGTAGACCTCGTTGTCGTCCACGCCGGGGAAGGCGCCGCGGGGGAGCGGCGAGAACATGTGCGTGTGCACCCGCGCGCTCGGCCATGCCTTGCCGTTCCACCGGGCGGTGAGGTCCGCCGACGGGCGGCGGCAGCAGGACTCGTCGGGGCAGGTCGACACGACACGGTCCACGGTCTCGCGGCCGCGCCACCACCGCGCGTCGTCGAACGGCACGCCGACCGTGATGGAGAACTCGCCGTCGCTCGACGACCCCGTCTGGGTCGAGCACCAGAACGTGCCGGACGGAGTGTCGGTGTACTGGTGGTGCTCGGTCGTGCGGTTCTGCTGCGTGAACGCGCCTCGTGCCTGGAACTTCCGGCACACGCGCTGTCCCTCGACCGCCCCCGTGACGTCCATCGGCAGCGGGAGGTCGTCGTTCTCGTACACGCGGGTCAGCGCACCGGTCGCGTCGACCCGCAGGAAGTGCAGGGGCATGCCGAGGTGCTGAGTCATCAGGTTCGTCATGCGCATCCCCGCTGCCTCGTGCGTGACGCCGAACGCGTCGCGGAAGTCCTCCACGGCGAGGTTCCGATCCTTCTTCGCCTGCTGCAGGAACGCGACCGACGCGGACTCCGGCATCAGGCAGCTGGCGGCGAAGTAGTTGATCTCGAGGCGCTGCTGGAGGAAGTCGGCGTAGTCGGTCGGCGGGGTGTGCCCGAGGAGGCGGTGCGCCATCGCCTGCAGCGCCATCGACCGCAGGCCGTGGCCTCCGGGGATCGACGCCGGCGGCAGGTAGATGCGTCCGTTCTCGAGGTCCGTCACCGAGCGCGTGGAGTGGGGGAGGTCGTTGACGTAGATGAGCTCGAAGCCGAGCTTCTCGGCCATCAGGCTCACGGTGCGGTGCGTGAGAGCGCCCTGGACGTGACCAGCCGAGCGCAGCTGCTTCTCGGCGAGCTTCTCGATGTCGGCCAGGTAGTTGTGCTGCGCGCGCATGCGCAGGCGCAGCTCGGTGTTCGCGCGCCTGGCCTCCTCGGGCGTCGCGATCGCCTCTCGCTCGCGCCGCTGCAGCTCGCGGTGCAGACCCAGCACCGACTCGATCGTCTCGTCGCTCATGCCCTTGGTCACGCGGACGGGCGCGATGCCGAGCTGCCGGAACACCGGGCTCTCCTGCGCGCGCTCCAACTCGATCTCGAGGGCGGCCCGGCGGTTCGGCGGCTCTCCGGAGATGAGATCCGCCACGGCGGTGCCGGTCGCCTGGGCGATCGCCTGCAGCAGTGAGAGCTTCGGCTCCCGCTTCCCGTTCTCGATGAGGCTGAGTTGCGACCCCGCCACGCCGACCTGCGCACCGAGCTCGTCGAGTGTGAGTCCGTTCTCCAGCCGGTGATGGCGGATGCGGTGACCGAGGGTCGCGAGATGGATGCCGGAGGTCGTCATTCCTTGATCCTAGCGAAAGAAAAGCGATTCTTATCCCCGAATATCGCCGAAAGTGCCGCCTGATCCCGACAATCATGGAGAAAACGCCCCACACTTCAAAGGAGCAGCAGTCATGGCCATCGCCGAAGTCTTCACCCCTCGTGCCGCATCCCTCGCCCCTGTGCGCACCTTCGGGACGGCGCCGACCTATGACACTCCCGCGATGACCGAGCTGCGCGCCTGGGTCGACGAGATCGCCGCGCTCACGCAGCCGGCGTCGATCCACTGGGTGGACGGCTCCCGTGCGGAGAACGACTGGCTGCTGCGCGGCCTGGTCGAGGAGGGCAAGCTCATCAAGCTCAACCCCGAGTGGCGGCCCGGGTCGTACCTGGCCCGCTCGCACCCGAGCGATGTCGCCCGCACGGAGGGTCGCACCTTCATCGCGTCGGAGCGCGAGGAGGATGCCGGCCCCACGAACAACTGGGCGGACCCGGGCGACATGCGCGACAAGATGACCGAGATCTTCGAGGGCTCGATGCGGGGCCGGACGATGTTCGTCGTCCCGTTCTCGATGGGTGCCGTCGGGGGCCCGCTCTCGCACATCGGCGTGCAGGTCACCGACAGCGCCTACGCGGTCGCATCGATCGGCATCATGACCCGGGTGGGCGACGCCGTGACGCGTCAGATCGCCGAGGGCGCGGACTGGGTCAAGACCGTCCACTCCGTTGGTGCGCCGCTCGCTGCGGGAGAGCCCGATGTCGAGTGGCCCTGCAACGACGACAAGTACATCGTGCACTTCCCGGAGACTCTCGAGGTCTACTCGTTCGGCTCCGGATACGGCGGCAACGCCATCCTCGCGAAGAAGTGCTTCGCGCTGCGGATCGCGTCCGTCATCGCCCGCGACCAGGGGTGGCTCGCCGAGCACATGCTGCTCATCCGCGTGATCGATCCCGCAGGCAGGGCATACCACGTCGCGGCGGCGTTCCCCTCGGCGTGCGGCAAGACGAACCTCGCGATGCTGCGTCCGACCATCCCCGGGTGGCGGGTGGAGACCCTCGGCGACGACATCGCCTGGATCCGTCCGGGTGAGGACGGGCGTCTGTGGGCGATCAATCCGGAGGCCGGGTTCTTCGGCGTCGCACCCGGCACCGGGGAATCGACCAACGTCACCGCGGTCGAGACGCTCTGGGGCAACACGATCTTCACGAACGTCGCCCTCCGTCCCGACGGGGACGTGTGGTGGGAAGGCCTCACCGACCAGGCCCCTGCGCACCTCACCGACTGGGAGGGCAACGCGTGGACGCCGGACTCCGGCCGCCCAGCCGCGCACCCGAACTCCCGCTTCACGGTCGCCGCGGCGCAGTGCCCGCAGATCGCCGAGGACTGGGAGGAGGCCGTTCCGCTCGATGTCATCCTCTTCGGCGGACGCCGCGCCACGAACGTCCCCCTCGTCGTCGAGGCCACGGACTGGACGCACGGGGTGTTCCTCGGTGCGAACATCTCCTCCGAGCGCACCGCGGCCGCCGAGGGCACCGTGGGCGAGCTGCGCCGCGACCCGTTCGCGATGCTCCCGTTCTGCGGCTACAACATGGCCGACTACTTCGGGCACTGGCTGAAAGTCGGTCGTGGTCTGCGCTTCGACCGTGCTCCGCGCATCTTCCAGGTCAACTGGTTCCGTCGCGGATCCGACGGACGCTTCCTGTGGCCCGGATTCGGAGACAACTCCCGCGTCGTCGACTGGATCATCCGCCGCCTCAGCGGCGATGTCCCCGCGGTCGACAGCCCGATCGGACGCCTGCCCCGCATCGAGGACCTCAACCTCGACGGCATCGACGTCCCCGACGCCGACCTCGACGAGCTGTTCTCCGTCGACCCGGTCGCGTGGCGGACCGAGGCCGACCTGACCGAGGAGTTCTTCGACACCTTCGGCGACCGGGTGCCCGCCGCGCTTCGCGCCGAGCTCGCGTCGCTCCGCTACCGCCTCGACAGGGCGTGACAGACCGGACGCCGGGTCGGGGGATCCGGCGTCCTTCAGACCCGCGAAGGCGGGAAGTCAGAGACGAACCCATGGCTGAGTGGTCTCCGGCATCCCGCCTTCGCGGCTTTCCCGTCTCCCGGCGTCGCGTCAGGCGAGCAACTGGTGTCTGGCGAGATCCCGATACAGCGGCGTGGACTCCACGAGTTCCGCGTGCGTGCCCTGACCGACGACCTCGCCGTCCTGCAGCACCACGATGAGGTCGCTGTCCACCACGGTGGACAGCCGGTGCGCGATCACCACGAGTGTGCGGTCGGTCGACACGGCGTCGATGGCCTCGCGCATCCGCTGCTCGTTGACGCCGTCGAGCGATGAGGTCGACTCGTCCAGGAGCAGGATGGGGGCGTCGGTGAGCAGGGCGCGGGCGATGGCGAGGCGCTGGCGCTCTCCGCCGGAGAGCATGACGCCGTCCTCGCCGACCGGGGCCTCGAGGCCCAGCGGGCTGCGCTCGAGCACGTCGCCGAGGTTCACGGCGCGCAGCACCTGCTCGCACTCCGCGTCGCTCGCATCGGGGGAGGCCAGGCGGAGGTTGTCGGCGAGCGTTCCGGCGAGGGTCGGGGCGTCCTGCTCGACGTAGCCGAACTGCGCGCGCAGCTCCTCCCGCGGGTAGGTCCGCGAGTCGTGGCCGTACAGGCGGATGGAGCCGCCGGTCGGGTCGTAGAACCGCTCGACCAGCGACAGGATCGTGCTCTTGCCCGCACCGCTCGGCCCGACCAGGGCGACGCGCGTGCCCCGGGGCACCGAGAACGAGACGCCGCGCAGGACGTCGTGGTCGACGGTGTCGACGGCATCCGGGCCATCCTCCGCATCCGGGGCCGTGTCGAGGTGGGCGTCCGCGAGGAGCGTCCGCGCCTCCTTCTCGGCCGCCTCGCGGGCGGCCACGACGTTCGCGGGGTAGCGGAAGCGCACGTCGCGGAATTCGATCGCGGGTGCGTCGCCGGTCGATTCGGCGCGGGGGAGGCCGGCGGCGATCTCGGCATCCGCCTGCGTCTCGGTGGGGAGGTCGAGGACCTCCTGGATGCGCCCCAGGGCGCCGAGGGCCTGATTCACCGAGGTGATGGCGCCGAACGTGGTCGCGAGCGGCATCACGAGCATGAACAGGAACATGATGAAGGTGATGAGCGAGGCGATCGACAGGGCGCCCGCGGCGACGCGGAAACCGCCGACGCCGAGCACGACGAGCAGCGAGAGCTGCAGTGCGACGCCGGCGATCGGCACGACGAGTGACGAGATCTTCGCGATCCGCACGCCGATCCCGTACGCGTCGGAGGCCAGGCGGGACACGCTCTCGGTCTCACGCTCGGTCGCGCCCGATGCGCGCACCGTGCGGATCGAGCCGATCGCGCGCTCGACGCCCGAGGCGAGCTGCCCGACCTTCTCCTGCTGGGCGGTGGATGCCGTGCGGATGCGCCCGCTGAGCACGGTGACGACGACCACCGAGACGCCGATCACGACGACGATGAGGAGCAGCAGCACGGGGTCGATCACGAGCATCGCGATCAGGGCGCCGAGGAACAGGATCGCGCTGCCGACGGCATCCGCGAGCCCCTGCGTGAGCACCGCGTAGAGGAGCGTGGTGTCGGTGCCGACGCGGGAGACGAGGTCGCCCGTGCGGCGCGCGTCGAACTCGCTGATCGGCAGGTGCAGGATGCGGGCGATGAGCTTGCGGCGGCTCGAGTAGACGACCGCGGTGCCCGTGCGCTGCAGCAGGTAGTGCTGATATCCCGAGATGATCGACGACACGACGACGAAGCCGATGAGCAGCCAGATCAGCAGTCCGAGGCCGCGATCCGACTGCACGGCCTCGATGACCTGTCCGACGAGCAGCGGCTGCACGAGAGAGGTCGCCGCGCCGAAGACGCTGAGCACAGCGACGACGACGAGCGTGCGCTTGTGTTCGAAGAGGAAGGGGAGGAGCTGGCGGAATGTGGCGCGCGGGCCGTCCTGCTGCGCGCCGCGTCCGCGTCGGCGCGTTGTCGCCGTGCTGGACATGCGGGACCTCGTTCTGAAAGGGGTACTTCGACCGTACTTCGTGGCCGGGGGGATTCTGTGGATGGGCTGTGTGGCAGGGTGAGCCTCAGCGTCGACCGAAGCGACGGTGAGCCGCCTGCTTGGACACGCCGAGGGCGCCGGCGATCGCCTGCCACGAGTAGCCGAGGTTGCGGGCGCGCCGCACCTGTGTCTCCTCGGCCCTGGCGATCTCCGACCGCAGCGCGGCCAGACGATGCAGCTCGGCGATCGGCTCGCCGCCGTCTTCTTGAGCGATCGCGGTTCTCGCGTTCATGGGGACCTCCTGCGTCAATCTTCGTTGACGATGGACGCGCTGTCAACATCGGTTGACGCGGATCGAGATTCCGTGAGCTGACGCGTGACGCCGTAGGGTGAACGGATGCCGGAGCGGAGATGGATCCTGTTCGACGTCGGCGGCGTGCTCGAACTCGTCGACGACGATGCCTGGCAGGACGCCTGGTGGGCGCGGTGGCGTGAGGTCACGGGCCTCGGCCAGGACGCCTTCGAGACGCGCATCGCGGGCGCCGACCTCCCGGCCATCGACGTCGCGGAGGGCGTCGAGGACATCTTCTGGAATCGTCTGGCCGACGCGCTCGGCCTCGACGACGCTCACCGGACTGCGATGCGTGCCGACTTCTGGAACGCCTACTGCGGTGAGGGCAACCACGACCTGATCGCGTATGCGCGCTCGCTGCGGGGGCGAGCGGGAGTCGCCATCCTCTCGAACTCCGCAGACGGCGCCCGCGAGGAGGAGGAGCGGCGCTTCGGGTTCTCCGGGATCTTCGATCCCATCTGCTACAGCCACGAGCAGGGCGTGAACAAGCCGGATCCCCTGGCCTATCTGACCGCGTTGCAGCGCATGGGCGCGGCTCCCGGTGACGTGCTCTTCGTCGACGACCGGCAGGTCAGCATCGACGGCGCGGCGGACGTCGGCATCCGCGGCGTGCTGCACCGGGACAACGCGGTGACGATCTCGGAGATCGAGGAGTTCCTCGCCGAGAGCGACTGATCCACCGACGCGAACGGCCGCACCTCAGAAGAGGTGCGGCCGTTCGTCGGATGAGACCGGGTCAGAGCTCGGCGGATGCCGCCAGGCCGAGGTCGTCGTCGTAGTCGTTGTCCTTCGTCTCGGGCGAGAAGATCAGCGCCAGGAACGTCAGCACACCCATCGCCGAGAGGTAGAGGCCGACGAGCCACGGAGCACCGTCTCCGAGCTCCCAGAGCCAGACCGCGATGAGCGGGGCGACGGCCGCGCCGAGGATCGACGAGACGTTGTACGAGATCGCGGAGCCGGTGTAGCGGACGTTCGTCGGGAAGAGCTCGGGGAGCAGTGCGCCCATCGGGCCGAAGGTCGCTCCCATGAGCATGAAGCCGAACACGAGGAACGCCTGGACGAGCGCACCGCTGAACTTCGGGTCGACCGTCGGCAGCAGGAACGTGTTGAATGTCAGGCCGAACACGATGATGAGGCCCGTGACCCACAGGAGGAGCTTGCGGCGACCGACCTTGTCGGCGATCGGGCCCGAGAGCAGCGTGAAGATGCCGAAGAACACGACGCCGATGATCTGCATGAGCACGAAGTCGGTGTAGCCGAAGCCGAGACCCGGGTAGAACTGGGCGGCGAACGCGGAGGCGTCGAAGTCGTTGCCCGCGGCCTCGGCGGCAGCCTGCGCGGCGGCCGATGCGGTCTCCAGCGATGCGGCCTTGGTGCCGTACGCGAGCGTGAAGTTCGTCATGAGGTAGAACAGCACGTAAGTCGCCAGCATGATGAAGGTGCCGAGGATCAGCGCCTTCCAGTGGTGACGGAACACCGTCGCGAGCGGCAGCTTGCGGATGGCGCCCTTCTTCTCGGCCTTTTTGAACGTGTCGGACTCGACGAGCTTGAGGCGCACCCACAGGCCGATGATGACCATGACCGCGGAGAACAGGAACGGGATGCGCCATCCCCACGCGAGGAACGCCTCGCTCTTCAGCGCCGGGTTCTCGGAGTGCGGCAGCAGCCAGTTGATGCTGAGGAACAGCAGGTTCGCGATGATGAAGCCGAGCGGTGCGCCGAGCTGCGGGAACGTGCCGTACCAGGCGCGCTTGCCCTTCGGGGCGTTCTCGGTCGCGACGAGCGCCGCGCCCGACCACTCGCCACCGAGCGCGAAGCCCTGGGCGAGGCGCATGATGAGCAGGAGGAGGGCCGCGACCCAGCCGATCTGCTGGAATGTCGGCAGCAGGCCGATCACGAAGGTCGCGATACCCATCGTCAGGAGCGATGCGACGAGGGTCGCCTTGCGCCCGAACTTGTCGCCGAAGTGTCCGAAGACGACGGCGCCGATCGGTCGCGCGACCATGGCGGCGCCGAAGACGCCGAACGAGGCGAGGAGCGACGTGGTGTCGTTGCCGGTCGGGAAGAAGAGGATCGGGAACACGAGGACTGCAGCCGTGGCATAGGCGTAGAAGTCGTAGAACTCGATGGTGGTGCCGACGAGGCTGGCGGTGATGACGCGTGATCGCGGATTCGCGGGCGCGGTGGTCGTACTCATGCTGCTCCTTAGAAATCCGTGCCCGGTATACCAAGACACTCGGGCGAGTTTACGCCTTCCTGAGAGTTCCCTGGGCGTCTGTGTCGCCGCCGCCCACCATGCTCTCTGCGTAGAGTCGAGGGACGACGAGGAAGGGATGCCGTGACCGCGCTCCTGCTGCTGGCCGATACCCACGTTCCGAAGCGGGCGAAGAAACTCCCGGATGCCGTGCTCTCGGCGATCGACGCCGCGGACGTCGTGATCCACGCGGGGGACTGGGTCGATGTCGCGACCCTCGATCTGCTGGAGTCGCGGTCGCGCGTGCTGCACGGCGTCTACGGCAACAACGACGGACCGGAGCTCCGAGAGCGCCTGCCCGAGATCGCACGCCTCACGCTGGACGGCGTGAGGATCGCGGTGGTGCATGAGACCGGAGCGGCTCAACGGCGCGAGGCGCGCATGGACGAGGCGTTCCCGGATGTCGACCTGCTGATCTTCGGGCACTCGCACATCCCGTGGGACACCGTCGCGCCGTCGGGGATGCGCCTGCTGAATCCCGGGTCCCCGACCGACCGGCGTCGCCAGCCCGTGTGCACCATGATGACCGTCTCGCTCACGGACGGGCGGATCGACGCGACCCTGGTCGCCGTCTCGTGACGAGCTCGAGAGCGGGCTCGCCGTCGGTCTTTCGCGCGCCGATGCGCTCGCGTGACGACGACGTGCCCGCGGGCCTGGCGGTCGACCGTGCGCTGTCGCGGGGCGTGTGCGGGG
>JAZBLS010000025.1:0-24782 GCA_037033365.1 Actinomycetota bacterium | reverse complement strand
GGCAGCAGGTGGCCCGCCACGCGCAGACGCCCGCCGTCCGGGGTGACGCGACCGGCCATGGCCAGGGCCAGCGCACGCAGCGCACCCGGAGTCGACCCCGTCAGCACTGCGGCTCCGCCCGGGCCCACCCGGAGGTCGAGCCCACGGACGCCGGCATCCGCGATCTCGAGGCCGTCCGCCGCGACGACCGAGTCATCGCCCGGCCACGCGGCCAGATGACGCTCTCGCTCGACGGCCTCGCCCTCGATGTCGACGCTCGGCAGGATGCGCTCGAGCCAGGCCGGGATCTCCCACGCGCGCTCGCCGAGGATCGCCATGAGCGCCGGGATGAGCGTCATGCGCACGAGGAACGCGTCGATCGCGATACCGGCCGCGAGGCCCAGGGCGATCGGCTTGAGTGACGAGTCGCCCTCGGGCACGAACGCGACGAACACCGCGAACATGATGAGCCCGGCGGCCGTGACGACCTTGGCCGAGCCGGTGAAGCCGCTCCGCACGGCGCGGAGTGCGGCGGCGCGTCGCGTGGCGCGATCGGGGCTCTTGGCTTCGCGGTCGTGGACGAAGTCCTCGCGCATCCTCGAGACGAGGAAGACCTGGTAGTCCATCGCGAGGCCGAACAGCACGCCCATGAGGATGATGGGCATGAAGCTGATGATCGGCCCGACCTTGGCGACGTGGAGGAGATCGGCGAACCAGCCCCACTCGAACACGGCGCCGACGATGCCGAAGCCGGCGACGATCGACAGCAGGTATCCGGCCGCGGCTGTGATCGGCACCCAGAGCGAGCGGAAGACGATGGTCAGGAGGATCAGCGACAGGCCGATCACGAAGAGTCCGAAGGGCAGCAGCGCGTTGCCGAGCTGATCCGAGATGTCGATGCCGACGGCGGTGAACCCGGTGACCTTGAGGTCGATGCCGAATTCGTCGAGCCACTCGTCGTGGTGGGACCGCAGTTCGCGCACGAGGTCGGCGGTGGCGGGGTCGTCCGGTGCGGTCTCGGGGATGATCTGCACGATGCCGGTGTCGGCCGTCTCGTTCGGCGTGGCCAGGGCGACCTCCTTGACGCCGTCGATCTTCGACACCGCGTCGCCGAGGTCCTCCATGAGGGTCAGGGGATCGGTCGAGGTCACGATGGTGCCCGTGAGGATCAGCGGCCCGTTGAACCCGGCGCCGAACTCCTCGGCGACCAGGTCGTAGCTCTGGCGCGCCTCGTTGTCCTTGGGGAGGACGCCGGCGTTCGGCAGCGCGAGGTTCAGGCTGAGCGCCGGGACGGCGACGATGCCGAGCCCGATCACGACGGCGAGCGACACGAGGATCGGGCGCTTCGTCACCCCGGTGACCCAGCGGTCGCTGAACGACCGGACGGGGGCCGACGCGGCATCCGCCGTCTTCTTCGGCTTCCGCGCCCGCTTCGGACGCCCGACCACGCGCCCCTTCATGAATCCGAGGAGCGCGGGAGTCAGGGTGACGGCGATCGCGACCGCCACCGCGACCGCGGCGGAGGCGGCGACGCCCATGGTGGTGAGGAACGGGATGCCGGCGAAGCCGAGTCCGATCAGGGCGATGAGCACCGTGACGCCCGCGAACACGACCGCGGATCCGGCGGTGCCGACCGCGCGTGAGGCCGACTCCTCGGGGTCGACGCCGTCGCGCACCTGGTCCTGATGCCTCGCCATGATGAACAGTGCGTAGTCGATGCCGACTGCGAGTCCGAGCATGAGCGCGAGGAGCGGAGTGGTGGAGGAGACCGTGGCGAACGCCGTCGCGGCGAAGATGCCGGCCATCGAGATCCCCACGCCCAGCACTGCCGTGAGAAGCGGGAGGCCTGCCACCACGAACGAGCGGAACGTGACGATGAGCACGAGGAGGGCGATCAGCAGACCGACGGCCTCGGTCAGCGTGACCCCGGGGATGGACGTGGCGAACAGCTCACCGCCCAGCGCCGTCTGCGATCCGTCGGGGAGCGCGGAGGTGAGATCCGCGACGATCGACCGCAGCCCGTCGCGCGTCTCGCTCGAGACGTCGGTGGACTGACCGTCGAACTGCAGGCGGATGATGCCCGCGGTCTCGTCGTCGTTGACCATGCCGTCGACCATCTCGTCGAACGGCGACGTCGCCGACAGCACGGAGTCGTCGAGGTCGGTCATCTCCTCGACCGCGTCATCGATCGCATCCTGATATTCGGAGTCCGTGATGCTGTCGCCGTCTGCCGCCACCACGATGACCTGCGCGCTCGTGCCGCTCACCTGCGGGAACGAGCGGGAGAGCTGCTCGAGACCGGCCTGCGATTCGGTGCCGGGGATCGAGAAGGAGTTGTCGGTGCCGGCTCCGAGGACGAGAGCACCCGCGCCCGCGATGCCGAGGGCGAGCAGCCACGAGACGAGGACACGCCACGGATGCCGGTAGGACCAGCGGCCGAGCGAGGACAGGAGTGTGGACACGAGGCTCCTCAGGAGAATGCGGGCTGGATACACAGGTGTATCCGATACATATGTGTATCGTAGAGGGATCGGCGCGGGGGAGTCTGTGCGTGGGGTGTGAGTCCTTCGACAGGAAAGCCCCGTGCGACGGCTCGTCAACCCGGTGGGCCGCTTCAGGAATGCAGTGGAATGATGGATCGATGACGACGACCGCCACCCGAAGCCGCGAGAACACCCGGGCTCGCCTGTTGGACGCCGCGTCCCAGCTCTTCGCGGAGGTGGGCCTGGACGGTGCATCCGTCGAGGCCGTGTGCGAGCGCGCCGGATTCACTCGCGGTGCGTTCTATTCGAACTTCGAGTCCAAGGACGAGCTGTTCCTCATGCTCGCGGGGCACGTCGCCGAGCAGCGCGTCAACGCGGTGCGAGAGCGCGTCGACGAGATCGCGGCCGAGGGAGGCCTCGCGGAGGACTGCGACCCGATCGACCTCGTGCAGCGGATCATGGACGCGGGGAGCGACGACCGGGTCGGCGTCATGCTCATGAGCGAGATCCGTATCCGTGCTCTCCGCGACGGCCAGTTCGGCGCCGCATATCTCGCGCAGGAGCGCGAGATGGTCGCGAGCATCTCGGCGATCATCTCCGACATCGTCGCTGTCAGCCCGCTGGAGCTCAGGATCCCCGCGGAGTCCGCCGCGCGCATGCTCATGATCATCTGGGAGGGCATGACCGTCCGCGGAGCCATGGCGGGTCAGGACGCGGATCAGCTGCGGCATTCCGGCAGCGAGGAACTCGGCCGTCTCGTGCAGCTGCTGCTCGCGGAGTAGAGCAGGCGCCCGCTATCGGTCGGCGAGCGCCCCGTGGCAGCGGGTCAGCCGCGCGAGCCACCACTCGTGACGGTCGTCGTCCGCCGCGAGCCGCTGCAGCGCTGCGGCGTCCGGCGTCACCCGGTCGACCGGGATGGCGCCGTCCACCGGGCGACGATCGGCGACGTCGTCGAGGAAGAGGGATGCCGTGCCCAGGCCGCAGTCGAAGTCCAGCGACGGCAGAGACGCCGCGAGCGCGGCGCCCTGCGAGAGGCCGATCGCCGTGTCGAGGGCGCTCGAGACCACGGCGGGCAGACCCGCGGCCGTGACGATCTGCAGTGCGTGCGTCACCCCGCCCAGCGGCTGAGCCTTGATGACCAGGACGTCCGCCGCCTTCGCACGTGCGACGGCGAGAGGATCCGTCGACTTCCGCACGCTCTCGTCGGCCGCGACCGGGATGCCCATGTACTTCACGCGGGTCCGCAGTTCGGCGAGCTCCGGCACGGTCGCGCAGGGCTGTTCGACGTACTCGAGGTCGAACTCGTTCAGGGCGTGCACCGCGTGCTCGGCCTCGTCGACGTTCCACAGGCCGTTCGCGTCGACGCGGATGCGTCCCTCGGGGCCGATCGCCTCGCGCACCGCCCGCACGCGCGCGACGTCGTCTGCCAGCGACTGGCCGGGTTCCGCGACCTTGACCTTGACGGTGCGGCATCCGGCGAATCGGGCCAGTACCTCGGGAACCCGCGCGGCCTCGACCGCCGGGATCGTCGCGTTCACACGAACGGAATCACGGAGTGGCTGAGGCTGCCGGTTCCAGGCGAAGTCGATCGCGGCCGCGAGCCAGGTCGCGGCCTCCGCATCCTCGTACTCGACGAACGGCGAGAACTCCGCCCATCCCTCCGGCCCCTCGAAGAGCAGCGCCTCCCGGGTGTCGACCCCGCGGAAGCGGGTGTGCATCGGCAGGGAGACGACCCGTGCCGAGTCGAGGAGATCTGCGAGCGAAGGGATCATGAGCCCATTCTGCTCCGCCGCGTGCCCCGCATCACGGGTGCCTCGCCGCGAGGTGGGGTCAGCCGAGTCGTTTCTGCAGCTCGCCCATCCGCTCGCTCGGCCGGAATCCCAGGAGTGTGTTGACCGCGAGCATGTGCGCGTTGGTCTCGGCGTTGTACGTGTACACGGCGCGGGTCTGCGGCTCTTCTCGCATCAGCATCCGGAGGTTGGCGACCTTCACCGCGATCCCGAGGCGGTGCCCGCGGTCCGCCCTGCGCACGAGCGTGCCCCACTGGTACGCGTTGCCGTCGTCCGTCGAGACGACGAGCTGCGAGTATGCGGCGGCTTCGCCGTCCCGGGTCAGGGCGATCGTCCCGAACGAGACCCGGCGCTGCCGTGCGAGCAGTTCCTCGTTCTCGCGGATGCTGTCGACATCGGGCTTCTGCTCCTCGATGTCGAGATCGCCCATCGGGGCCTCGGTCTCGAGCGAGGCGTCGAGGAGGGCCCAGCGCTCCACGACGTCGTCGGGGATCCGTCCGACCCAGCTGCGCAGGTCGTACTCGCCGATGGCGTCGGCGATGTCCGTCTCGATGCGGTCGAGCACGGCGGGGTCGAGGGGAAGGTCGAGGCGGCTCTGCACGTCGCCGAGCGCGAGGGCATAGCCGTGGCGACGTGCGAACTCGCGTCCGGGGGAGCCGTGGCCGTCCGCTCCGCGCTCGTACGGCCAGGATGTGGTGCCCTGCGCGGTCGTACGCCCGGCGGCGAGCGCCTCGCCCTCGAGGAAGGCCAGCGCGTCGGACCCGATGCCCCGACGTCGCGCGGCGCGGGGAACGCTCACGGCAAGGTGGGCCACGTGCGTGTTGTCCTTGAGTGGCAGCGCGAGGCTCGCCGAGCCCACCACGTCGCCGTTCTCTCGCAGCAGATAGGCACGGCGCTCCACGACCGCGGATTCCTGCTGCAGCTCACTGCGGCTCTCTTCGCGGGTCCAGACCGGCGCATCGTCGCCACGATCGGCGCGCTCGGCGGCCGCGTACGCATCCCACCAGGCGTTGACGTCGCCGTCCTCGAAAGGGTCGATGAGTGGGATCTCGAGGGTCATGACACCACGGTAGTGCGGGTGGTCGGAGGACACGTGCGTCAGCCATACATGTGCCATTGACAATGGTGTGTGAGGCACAGTAACGTGTGGGACATGAACGAGACGCTCGACACGCATCTGCAGGAGATACGCCGCGGCACCGTGGTCCTCGCCTGCCTGCAGCTGCTGCGCACCGCGGGGTACGGCTACGGACTGCTCGAGGAGCTCGAGCGACGCGGGTTCTCGACCGACGCCAACACACTGTATCCGCTGCTCCGTCGCTTGGAGAAGCAGGAGTACCTCACGAGCGAGTGGAACACCGACGAGGCTCGGCCTCGCAAGTTCTACCGCACCTCGGATGCCGGCATCCGCCTCGCCGACACCCTCACCGACGAATGGCGATCGCTCAACGCGGCGATCGCCTCCCTCACCGCAGAGGAGAACTGACATGACCACCGCCACCCTCACCGAGCGCTACATCAGCGCGACGATCCGGAGCCTCCGGCCCGAGCTGCAGGACGACGTCCGGGCAGAGCTCGAGGCCTCGATCGCCGACGCCGTCGACGCCCGGCTCGAGCAGGGGGAGACACCCACCGCTGCCGAGCGCGCCGTGCTCACCGAGCTCGGTGATCCCGGCGTCCTGGCGGCGGGCTACGCCGACCGCCCCCTGCACCTGCTCGGCCCGAAGTACTACCTGGTGTGGTGGCGTCTGCTGAAGCTGCTGCTCTGGATCGTTCCCGCCTGCGCCGCGGTCGGTGTCGGCATCGCCAAAGTGCTCGAGTTCGCCACGATCGGCGAGACCATCGGCGCCATGGTCGTCGCGGTGATCATGTCAATCGTGCACGTCGGGTTCTGGACGACCCTCGTGTTCGTCGTGCTGGAGCGCACGACGACCGATCCGGGAGTCCGCTGGGACGTCGACCAGCTTCCCGAGCCGACCGAGAAGGGCGCGGGGCGGAGCGAGGTCATCGCCACCCTCATCTTCCTCATCTTCGCGGCGGCGGCGATCGCGTGGGACGCACTGCGGGGATTCGTCCGCGACGACGGGGTCCCGGTGCCGATCCTCGATCCGGCACTGTGGCCCTGGTGGGCGCTCGCGCTCGCGGCGCTCATGGTCGCCGAGCTCGTGCTCGCGATCGCGGTCTACCGACGGGGTCGGTGGACCGTGAGTGCGGCCGTCGTGAACACGATCCTCGCCATCGCGTTCGTCGTACCGGCGATGTACCTGCTGGTCACCGATCAGCTCGTGAACCCGGCGTTCCTCGACTACCTCGCGAGCGAGCACGCCGCGGAACTGGCCCAGGCGGATGCCGGGGCGGCCGAGCAGGGCGGAGTCCTCCGCATCCTGGGCGTGATCCTCGGAGTCGTCATCGTCGGCAGCGGGCTCTGGGACATCATCGACGGCTGGATCAAGACCGCTCGCGCTCGCCGCAGCTGATCATGGTCTGCGCCGAGGCGCCGTCTCTTCGGAGGCGGCGCCTCCTGCGTGCCGCGGGGCCACGGGAATAGGCTGGACACCGTGACCAGCGCATTCGTCTCCGACCTGTTCGACCCCGAGGAATGGGTGCTCGCGCCCGGTGCCGAGGACTACACCGACATCACGGCGCACGTCACGCACGACGGCGGCGTCGCACGCATCGCGTTCAACCGGCCGGAGGTGCGCAACGCCTTCCGCCCGCACACGGTCGACGAGCTCTACCGTGCCCTCGACATCGCGCGTCAGGATTCGCGGATCGGCGCGGTGCTGCTGACGGGCAACGGTCCGAGTCCGAAGGACGGCGGCTGGGCGTTCTGCTCCGGCGGCGACCAGCGCATCCGCGGGCGCGACGGGTACAAGTACTCCGACGACGACCCTTCGCCAGGCTCAGGGACCCAGGGTGGGGGGCCAGGGACCCAGGCATCGGCCGCCCGTGTCGGACGCCTGCACATCCTCGAGGTGCAGCGGCTCATCCGCTTCATGCCGAAGGTCGTGATCGCGGTCGTCCCCGGCTGGGCGGCCGGCGGAGGGCACTCCCTGCACGTGGTGTGCGACCTGACGATCGCCTCGGCGGAGGAGGCCCGTTTCAAGCAGACGGATGCCGACGTCGGCAGCTTCGACGCCGGGTACGGCTCCGCGTACATGGCGCGGCAGACCGGGCAGAAGTTCGCGCGCGAGGTGTTCTTCCTCGCCGAGGAGTACTCGGCGCAGCGCGCCTACGAGGCCGGCGCGGTCAACCGCGTCGTACCGCACGCCGAGCTCGAGCGGGAGGCGCTGCAGATGGCGCGCACCGTGCTCACCAAGTCCCCGACGGCGATCCGGATGCTGAAGTTCGCCTTCAACGCCGTCGACGACGGGCTCGTCGGCCAGCAGGTGTTCGCCGGCGAGGCGACGCGACTCGCCTACGGCACCGACGAGGCGGTCGAGGGACGCGACTCCTTCCTGGAGAAGCGCGACGCCGACTGGTCGTCCTTCCCCTGGCACTACTGAGGCCGGGAGCGGAACGCTGATGGTCGCCCTGAGATCCACGGATGCCGAGGACCCGGCGGAGCTCCGCGCCGCGCTGGTCCGGGCGATGGACGGCGGGCCGGCTCTGGGTTTCGGGATGGTCGGCGACGCGCCGGACTGGGTGCCGAGCGGCACGGCGGTCGTGATCGCGACGTCGGGATCCAGCGGCATCCCGAAGCGGGTCGCACTGAGCGGCGAAGCCCTGCGGGCGAGCGCCGACGCGACGGCGGCGAGGATCGGCAGCGGCAGATGGCTGCTCGCCCTCCCCGCCGGTTATGTCGCGGGCCTGCAGGTGGTCGTCCGATCCCTGATCGCCGGCACCGACCCGGTGGCGCTGAGCGGTCGGTTCTCGCCGACGACGTTCGCAGAGTCGACGCTGTCGATGCTGCGGCCGTCGTCCGCGGCATCCGGGGTGCCCGACCTCTACACCTCTCTCGTGCCCGCGCAGCTGGCGACGCTGCTGGATGCCGCAGACGACTCGCCGGTGCGCGCGGCGCTCCGCGCCTACCGTGCGATCCTCGTCGGCGGGCAGGCGCTGCCCGAGCCGCTGCGAGACCGGGCGGCGGATCTCGGTGTGAGCCTCGTCCGCACCTACGGATCGACCGAGACGAGCGGCGGGTGCGTGTACGACGGCGTGCCCCTGGACACGGTCGGGGTGCGCGTCGTGGAGGGTGAGCTGCGCATCGCGGGTCCGATGCTCGCGGAGGGCTACCTGGGTGACGGCGAGCTCACCGCGAAGAACTTCTCCCGGGACGAGCACGGCATCCGCTGGTACCACACGGGCGATCTCGGCCTCCTCGACGACGGCGTCGTGAGGGTGCACGGGCGGGCGGACAACGTGATCGTCTCGGGCGGGATCAACGTCTCGCTGGACCGGGTGGAGCGCGCGGTCCGACGGGTGCCGGGCCTCGCGGGTGCGGTCGTGGTGGGTGTCGAGGACGAGCGGTGGGGCGAGGCATCCGTCGTCGTCGCTCCTCGAGGCGCGGCCCTCCGCCGCAGCGAGGCCGAGCAGCTGGCGCACGCGCGCGACGTCGTGGCCGAGGAGTTGGGCAAGCACGCCCGGCCGTCCCGGCTCATCATGGTCGACGAGCTCGAGACCCTGGCTTCGGGCAAACCGGATCGGGAGGCGATCCGTCGGGCCGTCGCCGAGCTGCACCGACCGTCATGAGTCCCGTCGCGCGCCTGCCAGACTGAGGCATGGCCTCGTACACCCACGGACACCACGAATCGGTCCTGCGCTCGCACAACGTCCGTGATGTCTCGAACTCCGCGGAGTATCTGCGGCCGTTCCTCGGCGCAGACACCCGGCTGCTCGACGTGGGGGCCGGGCCCGGCAGCATCACGGTCGACTTCGCGAGCATCGTCGCCCGCGTCACGGCGACCGAGATCGATGAGGCGGCGCTCTCGCTGTCCCGTGATCTCGCCGCGGGCCGCGGACTCGACAACCTCGACTTCTCGGTCGAGGACGTGCACGCGCTGAGCTTCGCCGACGACAGCTTCGACGTCGTGCACGCGCACCAGGTGCTCCAGCACGTCGGCGATCCGGTGACCGCGCTCCGCGAGATGCGGCGCGTGACGGTTCCGGGCGGCGTGGTCGCAGCGCGCGATGCCGACTATGCCGGCTTCCACTGGTTCCCCGTGCTGCCGGAGCTCGACCGGTGGCTCGACCTCTACCGACGTGCAGCCCACGCGAACGGCGGAGAGCCGGACGCGGGACGGAGGCTGCTCGCCTGGGCCCGCGCCGCAGGCTTCGAGGACGTCACGGCCACAGCCTCGACGTGGTGCTACGCGACGCCCGCGGAGCGCGACTGGTGGGGCGGCATGTGGGCCGATCGCATCCTCGAGTCCGCGCTCGCGAGGCAGCTCGTCGACAGCGGCATGGCCACGTCGAGCGACCTCGCGAAGATCAGCGATGCCTGGAAGCGGTGGGCCGCCGACGGTGACGGGTGGTTCCTGGTCCCGCACGGTGAGATCATCGCGCGCGCCTGACGGCGGGATACATCTGCAGGCGGATGCGGCGGCGCGCCGTCGCCGCGTAGCGTGGGGGAGTGATCCGCCCGCTCTCCCGCACGGCGCTCGTGCTCGACATCGTCGGCGCATCGCTGCTCGCCCTCCTGTTCACCCCGCTGTCCTACGTGTTCTACGGCCCGGGCGTGGGCGGCGTTCCGGCGAGCCTCGGCTCCGTGGTGGCGCTGCTGCTCTCGAGCCTGCTGATGTTCGGCGGCGTCGCGATCGGGCGGCTCGCGCCCGGGCTCGCGTTGGCCCTCGCCTGGGTCGGCGCGGTCGTGCAGATGCTGGCCGGATTCGGTCCGATCCCGATCGACGTCGCTGTCCTGCTCGTGCTCTACGCGACGTCGGCGTGGGGGAGCCGCACGGTCCTCTGGTGGGGATTCGGCTCGGTCTTCGTCGGCGGATTCATCGCGGCGGGATACATGGTCGTCGTCAACGGTGTCGCGTTCGGCACCGGGTCGGGGTGGGACAAGGTCAACGCCGGCGTGCTGCTGCTCACTCTCTCTGTGCTCGCCCTCGGGTTCGCGTGGGTGTGCGGTCTGCTCTGGCGCGTGGTGCTGCGAGCCCGACGCACCCGCTCCGCCCAGCTGCAGGCAGAGTCGCTCGCGGCCGAGGAGCAGGAGCGCGTGCGGATCGCGCGGGACATGCACGACATCGTGGCGCACTCGCTCGCGGTGGTGATCGCCCAGGCCGACGGCGCGAGGTACGCGGCTGCCGCGCAGCCGGAGCTCGCCACCGAGGCCCTGGGCACCATCGCGCAGACCGCACGCGGTGCGCTGAGCGATGTGCGACTGCTGCTCACGCAGCTCCGCCACCGGCAGGGAGACGGTCCTCAGCCGACCCTCGCCGACCTCGAGACGCTGTTCGCCCAGGTGCGCCACGCGGGCATCGAGCCGCGCATCACGGTCGATCCGACGCCCCCGGGGGAGCCGCCAGGGGCGATCCAGCTCGCGGTCTACCGCATCCTGCAGGAGGCGCTCACCAACGCGATCCGGCACGGCGACGGAGCGGTCGACGTGCATCTGGCCTGGCTGCCCGATCGGGTCGACATCCAGGTGCGCAACACCATCGGGCCCGACGCCGTCGCGGGGAGCGGCGGCCACGGAGTGATCGGCATGCGGGAGAGGGCCCAGCTCGTGGGCGGTAGCCTTCAGGCGGAGCGGTCGGGCGCGCAGTTCGTCGTGCGCGCGACGCTCCCGATCGGAGAAGGCGCATGATCAGGGTCGTACTCGTGGATGACCAGGCGCTGTTCCGTGCCGGCATCCGCATGCTCATCGCATCCCAGCCCGACCTCGACGTCGTCGGAGAGGCCGGCGACGGGCGCGAGGCGATCGACCTCGTGCGGTCGACGCGACCCGACGTCGTGCTCATGGACATCCGGATGCCGGTGATGGACGGCCTCACGGCGACGGCCGAGATCCTCGCGCAGCCCGATCCGCCTCGGATCGTCATGCTCACGACGTTCGACCTCGACGAGGCGGCGGCACGGGCCATCCGCCAGGGTGCGAGCGGCTTCCTGCTCAAGGACGCGGACCCCGAGTTCCTGCTCGCCGCGATCCGCACGGTGCACTCCGGATCGAGCGTGATCGCGGCATCCGCCACCCGAGAGCTGTTCCAGCACTTCGCGGAGGCACCGAAGCCCGTGCCGCCGCAGTTCGCCGTGCTCACGGATCGCGAGCGTGAGATCTTCGCCCTCGCCGCCCGCGGACTCTCGAACTCCGAGATCGCGGCGCGCGAGTACCTCAGCGAGGCCACGGTGAAGACCCACATCAGCCGCATCCTCAGCAAGCTGGCGCTGCGAGACCGCGTGCAGCTCGTGGTCTTCGCGTTCGAGCACGGGCTCGTCTGAGCGCCCGCGTCCAGCACCTGAAGAAGACCTACGGCGCGGGGGAGGGCACCGTCCACGCACTGGACGATGTCAGCGTCGGCATCCGCCGCGGGCAGTTCACCGCGATCATGGGCCCCTCCGGCTCCGGCAAATCCACCCTGATGCACATCATGGCGGGGCTCGACACCCCGACCGAGGGTCGGACGTGGATCGGCGACACCGAGATCACGGGGCTCGGCGACCTCGACCTGACGATCCTCCGCCGACGCCGCGTGGGCTTCATCTTCCAGGCGTTCAACCTCGTGCCGACGCTCACGGCGCTCGGGAACATCATGCTCCCGTTCGAACTCGACGGTCGCCGCCCCAGTGCGATGGAGAAGGCGCGGATCGACGGACTTATCGGCACCCTGGGCCTGGGTTCCCGGCTGCAGCACCGTCCGCACCAGCTGTCCGGGGGGCAGCAGCAGCGCGTCGCGATCGCCAGGGCGCTGGCGACCGCTCCCGACCTGGTCTTCGCGGATGAGCCGACGGGCAACCTCGACTCCCGGACGGGCCGGGAGGTCCTGCAGCTGCTCGCGACCGCGAGCCGCGAGCACGGGCAGTCGATCGCGATGGTCACGCACGACGCGATCGCCGCCAGCCACGCGGATCGGGTGCTGTTCCTCGGAGACGGTCGCATCGTGGCCGACCACCCGCGGCAGACCGCGGAGGAGATCTCGGCGTACATGCTCGCGGCGGAGGTGGCGGCATGACCGCCGTCGCCACACCGGTGACCAGCTCCGTGGTGCCGCAGACCGCGGCCACCGGGCCGCGGCTGGCCTGGCTTCGCGACCGGGGCATGGGAGCCAGTGTCCTCGTCGCCGCGCTCTCCGCGGCCTTCGGCGTCGTGCTCGTCGAGACGACCGCCTTCATCGGCGCCGTGCTGCAGGCCGACCCGTTCATCGGAGACAGCGAGACGCTGGCGTTCGTCGTCGGCCTGCTGTCGGTGCTGCTCACGGCCGTCTCGATGTATGTGGCGGCGATCGTCACCGCCAACACGTTCTCGACGATCATCGCCGGGCGGACCCGCCAGATCGCCCTCATGAGACTCATCGGCGCCACCGCCCGCTCACAGCGTGCGGAGGTGGGCAGGCAGGGCCTCATCGTCGGCGTGATCGGGGCGGTCCTCGGCGTCGCCGCAGGTCTCGGGATCTCGGCCGTCGGCGTGCAGGTGGGGAGCGCGCTGCTCGCCACCGGTCCGACCGGTTTCTCGCTCGCGCAGCCGTTCATCGCGCTGCCCGCCGTCGGTGTCGCGCTCACGACCTGGGCCGCGGCGTGGGTCGGGTCGCGACGGGTGCTCGCGGTGACGCCCCTGCAGGCCATCGGCGGATCCGTCGAGCGCACGCGCGACGAGGTCTCGCGCCCCGGGCGCCACATCGCGGCATGGGTGCTGCTGGCATCCGGTGCCGCGCTCCTCGCGGGCGGGGTGGTGCTCGGACTCCTGACCCCGCTGGGCGTCGTGGTCGCCTTCTTCGGGGGCATCCTGTCGTTCACCGGCCTCGCGCTGGGGTCCGTGCTGTTCATGCCGCCAGTGCTGCGCCTCGTGGGCCGTCTGTTCGGATCCGGCGCGACCGCGCGCCTCGCGGCCGAGAACGCGCTGCGCTACCCCGAGCGATCGTCGCGCATGGCCATCGGCGTCGTGATGGGGGTGACGCTCGTGACGATGTTCGCGGTCGCTCTGGAGTCGTCGAAGCGCATGATGATGAACCAGACCAGCGAGGAGGTGCCGCCGGAGTTCTTCGCGCCGTACGATGCGTTCGCCGCGATCATGATGGTGCTCGTCGCGGTCTCCGCCGTGATCGCCGCCGTCGGGCTCGTGAACCTCCTCACGATCGGCGTCGTGCAGCGTCGTCGCGAACTCGGGCTGCTCCGCTCCATCGGACTGTCGAACGGTCAGGTGCGGCGGATGGTGCTGCTCGAGGCGACCCACATCACGGTCGCCGCGACGCTCACCGGGCTCGTGCTCGGAGTCCTGTACGGCTGGATCGCCGCACAGTCGCTGCTCGGCTCGGTGCCCGTGCTGCCGGATTTCACGCCGGCCGGCTTCGTCGCGCCGCAGATCCCGTGGATCCCGGTCGTCGCGATCGTCGTCGCCACCGCCGCGCTCACCCTCGTGGCCGCCGCGACGCCGACCCGGCTCGCGACGCGTGTGGCTCCGGTCGAGGCGCTCGCCGCAGACTGAGAGGTGCGAGACGGCCCCCGCGACACATGGCGTCGCGGGGGCCATCATGCGTTCCCCCTCGCCCTAGGCTGGACGGATGCCGACTCCCTTCGACCAGTCCACGTATCAGGTGCGCCTCGAGTGGGGAGTCGAAGGGCTCGCCCGTCTCTCGCCCGCGGACATCGTGGTGGTCGTCGACGTGCTGAGGTTCTCCTCGACCGTTGCCGATGCCGTGGCGGCGGGGTCGTCCGTGGCCCTCGACGAGGCCATCGGGTGGTCGCGCAACGGTGCGGCCGTCGCCGCCGCAGCGGGCGAGGCGACGGTGCTCGTCGGTGCGGTCCGCAACGCCTCGGCCGTCGCCCGTGCTGTCGCCGCCCTCCAGGAGCGGCGACAGGCGCGCACCTCCGTCGCGGTGATCGCGGCGGGAGAGGCGGATGCCGAGGGCAGGCTCCGCTTCGCGGTGGAAGACCAGCTGGGTGCAGGCGCGGTGATCGCCGCCCTCACCGATCTCGGCATCGATCACACGGCTCCGGATGCCGCCGTGGCTGCCGAGGGCTTCCGCGCGTTGCAGCGCGCCCTGCGCCACATGCTCAGCGCCAGCGGCTCCGCCCGCGAACTCGCCGAGGGCGTCGCCGCCACCGAGCGGATCGTCGCGGCGGGGCTCACGCCGACGAGCGTCTCCGACGCGTCGCAGCTCGACGCGCATGACGCGGTTCCGATCCTGCGCGACGGCGTCTTCGTCGCGTTCGACTGAGTCGGGTTCCGCCGACTCGCCGACTCTCCGACCCGCCAGGGGCGTGAACGGTGCTGGCGCGGGGGAGCGACGTAGGGTCGTGACATGAGGTTCGTCCCCGCTCTCCTCCTCGACGCCGTGCTCGTGCTCGTGTTCGCCGTGATCGGACGTGCCTCGCACGACGAGTCGCCCGCCGGCTTCCTGATCACCGCCTGGCCCTTCCTCGTCGCCCTCCTCGTGGGCCATCTGGTCGCCGCAGCGCTGCCGGGTCGGCCGCGACGCCCGTGGACGCTGCTGTGGGGCGCGGTCGTCTGGATCGTCACGGTGCTCGGCGGCATCCTGCTCCGCCTCTCGACGGGCGATACCGCCGAGGTGCCGTTCATCATCGTCGCGACGATCGTCCTCGGGGTGTTCCTCCTAGGGTGGAGGGCGCTCGCGGCGCTGATGCGTCGACGCGGGCGCGACAGGGCAGAGGCTCCGGTCGAGGGTGACGACGACGCCCAGCCGATCGAGGAGGATCCGGATTCCCCTCGGAGCTGATCCGGCTCCCGCGGAAGCAGGTCAGCGCGACATCTGCGCCGCGATCCTGGCGTCGGCCGTGATCTCGCGGCGGCTCCAGGAGAAGAGGTAGCGGGCGTCGAACGCCCGCGAGCAGCGTGCGCAGGAGGTCTGTCGCGTCGGGCGGCGGTGGCGGTAGGTCACGTGCCCCGACGGGCAGCGCCCGACCCACGGCGCCAGCTCCTCGGCCGTCTCGCCGTGGTGCGTCGTGCCGCCGACGTAGCCGAGCTCGCGGGCGACCTTCTTCCAGGTCGGACCGTGCGCGGCGGCATGCCCGGCCACCGCGTGCGCGACCTCGTGCAGGAGCACCTGGTGGATCTCGTCGTCGTCGAAGCGAGCTGCCAGGTAGCGCGACACCGTGATGCGCTTCTTCGTGTAGTCGCACTGGCCCGCGCGACGCTTGGCATGGTCGAAGCCGAACGACCAGGAGTCGTCGAGATGCATCACGATGAGTGCTTCGCCCCAGACGCGCACCCGGTCAAGTTCCGCCATTCGCTCAGGCTAAGCCATGTCGCCGACATCCCGGCGCAGGTGCGGTCAGCCCGCGACCAGGTGCGAGGTGCGACGCCGCTCCGCGGCCTCGATCGCGAGGAGGACGGTCTCGAGCTCGCGATCCTCCGCACCGGCCTCGCGGCGCAGGAACAGCGACTGCTTGAAGCTGTCGCGGGCGGTGTCGAAGTCGCCGGCGTCGTACGCGTTCTTGCCGTGGTGGTGGTAAGCGAACGCGGCGATGGACAGCCACCGCTGGCCCTCCGCCTCGTCGGCGCAGGTCGCGAGCTCCTGCTCGGCGGCCGCGTACGCGCCCCGGTACTGGAGGATCGTGGCGTGCAGCACGCGCGCCCGAAGAACGTCCTTCCGGGTGCCTGCCATGCGCGCCTGGCGCACCGTCTCGTCGGCCAGGGCGAGGGCCTCGTCGAGTCGATCGAGCACCTTCAGCAGCCACACCCGCTCGAGCAGCGCCGGAAGGCTGCGCTGGCTCTCGATCTCCTCCAGTCGCGCCGCGCATTCATCGAGATCGACCAGTTCGCGAAGACTCTCGTGGTCGTATCCTCGGATGAAACTCATTGCTCTCCTTCCGCCGCATCCCCCTTCCAGTGTGCCTCGACCGAGCGCGGTCGTCCGGGCGGCACGCCCCGAGTACCGGCATATCGGGTTCGAGATCAGGGCAGGAACAAGGGTCAGCGCAGCAATGAGGATCAGCGCAGAACAAGGGTCAGCGCGGGAACAGCGCAGGAACAGCGATCAGCGCAGGAAAAGCGAGGCGTCCGGCCGGGGCGATGCCACGGCATCCGCGTCCGTGACGATCCGCGCCCCCTGGATGAAGGAGGCGACTTCGGCGCCCTGCGCGATCTTCGCGGGGTGCGGGCCTGCCGCGAGCACCCTCGGCAGCCATTCGGAGGGGAGCGGCACGACGGATGCGGCGATCACGAGATTGCCGAAGCGACGTCCCTTGAGCACCTGGGTGTCGGCCAGGATGCCGATCTCGGGCAGCACCTCGGCGATCGTCGCGACCTGCCTGCGCGCGAACACGAGGCCCGGTCCGTCGGCGACGTTCACGAGCAGCACGCCTCCGGGGGCGAGCAGCTCGGCCAACTCGCGGTAGAACTCGATGCTGGTCAGGTGAGCGGGCGTCTGCGCGCCGGAGTACACGTCTGAGACCACGAGGTCGCAGGCGCCGACGAGCGCGGGCGGCAGTTTGCGCACGCCCTCCCGAGCGTCGCCGATCCGGATGCGGATCGCGGCGCCGCGGGGGAGGGGCAGGTGCTCGCGGACGAGGGTGGCGAGGGGTGCCTCGAGCTCGATGACCTGCTGGCGCGACCCCGGTCGCGTGGCCTCGATGTAGCGGGGCACGGTGAGGGCTCCGGCGCCGAGGTGCACGGCGGTGAGGGCGCCCGGCCGGAGCTGGTCGATCACGGCGCCCATGCGCACGATGTATTCGAAGTGCAGGTGGGTCGGATCATCGAGGTCGACGTGCGACTGCGGCGTCTCGTCCACCACGAGCTCGAAGCCGGTCGTGAACTCCGAGGGGATGATCCGCGCGATCCCGCCGTGGTCGAGTCGGGCCTGCGGATGCTCGGTGTCTCGCGCTCGCGTCCTGCCCATGCTCCGAGACTACGCGCTCACCTCTCGACGTTGCCGACCGAGCAGGTGTCCTGGTCGACGGTCTGCCCTGAGATCTCGGGAGGCAAAGTGGCTCGCACCTCGGCCTCGGCGGTGGGGGCGGCCGTCGCCGGAGTCTCGGCTGCATCCTCCGGCGCGGGGGTGGCGAGCTCGACGCTGTTGTTCGTGGCGACGTCGCCGGTCAGTGTGAGAGGAGTCCCTGCCGCGAGAGCGTCCCACAGCACCTGGGCCGCGTCGTAGTCGGGCACGACCTTGATGCCCGGGTTGTCCGGGTCGTCGGCGTTCGGGTACTGCACGAACACGAAGTCCGAGAAGCGCACGTCCTTGAGCGCGAGCGCGAGCTGCGTCAGCGTCAGCGGGTTGCTCAGCGACTCGCTCGGGACGATGTTGTCGGCCACCGTGTTCGCGAGCCTCAGCACCTTCGAGGGGTCCGTGAGCGTCTCGGCGCTGAGGATCTTCTTCGCCAGGCGCGACATGTACTGCTGCTGGTTCGAGATGCGGGCGAGGTCGCTCTCGTCGCCGACGCCGTGCCGGGTGCGGATGAAGGCGAGCGCATCGGCGCCCGAGATCGTGTGCGTACCGGGCGGCAGGTCGATCCCGGCCTGGCTGTCGCGGATGCCGTCGCCGGCCACGCACACCTCGACGCCGCCGATCGCCTCGGTGATCTCGATCACGCCGTCGAAGCTGATCTTGGCGGCGAACTCGATCGGGAGACCGCTGAGGTCGGAGAGCGTCTTCGCGATGCACGAGATGCCCGCGTGGTCGAAGAGGGAGTTGAGGGGCGCCTTGGCCATCGAGGATGCCGTCGAGCCGTCCTCACGCGTGCACTCGGGCACCTCGATCATGAGGTCGCGGGGAAAGGACACCACGGTGGCGTTTCGGGGCGCGGCCGACACGTGGACGAGCAGGTTCACGTCGTTCCGGGATCCGCCGTCCGCCTCCTCGCAGCGCTTGCCGAGGAGCTGCGTCGTGATCTCGCCGCATTCATCCGTGCCGACCACGAGCATGCTGAAGGCCCGGTCGTCGGGGTACGCGCCGAGCGAGGGTGGCGCGACCTCCGCATCGCCCTCGAGGGCCACGGCATCCGTCCCGACGCGGTTCAGGACGTCGGCGATCACGAAGCCGGCGACGGCGATCGAGGAGACGAGGACGACGCTCAGGGCGATGCCGATGAGCTTCAGCAGTGTGCTGCCGGCGCTGGGAGTCGGGAGAGCCGCATGCCGTGCGACGGTCGATCGTTTCGTGTCATCGAGGGCGCCGGACATGCGGCCGAGCCTACCTGCGGATCCCGATGTTACGGGCGCGTGACGTTTCTGAGAATAACTTGCAGGGAATTAGTTAGTGATGAATACTTTTTCCTACGTGGTAGGCACCCCGATGCCACCTGGACGTTCAAAGAGGAGATCCCTGATGCACAAGCGCATTCTTCCGGTCGTGGCGCTCGGCGCCGTGGCCACCCTGGGCCTGGCGGCCTGCGCCGGTGGTGGCACCGACAACGGCGGAGCGGCGAACGGAGAGGGCGAAGAGCTCACCGTCTGGATCATGAAGGGCACGAACCCCGATTCCACCGCCTTCTATGATGCCGTGTCCGACGCCTTCGAAGAGGAGACCGGCGCGACCGTCAAGATCGAGGAGATCCAGTGGGCAGACGCTCACGACCGGTTCGTGACCTCGATCGCCGGCGGCACCACGCCTGACATCGCCGAGACGGGCACCACCTGGACGGCCGAGTTCGCCGACGCCGGTGCGCTCGAGCCGCTGGATGAGTACGTGGACGCCGAGGACGGCCTGCGCGACGACCTCGTCGAGGGACTCGCGGTCGCCGGCACCTACGACGACGAGCTCTACGGCATGCCCTGGTACGCCGGCGTCCGCTCGCTCGTGTACCGCGCCGACGTGTTCGAGGAGCTCGGTCTCGAGGCTCCGAAGACGTGGGATGACATCGTCGCCGCCGGTGAGGCCATCAAGGCCGCCAAGCCCGACATGCTGCCGTTCCCCGTTCCCGGCGACGCCGAGTTCCAGGTGTACCCCTGGGTCTGGGGCGCGGGCGGCGAGGTCGCGACGCTCGACGGCAAGACCTGGACGAGCGAGCTCGACAGCGAGAAGTCGCAGGCGGGCATCGAGTTCTACACCGGACTCGCGACCGAGCACGGCTTCTCCTCCGCGGGTGCGACCACCTGGAAGGAGACCGACCTGCGTGACGCGTTCACCCAGGGCAACGTCGCCATGATGCTCTCCGGCTCGTGGACCCCCAAGGCGCTCATCGAGGCGAACCCCGAGCTCGACGGCAAGATCGGCGCGGCCGTGATCCCCGGTGAGGACGGCGGCATCGCTCCGTCCGTGCTCGGCGGATCGCACCTGTCGGTGTTCAACACCACGAAGAACGCCGACCTCGCGTGGGAGTTCGTCAAGCTCATGACCACGGGCGAGTTCGCCGAGAAGTGGGCCGACGAGACCGGCTACTTCCCCGGCGTCCAGTCGGCCATGGAAGAGGCACTCGCCTCGACCGACCCGCTCGTCGCACCGTTCGCCGAGCAGATGGTCGACGGCGGAGCATCCGTGCCGGTGACCCCGAACTTCGGCGCCGTCCAGGCCAAGAAGACGACCAACTCGATGATCCAGGCGATCCTCAGCGGGCAGAAGGACGTCGCGACCGCGACGAAGGATGCCGCAGCCGAGATGACCGACCTGCTCAACCAGTAAGGCTGTATCCCTTCATGACAATGGTGCAAGCGCCACTGCCGGCCACGGAGGGGGAGTCCACCTCCTCCTCCGTGGCCGGCGGCCGGCCGCGCAAGCGAGGACTCTCGCTGCTCACGGCCCGCCCCTGGCTCCTCCTCGCGCCCGGGCTGATCATCCTCGCGGTGCTCATGCTCTGGCCGCTGATCCAGGTCTTCATCTACTCGCTGCAGGACTACGGTCTGCGCGAGATCAACACCGGTGAGAACAACTGGATCGGCTTCGAGAACTACGTCGAGGCGCTCACCAACCCCACCCTGTGGACGGTCGTGCTCCCGAACACGGTCGGCTTCGCGGTCGTGGCCGTGTTCGTCACGGTCGCCGTCGGCACGCTCGTCGCACTGCTCCTGGCGCGACTCGGCACGGTGTGGCGCACCATCGTCTCCAGCTGCATCATGGTGGCGTGGGCCATGCCCGCGGTCACCGGCACCTACGTCTGGACCTTCATCTTCGATGCCGACCGCGGCATCTTCAACAACGTGCTCCAGCAGCTCGGCCTCATGGACGACCCCGTCAACTGGTTCACGAACCAGTGGTCGTTCTACGCCATCGTCCTGCTCAACGTCGTGCACCACGGCTTCCCGTTCGTCGCGATCACGGTTCTCGCGGGTCTCCTGGGCGTCTCGAAGGAGATGCTGGAGGCCGCGGCCCTCGACGGTGCCAACGCATGGATGCGCTTCTGGAAGATCATCTTCCCGACGCTCAAGCCCGTCTTCTCGGTCGTGATCATCCTGTCGACGATCTGGGACTTCAAGGTCTTCGCGCAGGTCTACCTGATGCCCGGCGGAGGCGGCGGCAACCGATCGGTGCTGAACCTCGGCGTGTGGTCGTACGTCGAGTCCTTCGGTCAGAACCGCTACGGCTTCGGTGCGGCGCTCGCGGTGCTGCTCACCCTGGTGCTGATCGGCATCACGATCGTGTACATCCGCTCCCTCATGAAGGAGGACGAGCTGTGAACCCGCGCCCGTCTGTCATGTCGCGCGTCGGCACCGGCATCGCGATCGCCGCAGTGCTGATCTTCACGCTGTTCCCCGTGTACTGGATGGTGTCCAGCGCGCTCGACGCGAAGGCGTCCAGCGGAGGGCAGTCGCTGCTGCCCCAGGAGTTCACGTTCGACAACTTCGCGTTCGTCCTCACCGACGGCGGCTTCGGCACCTACCTGCGCAACTCGGCGATCGTCGCGGTCGTCACCGTGCTCGTGAGCGCCCTTGTCTGCCTCCTCGCGGCGGTGGCCGTCGCACGCTTCAAGTTCAAGTTCCGCACGACCATCCTCATGATGATCCTCGTGGTGCAGATGGTGCCGCTCGAGGCGCTCGTGATCCCGCTGTTCCTCCAGGTGAAGAGCCTGGGGCTGCTGAACAGCATCCTCGGTCTGATGGTCGTGTACGTCGCGCTGTCGCTCGCCTTCGGCATCTGGATGCTCCGCGGCTTCGTCGCGGCCGTCCCCGTCGAGCTCGAGGAGGCCGCATACATCGACGGCGCGAGCTGGTGGCGGATGTTCCGCTCGATCCTGCTGCCGCTCGTGATGCCGGGGCTCGTCGCCACGAGCATCTTCAGCTTCATCACGGCGTGGAACGAGTTCATCTTCGCGATGACGATCCTCGGCAGCGCGACCGACCAGTACACGGTCTCGATCGGTCTGAAGTCGTTCTTCGGTCTCCACTCCAACGACTGGGGCAGCATCATGGCCGCGTCGACGATCATCACGATCCCCGTCATGATCTTCTTCGTCATCGTGCAGCGCCGCCTCTCGGCGGGCATGGTCGCGGGAGCGGTCAAGGGATGAGCGACGACCTCACCCGGCTCGCGAACGGTGTGCTGTGGCCCGGATTCTTCGGTACCGAGGCGCCCGAGTGGCTGCTGTCGGAGCTGCGGGACGGGCTGGCCGGCGTCGTGTACTTCGGGCAGAACGTCGGGGAAGGACTCGCCGCGCTCAGCGCGAGCATCCTCGCGGCGAATGCGGACGCCCTGATCGGGATCGACGAGGAGGGTGGCAGCGTCACCCGCCTCGAATCCGGGTCGGGATCGACGCTCCCGGGTGCGGCCCAGCTCGGCGCGCTCGACGATGTCGAGGCCACCAGGGCGACGGGCGCCGAGCTCGCACGCCGGGTCTCGGCGATCGGCGGCAACGTCGTGCTGGCACCCGTCGCCGACGTCAACACCGACCCCCGCAACCCCGTGATCGGCGTGCGGGCGTTCGGCAGCGACGAGGCGCTGGTGTCACGGCACGTGGTCGCGTCGATCGACGGTGTGCAGGGCGGGCCGGTCGCGGCGTGCGTGAAGCACTTCCCTGGACACGGCGACACCCATCTCGACTCGCACCACTCGCTGCCCGAGATCTCCCTCGACATCGAGGAGTTCGAGCGCGTGCACCTCGCGCCCTTCCGTGCGGCCATCGCCGCCGGAGTGGACTCGATCATGACGGCGCACATCGTCGTCCCCGCCTGGGGTGCGGAGCCCGCGACCCTGAATCCCCGGGTCCTCGGGATGCTGCGCGACTGGGGCTTCGAGGGCGTCATCATCACGGATGCGCTGGACATGGCCGCCATCCGCGAGACCGTCGGCATCGGCGGGGGAGCCGCACGAGCCCTCGCGGCCGGCGCCGACCTGCTGTGCATCGGCAACCCCACGAACCCGGGGGAGGCGGCGCTCTCCGATCAGGATGAGCGAGACTTCCTCGCGGCCCGTGACGGCATCGTCGCGGCGCTCCGCGACGGCTCCCTGTCGCGGGAGCGCGTCGAGGAGGCCGGACGACGGGTGAAGGCGCTCGCCGAGACACTGCGCTCGCGCGCGGCATCCGTCGACACCTCTGTCCCCGAGCCCGTCGACTTCGATGCCGCGAGCATCGTGGGGCGCGCCGTCAGTGGCGCGAGCTCGGAGGCGACGGCGCTCGCCGTGGTCGACGCGCGCCGTCGTTCGTCGCTCGCGGTCGACAGTGCGGCGTCGTACGTCGCACAGTCGCTGGCGGGGGACGGGCATCGCGCACGGCTCGACGTGGCCCGCGCCTCCATCGAGGAGCAGGATGCCGCACTCGACGCCGCCGTGGCGGCGACAGGGCTCACGGTGATCCTGTTGGACCGCCCCGATGCGGATGATGCTCAGCGCTCGCTCGTCGAACGGGCTGCCGACCGAGATCCCGATGCGATGGTCGTGAACGTGGGTCTCCCGCCTCGACGACCGCTCCCGTTGCCTGTCGTCCAGGTGGGTGCCGCGAGCCGCATCGGAGCCGAGATCGCGCGCCGACGACTGCTCAGCGCGACCTGCCCGACCCCGACGATTCGTCGCGCGACAGCGGGCGACGCCCCGTCTGAGGCAGGATGGCACCGTGGACACCGATGTTCTCGCGCTGGTGCGCCGATCCGTACCGCGACTGACGGCCGCTGAGGCCCGCGTCGCGGAGACGATACTCGGCGACCCCACGCTGGTCGTCGACCTCGCGATCAACGACCTCGCGAAGCTGTGTCGGACGTCGCTGTCCACGGTCGCGCGCTTCGCCCAGTCGCTGGGGTTCAGCGGCTACCGCGAGCTGAGAGTGGCGGTGGCGCGGAACATCACGCTCGCCCAGGCTCAGCAGGCGCGCTTCGGTCTGGACACGACGGCGATCGACCCGGACGACGAGCCTGCGGCGATCGCGGGGAAGCTCGCGGCGCAGGAGATCGACGCGATCGAGAAGACCGCGCTCGGCCTCGACGCCGCGGCGCTCGACCGGGTGGCGCTCGCGATCGTCGCGGCACGCCACGTCGACGTCTACGGGCAGGCGGCGTCGTCGCTCACCGCGCAGGACCTGCAGCAGAAGCTCGCGCGGATCGGCTGCTCTGTGGCGCATTCGGCCGACCCGCACCTCGCGCTCACGACCGCGTCGCTGCGTACCTCGGATGACGTCGTGATCGCCTTCTCGCACGGCGGCGAGACCATGGAGGTGGTGCGGGCGGTCGAGGTCGCCAGGGACGCGGGCGCACTGTCGGTCGCCATCACGAGTGCGCCCGACTCGGCCCTCGCCCTCGCGTCAGACGTCGTGCTGCTCACGTATGCGCAGGAGTCACCGTTCCGCATGGCCGCGATGTCGAGCCGCATCGCGCAGCTCGCCCTGGTCGACATCCTCTTCGTCCGCGTGGTGCAGCACCGGGGCGAGCCCGTCGTCATCCCGCTGCAGCTGACGAATCAGGCGGTCGCTCCCCGCCGTCGTCCCCCCGGTCTCTCCGGCCGCTGACCTCCCTTCTGCTCGCTGAGCGAGCGCGCTCCCTCGGCCCGTTGAGCGAGCGCCCCCTCCCGCTTGTTGAGCGAGCGTCCCCTCCCGCTCGTTGAGCGAGCGAAGCGAGACGAAACGCCGTGACCTTCCGCTCCCGCGTTCTCGCTCGTTGAGCGAGCGAAGCGAGACGAAACGCGGTGAGGATCACCCGTCCGCGGCGCTCCGGCGTTCCCGTTCACGCACGCTCCAGCCCACGACGGCATCCAGACCGCCGTCCATGAAAGCCTGGCGCTTGGCGTGGCTCCACCCCTGCAGACGCTTCTCCCAGCCGAACGCCTCGTCGATGCGAGCGAACTCCTCGCTCCATGCGAGCTCCACGGGGAGACGCCGTTTCGTGTACGCGCTGCCCATCCCGGCGCGATGCTCCTCGAGCCGCCTGTCGAGGTCGATCGTGCTTCCGATGTAAAAGGTGCCGTCGCAGCAGCGAAGGATGTACACGTGAGCCATCCGCGGAGAGTACGCCGGGGTGCGGACATCGGGAACGGGTCACGGCGTTTCGTCTCGCTTCGCTCGCTCAACGGGCGGGTGGGGGCGTTTCGTCTCGCTTCGCTCGCTCAACGGGCGGGTG
>JAZBLS010000024.1:0-25378 GCA_037033365.1 Actinomycetota bacterium | reverse complement strand
AGGTTGTAGACGTTGTTCGACCAGTTCTGGATCGTCGTGTAGCGAACGCGGGCGTTCTTCTTCACGATGATCTCGACGACGGCCGAGTGCAGCGAGTCCGACTTGTAGATCGGAGCCGTGCAGCCCTCGATGTAGTGGACGTAGCTGTCCTCGTCGGCGATGATCAGCGTCCGCTCGAACTGACCCATGTTCTCGGTATTGATGCGGAAGTACGCCTGCAGCGGGATCTCGACGTGCACGCCCTTGGGGACGTAGACGAACGAGCCGCCCGACCAGACGGCCGTGTTCAGGGCCGCGAACTTGTTGTCGCCGGCCGGGATGACCGTGCCGAAGTACTCCTCGAAGAACTCGGGGTGCTCGCGGAGGGCCGTGTCGGTGTCCATGAAGATGACGCCCTGCTCCTCCAAGTCCTCGCGGATCTGGTGGTAGACGACCTCGGACTCGTACTGGGCCGCGACGCCGGCGACGAGACGCTGACGCTCAGCCTCGGGAATGCCGAGACGCTCGTAGGTCTCGCGGATCTCCTCGGGGAGGTCCTCCCAGGACTGCGCCTGCTTCTCCGTCGACCGGACGAAGTACTTGATGTTGTCGAAGTCGATCTCACTGAGGTCTGCGCCCCAGGTCGGCATCGGCTTGCGGCCGAACAGCTGATACCCCTTCAGACGGGTCTTCAGCATCCATTCCGGCTCGTGTTTGAGGGCCGAGATACCGCGGACCACCTCTTCGGAGATACCGCGCTTGGCGATGGCTCCGGCGGCGTCCTCATCGTGCCATCCGAACTCGTACACCCCCAGGCCTTCCAGCTCCGGGCGGTCGATCAGCACATCCGACATCACACACTCTCCTCACAGGTCCCAAAACGGTGTCATCCGCCCCGGCACACCTGATCCCCGTCGAGTCTGCGGGAGCTGGGTGCCGTTGGTGGGCCCTCATCACCGGCGCTTCCATCGCGCCTAAACTGTTAGCGATGGTCCAGCGCGGTCAGCGCTCATCACAACAATCCGATTCTACAGGTTCCGCCTGACGACAGGGCCGCCCGCCGTGTCCGCCGCGGTTCGGAGACCCCCCATGACCCAGCCCACGCTCGCCTCCCCCACGATTGCGCCGGTCGCATCGTCGACGCACGCCGCCCTGTGGGGGCGCGCTCTCCGGATCTTCGCGTGGCTGTCGTTCCTCGCCCAGACGATCATCATCGGCACCGGCGGCGCAGTGCGGTTGACCGGATCGGGGCTCGGATGCTCGGAGTGGCCGCTCTGCACGCCCGAGTCGCTCGTCCCGATCTATGCCGATCAGGGCATCCACGGCATCATCGAGTTCGGCAACCGCGTCATGACGGGCGTCGTCGGCATCATCGCCCTCGCCGTGCTCCTCCTCGTCCTGGCACGTGTCGGCGGCAAGGCTCTCGTCTTCTCCGCTCTGCGCTTCGCCGCCGTCGGCATCGTGGCCGCGGGGGTCGTCTTCTTCCTCGCCTCCCTCATCTCGCTCCCGGCCACCCCGTTCGCCATGGGCGCGCTGCTCGTCACGGTGATCGCGGCCATGGTGCGGTCCGTGCGTCTCACGCCCGAACGACGCGACCTCGTCGTCCTGTCGTGGCTCGTGCTCGTGGGAGTCGTCGCCCAGGCGCTGGTCGGCGGCATCACCGTCCTCACGGGCCTCAACCCGTTCATCGTGGGCTTCCACTACGTCTCGTCGCTGCTCCTCGTCTGCGTCACGGCGGCGTTCCTCGTGCGCCTGTATGCGGCGCCCGGCCCGCGCGAGCGCGCAGTCCCGACGTGGTTCGCGATCCTGAGCCACGTGACGGGTCTCGCCCTCGCGGTGACGATCGTCTTCGGCGTGCTGACCACCGGGTCCGGCCCGCACTCGGGCGACGCCGACGTGCTGCGGCACGGCTTCGACGCCACGGTGCTCGCGCACGTGCACTCCTGGCCCGGTTACATCCTGGCCGCCCTCGTCGCAACCCTCACGATCTCCGCCTGGGTCCTGCGCCTCGAGCCGCGGAAGTGGCTGCTGGTCCTCGTGATCGCCATCCTCGTGCAGGTCGGCGTCGGCGTCTGGCAGGCCCGCGAGGGTCTGCCGCCGATCCTCGTGGGGATCCACATGGTCCTCGCGTCGCTGTCGGCCGCCGCCTACACCGTGGTCGTGCTGCACCTGAAGAAGCCGGTGCGCACGGACGCCTGACCCCTGGGTCCCTGAGCCTGTCGAAGGGCCCCTGCGTCCCTGAGCCTGTCGAAGCGCGCACAGTGGATGCATAGCCCACGCATCACCCGCTCATCAGTGGGCCGTGCACCGTGGCTGTCATGAACACCTCACTGACACGCAGCATCGGCTTCTGGCTCCTCCTCGTCCTCTCGCTCGCCTCGGCGGGAGTCGGAGGGTGGCTGATCGCCGGCCAGGTCGGAACCATGACGACCACCCTGCTCGACGGCACGGCGACCGGAATCGAGGTCTATGTCGGGCAGTCCCTCGTCGTGGTCGGCGCTGCCCTGCTCGGAGCCGGCGTGATCGGCATCCTGATCGCCGTCGCCCTCAGCGCGGCGACGTCCTTCGTCCGCTCCTCCGCGCCGGTCGTGCTCGAACCCATCGACGGGAGCGCTCAGCACGACGAGCCTGCACAGCCCTCAGGCGCGGAGCCGAGCCTCGCGCAGGACGAGGCGCTCGACGAGCAGTCCGCCTCGGACGCGGCGGACGAGGATCAGAACGGCAGCAGCGGGTCGACCGCGACGGCCACGAAGATCAGCGTCAAGTAGGTGATCGAGGCGTGGAACACCCGCATGGGCCGCGCCTCGTTCCCTCGTACCGCCTGATTGTAGAGACGGTGCGACTCGTAGATGAACCAGCCGCCGAAGACCGCAGCGGACACCGTGTAGACGAGGCCCATGCCCGCGATCGGGATCAGCAGCAGCGAGCAGGCGACGGTGGCCCAGGCGTACAGGATGACCTGGAGGCCGACCTGCGACGCGTTGCGCGTCACGCCGAGCATGGGCACGTCGACGTCCTCGTAGTCGTCCTTGTACTTCATCGACAGCGGCCAGTAGTGCGGCGGCGTCCACAGGAAGATGAGCGCGAAGAGGATGAAGGCGGGCCAGTCGAGTGATTCGGTGACGGCCGCCCAGCCGATCAGCACCGGGAAGCATCCTGCGATGCCGCCCCAGATGATGTTCTGCTCTGTGCGGCGCTTGAGGATCATCGTGTAGATCACGACGTAGAAGAAGATGGCGGATGCCGAGAGCGTCGCCGCCAGCCAGTTGGTCGTGAACCACAGCCATACGGTCGACACCACTGCCAGCGTCCAGGAGAAGATCAGAGCGCCTCGCGGGCTGATCTCGCCGGTGACCAGCGGACGGTTCTCCGTGCGATGCATGTGGGCATCGATGTCGCGGTCGAGGTACATGTTGAACGCCGCGGCCGAGCCGGCGCTCAACGAGCCGCCGATCACGGTGGCCAGCACGAGCCACATGTCGGGAAGACCGCCCTGCGCGAGGAACATCACCGGGACGGTCGACACCAGCAGCAGTTCGAGGACGCGCGGCTTGGTGAGGGCGACATACGCCTTCACGGTGCGACCGATGGACTTCTTCACAACGGTCTGATCAGACATCGTCGAGATCTCGATCGCCTCCTCCACACGCGTCACGACAGCTTTTTCAGTCTAACGGCTCGCACTCGCACCCGACGACGCCCTCCACCGCCCGCGTTCTCGGGCCGCCGCGGCACCGCGTCCCACCTATCGCGGACCTTGGTCCCACAGGGCCGAAATCGACACGCGCGACCGGGAATTACCAGCGTCATGCGACGTTGTAAAGGGCGGTAACCGAGTGGACCACGGCGCTATGCTGAAATCACTCGCGCGCCCGGCGCACATCACCACATTCTCCGTAACGTTGCGGACCGCGATCGTGCAATCCGGGCGCTCTCGAAACAGTTGGAGAAGGGCTTCACCGTGTCGGAATTGCAGTGGGAAGAGATCGATCGGCGCGCGGTGGACACCGCTCGCGTGCTGGCTGCGGATGCCGTGGAGAAGGTCGGCAACGGCCACCCCGGTACCGCGATGAGCCTGGCACCCGCCGCGTATCTCCTCTACCAGCACGTGCTCCGGCACGACCCGAAGGACACCCACTGGCTCGGCCGTGACCGCTTCATCCTGTCGGCGGGTCACTCCTCCCTCACGCAGTACGTCGAGCTGTACCTCGGCGGCTTCGGACTCGAGCTCGACGACCTCAAGTCCCTCCGCACCTGGGGCTCGCTGACGCCGGGTCACCCCGAGTACGGCCACACCAAGGGCGTCGAGATCACGACCGGCCCGCTCGGCCAGGGGCTCGCCTCCGCCGTGGGCTTCGCCTACGCCGCCCGCTACGAGCGCGGCCTGTTCGACCCCGAGACCCCCGCAGGTGAGAGCCCGTTCGACCACTTCGTGTACGTGATCGCCGGTGACGGCGACCTGCAGGAGGGTGTGACCAGCGAGGCCGGTTCGCTCGCAGGCCACCAGCGGCTCGGCAACCTCATCGCGATCTACGACTCCAACCAGATCTCGATCGAGGACGACACCAACGTCGCGTTCACCGAGGACGTCGCCGGACGCTACGAGGCGTACGGCTGGCACGTGCAGACGGTCGACTGGAAGAAGACGGGCGAGTACGTCGAGGACGTCGCCGAGCTCTACTCCGCGATCGAGGCGGCCAAGGGCGAGACCGACAAGCCGTCGCTCATCATCCTCAAGACCATCATCGGCTGGCCGTCGCCCGGCAAGCAGAACACCGGCAAGATCCACGGCTCCGCCCTCGGCGCCGACGAGCTCGCCGCCACGAAGAAGGTCCTCGGCTTCGACCCCGAGCAGCACTTCGTCGTCGCCGACGACGTGATCGCGCACACCCGCGGTCTCGCCGGCCGCGCCGCCGAGGCCCGCGCCGCCTGGCAGGAGTCGTTCGACGCCTGGGCCGCCGCGAACCCCGAGCGCAAGGCTCTGCTCGAGCGCCTCGAGGCCAAGGAGCTGCCGGGCGACATCGCCTCGGCGCTGCCGGTCTTCGAGGGCGGCAAGGACGTCTCCACCCGTGCGGCATCCGGACAGGTCATCAACGCCCTCGCCGCCGAGCTCCCCGAACTCTGGGGCGGGTCGGCCGACCTCGCCGAGTCGAACCTGACCACGATCAAGGACGCCAAGTCCTTCATCCCCGCCGAGTGGTCCACCCACGAGTGGTCGGGCAGCCCGTACGGCCGCGTGCTCCACTTCGGCATCCGCGAGCACGCCATGGGCGCGATCGTGAACGGCATCGTCCTCCACGGCCCGACCCGCGCGTTCGGCGGCACGTTCCTCATCTTCAGCGACTACATGCGCCCGCCGGTGCGTCTGGCCGCGCTGATGAACGTCCCGAGCATCTTCGTCTGGACCCACGACTCCGTGGCCCTCGGAGAAGACGGCCCGACCCACCAGCCGGTCGAGCAGATCGCGACGCTTCGAGCCATTCCGAACTTCACCCTGGTGCGTCCCGCCGACGCCAACGAGACCTCGGCCGCGTGGCTCGAGATCCTGCGCCGTCACAAGGGCCCGGCAGGCCTCGCGTTGACTCGTCAGAACATCCCGGTGTTCGAACGCGGCGAGGGCGCTGCCGATGGCGACGTCTTCGCGTCGACCGACGGCGTCGCCAAGGGAGCCTACGTGCTCGCCGAGGCACCGAGCGGCACGCCTGACGTGATCGTCATCGCCACCGGCTCCGAGGTCCAGCTGGCCGTCGAGGCTCGCGCCGCTCTGGCCGAGGAGGGCGTCAACGTGCGCGTCGTGTCCGCTCCTTCGCTCGAGTGGTTCGACGAGCAGGACGAGGCGTACCGCGAGTCGGTACTGCCCAAGTCCGTGACCGCTCGCGTCTCGGTCGAGGCAGGTTCCGTCCTCAGCTGGCGAGGCATCGTCGGCGACCGGGGCCGTTCCGTCGGCATCGACCACTTCGGCGCATCCGCCGACTACAAGACCCTCTTCCAGAAGTTCGGCATCACCACCGAGGCCGTCATCGCGGCCGCACGCGAGACCATCAAGGAGAACGCATGAGCACCCCCACGGCAGACCTCGCAGCAGCAGGCGTCAGCATCTGGCTCGACGACCTTTCCCGCACCCGCATCTCCTCCGGCAACCTCGCCGAGCTGATCTCGTCGCGCAATGTCACCGGCGTCACGACGAACCCGACGATCTTCGCCAACGCGATCACCGACAAGAACGACACCTCCTACGACGCACAGGTCACGGAGCTCGCCGCATCCGGCGCCAGCGCCGAGGACGCCGTCTTCGCCGCCACGACGCAGGACGTCGCCGCAGCGCTCGACGTGTTCCGCCCGGTGTGGGAGGCCTCGAACCACGTCGACGGCCGTGTCTCGATCGAGGTCTCCCCCGACCTCGCACACGACACCGAGGGGACCGTCGCATCCGCCAAGGAGCTGTGGGCCAAGGTCGACCGCCCCAACCTGCTCGTCAAGATCCCCGCGACGAAGGCGGGCCTGCCCGCGATCGCCGAGGCGATCGGCGCCGGCATCAGCGTCAACGTCACGCTGATCTTCAGCCTGGAGCGCTACGACGCGGTCATCGAGGCCTACCTGACGGGTCTCGAGACCGCCAAGGCCGCGGGCATCGACCTCTCCACGATCCACTCGGTCGCCTCGTTCTTCGTGTCGCGCGTCGACACCGAGACCGACAAGCGCCTGACGGCCATCGGCACCGACGAGGCCGAGGCGCTCAAGAGCAAGGCCGGACTCGCGAACGCGCGTCTCGCCTACGAGCTTTACGAGAAGAAGTTCGCCGACGAGCGTGCGCAGGCACTCATCGCGGCCGGTGCCAACGTGCAGCGTCCGCTGTGGGCGTCGACCGGCGTCAAGGACCCGGCGCTGCCCGACACCCTCTACGTCACCGAGCTGGTCGCTGCGGGCGTCGTCAACACGATGCCCGAGAAGACGCTCGAGGCGACGTTCGACCACGGCGTCGTCACCGGCGACACCATCACGGGCGGCTACGCCGAGGCGCACCAGGTCTTCGCCGACCTGAAGTCCGTCGGCGTCGACTTCGACGATGTGACCGAGGTCCTCGAGAACGAGGGCGTCGCGAAGTTCATCGACTCCTGGCATGACCTGCTCACCCAGGTCGCCGAGGGCCTGGAGGCCCAGCGGTGACTTTCGCCATCCACGCGTCGGGTGCGGCGCGTGCGGCGATCGACGAGACGGTCCCTGGGCTCGTCCACGACCTCATCGCCTCCCGCATCACGGGCGGCGACGCGGCCCTGTGGGGCCCTGAGGCCGAGGACGAGGCAGCGATCCGTCTCGGCTGGGTCGAGGCCGTCTCGATCTCGCGACCGCTGGTCGCCGAGATCGAGGCGCTCCGCTCCGAGCTGAACGCCCAGGGCGTCGACCGCGTCGTCCTCGCCGGGATGGGCGGATCCTCGCTCGCTCCCGAGGTCATCGCGCAGACCGCGGGTGCTCCGCTCACGATCCTCGACTCCACCGCTCCGGGCCAGGTGCTCGCGGCGCTGGACCAGGGCCTGCAGAACACGGTCCTCGTCGTGTCGTCGAAGTCGGGATCCACCGTCGAGACCGACTCGCAGCGCCGCACGTTCGAGACGGCGTTCCGCGACCTGGGTATCGACCCTGTCGAGCGCATCGTCGTTGTCACCGACCCGGGTTCCCCCCTCGACGTCTCGGCGCGTGCAGCGGGCTACCGCGTGTTCAACGCCGACCCGAACGTAGGCGGCCGCTACTCGGCCCTCACCGCCTTCGGGCTCGTGCCGTCCGGCCTCGCCGGCGTCGACATCGACGAACTGCTGGACGAGGCCGAGGCCTCGCTCCTCGAGGTCGCGATCGACTCGGCCGAGAACCCCGCGCTGCGCCTGGCCGCAGCGATCGCCGCGACCACACCCCGCCGTGACAAGCTCGGGCTGATCACGGACGGCACGCACATCAACGGTCTTCCGGACTGGATCGAGCAGCTGATCGCCGAGTCCACGGGCAAGAACGGCACCGGCATCCTGCCTGTCGTCCTTCTTCCCGTCTCGCCGGAGCTGGACACGAAGCCCGCCGACCTGCAGATCGTGCGCCTGGTCGACGATGCGAACGAGTTCCACCTCCGTGAGCGGCACGAGGGCGAGATCCTCGTCAGCGGAAGCCTCGGCGCCCAGCTGATCGTCTGGGAGTACGCGACGGCGATCGCCGGCCACCTGCTCGGCATCAATCCGTTCGACCAGCCCGACGTCGAGTCGGCGAAGGTCGCCGCGCGCGGTCTTCTCGACGCCCGCCCGGAGCCTACGGCTCCCGCGTTCGTCGAGAGCGGCGTCGAGGTGCGGGTGTCGGACCCGGCGCTGGCCGCCTCGGGCACCGTCGAGGGCGTCCTCGATGCGCTCTGGGCGCAGCTGGCCGCTGACGGCTACGTGTCGATCCAGGCGTACGTGAACCGCCTCGACGTCCCGCAGCTGCAGGGCCTGCGCGAGCTGGTCGCCGCCGACTCCGGTCGACCGACCACGTTCGGGTGGGGCCCGCGCTTCCTGCACTCGACCGGCCAATACCACAAGGGCGGTCCCGCGCAGGGCGTGTTCCTGCAGATCCTGGAGCGCACGGACGTGGATCTCGAGATCCCCGAGCGCCCCTTCACGTTCGGCCAGCTCATCGAGGCCCAGGCAGCCGGCGACGCCGGCGTCCTCGCCCAGCACGGCCGTCCGGTCGTCTCCCTGACGATCACCGACTCGTCGGCCGACGTGCTCACCCTCTTCGAAGCAGCCCAGAAGTAAAACCTGGAGAATCCCCCACCGATGTCTGTTCCCATCTCGCGCGGGCACAACCCGCTGCGTGACCCCGATGATCGCCGTCTCAACCGGATCGCGGGGCCCAGCGCCCTCGTGATCTTCGGCGTCACCGGAGACCTGTCACGCAAGAAGCTCATGCCCGCCGTCTACGACCTCGCCAACCGGGGGCTGCTGCCGCCCGGATTCGCCCTGGTCGGCTTCGCCCGACGCGACTGGGAAGACCAGGACTTCGCCCAGGTCGTCTACGACGCGGTCAAGCAGCACGCTCGCACACCGTTCCGCGAAGAGACGTGGGCGCAGCTCCTGCAGGGCATCCGGTTCGTATCCGGGGAGTTCGACAACCCCGAGTCGTTCCAGAAGCTCCGCGAGACCGTCGACCAGCTGGACGTCGAGCGCGGCACGATGGGCAACCACGCGTTCTACCTGTCGATTCCGCCGAAGTCGTTCGCCGTCGTCGCCCAGCAGCTCAAGGACTCGGGTCTCGTCGGCGCGAACGACGACGACGACGAGCGCTGGCGTCGCGTCGTGATCGAGAAGCCGTTCGGTCACGACCTCGAGTCGGCCCGCGAGCTGAACAAGGCCCTCGAGGTCGCGTTCTCGGCGGACTCGATCTTCCGCATCGACCACTACCTCGGCAAGGAGACGGTCCAGAACATCCTGGCCCTGCGCTTCGCGAACGAGCTGTACGAGCCGATCTGGAACCGCAACTACGTCGACCACGTGCAGATCACGATGGCCGAGGACATCGGCGTGGGTGGCCGTGCCGGCTACTACGACGGTGTCGGCGCCGCGCGCGACGTGATCCAGAACCACCTGCTGCAGCTGCTCGCGCTCACCGCGATGGAGGAGCCCATCAGCCTCTCCGCAGAGCACCTGCGTGCGGAGAAGGAGAAGGTCCTCGCCGCCGTCCACGTGCCGGACGACCTCTCGCAGGCCACCGCACGCGGACAGTACGCGGGCGGATGGCAGGGCGGCGAGCAGGTCACCGGCTTCCTCGACGAGGAGGGCATGAACCCCGAGTCGGCGACCGAGACGTATGCGGCCATCAAGCTCGAGATCGACACGCGCCGCTGGGCGGGAGTCCCGTTCTACCTCCGCACCGGAAAGCGGCTCGGCCGCCGCGTGACCGAGGTCGCCGTCGTGTTCAAGAAGGCTCCGGAGCACCTCTTCGGCCGTTCGAACACCTCGGAGCTCGGCCAGAACGCGCTCGTGATCCGCGTGCAGCCCGACGAGGGTGTCACCATCCGCTTCGGTTCGAAGGTCCCGGGCAACGGCACCAACGTCCGCGACGTCACGATGGACTTCGGCTACGGCCACGCGTTCACCGAGGCGAGCCCGGAGGCGTACGAGCGACTCATCCTCGACGTGCTCCTGGGCGACCCGCCGCTGTTCCCGCGGCATGAGGAGGTCGAGCTCTCCTGGAAGATCCTCGACCCCGTGGAGGAGTACTGGGCAGCCGTCGGCGGTCCGGTCGATCAGTACGCTCCCGGCTCGTGGGGTCCGGCATCCGCCGACGACCTCCTTGCCCGTGACGGACGAGTCTGGAGACGCCCGTGATCATCGACCTTCCCGACACGACCGTCAGCCAGGTCGCCAAGCAGCTCGTCAAGGTGCGTGAGGAGGGCGGCGCTGTCGCCCTCGGCCGCGTCCTGACGCTCATCATCTCGGCACGCAACGGCGTCGCCGAGGCCGCGATCGACGCGGCCAACGACGCCTCGCGCGAGCACCCGATGCGCGTCATCGTGCTCACCACCGGCGACGGCGACGCGCGCCTGGACGCGCAGATCCGCGTCGGCGGCGATGCAGGGGCCAGCGAGGTCGTCGTGCTCCGCGCCTTCGGCGACGCCGCCAGCAACGAGGAGAGCCTGGTCACCGGCCTGCTCCTCCCGGATGCTCCCGTCGTCGCCTGGTGGCCGGAGGATGCACCCACCTCCCCCGCCGCGTCACCGCTCGGCAAGATCGCCCAGCGCCGGATCACGGATGCCGCGACCGCGACCGATGTTCGCGACCGCCTGGCCCTGCTGGGCGAGTCCCACGCACCGGGCGACACGGATCTCGCGTGGACACGACTGACCCACTGGCGCGAGCAGCTCGCCGCGGTGCTGGACCAGCCGCCGTTCGAAGAGGTCACGGCGGTCGAGGTGCGAGGTGCGTCGGCATCGCCGTCGACCGCGCTGCTCGCGGCCTGGCTGCAGATGGCGCTCGACGTCCGCGTCACCTGGTCGTACGAGAACCCGGAGCACTGGGAGGAGGGCATCAAGTCGGTGCGCCTCACCCGCGCATCCGGAGACATCCTGCTCGAGCGTCCCTCCCCCGGCGTCGCGGTGCTCACGCAGCCGGACCAGCCCGATCACGACCTGCACCTCCCCCGCCGCACGCTGCGGGAGTGCCTCGCCGAGGAGCTTCGTCGCCTCGATCCCGATGTCCTGTACGGTCGAGTGATCACGGAGGGCTGGGAGAAGCTGGGTCCGCCCGAGACAGGAGAATGATGTCGATGCAGACAGCGCCCGCAGAGAAGCGGGTCGTGGTCGAATCCACCCCCGGAGCAGTCGCCGAGAGGGTCGCGGACAGATTCCTCACGCGTCTTCGCGCTCGCACCCGCAACGGCCGCATCGCCCACGTCGCCCTCACCGGCGGCTCCATGGGCGGCGCGGTCCTGCGGGCGACGCTCGAGGACCCGCGGCACGAGGAGATCGACTGGTCGCTCGTGCACTTCTGGTGGGGCGATGAGCGCTTCGTGGCACGCGATCACGCCGACCGCAACGCGGTGCAGTCGCGCGCTGCGTTCCTCGACCACATTCCGGTCCCGCCCGAGAACATCCACGAAGCGGCAGCGGCAGGCGAGGGACTCACGCTCGACGAGGCCGCGGCCGCGTACGCGGACGAGCTCGCTCGATACGGAACCGACGACCACGCGTGGCCGTCGTTCGCCGTGTGCTTCCTCGGGGTCGGGCCGGACGGGCACATCGCCTCGCTCTTCCCCGACCGCACCGAGGTGACGGTGACGGATGCCGCGGCCCTGCCCGTGCGCAACTCGCCCAAGCCGCCGCCCGAGCGCATCACGCTCACCCGCCCGGTGCTGAACTCGTCCAAGCGCGTCTGGCTGGTGCTCACGGGCGCCGACAAGGCATCCGCACTCGGCCTCGCCCTCGCGGGCGCGAGCTACACCAGTGTGCCGGCCGCCGGAGCGAAGGGCCGCAAGCGCACGGTGTTCTTCGTCGACGAGGCAGCGGCTTCGGAGGTCTCCCCCGACCTCATCGATCCCGCCTACTGAGTTCGCGTCGCGCGGTCACCGCGCACCGACGACAGTCGTTCCGACCCCGGCGCCTCTCAGGCGTCGGGGTCTTTCGTCGTGTTGTCGCTGCCGCGCGTGATGTTCAGCTCCTGGCTGTCGCTCATGATCTGCGGGTGATAGCGGGCGAGACCCACCACGCCCCACACGGCGATCGCCCCGGCGACGCCGAAGATCACGAGGACCCACGGCGGTGCGGCCGCAGCCTCGCCGAGCACGACCATGCCGATCAGCACCGCGATGAGAGGATCGACGACCGTGAGTCCCGCGATCACGAGGTCAGGCGGACCCGAGCTGTACGCGGTCTGCACGAAGTAGGCGCCGACCGCCGCGGCCGCGATCAGCGCGACGACGCAGATGAGCGTGATCCACTCGAAGTTGCCCGCCTCGATGCGGTTGATGACCGCCTTGGCCAGGGTCGCGACGAAGCCGTAGAGGATGCCGGCGCCGATCACGTAGAACAGCGCGCGCATGCGGCGACGCAGGATCAGCCAGCAGGCCCCGAGCACGATGATGACCACGAGCAGGATCGCGAGGATCGTGAACAGCTCGCTGTCGGTGATGGGCTTCTCGACCGCGAAGATCGCCGCGAACGAGACGAAGAGGAAGATGCCGCCGACACAGCAGATGATCGCGGTGATCGACTGCCTCGTCGGCGAGTGTCCGGAGATCCGGGCGTTGAGCAGCGTCGTGATGACGAGCGCGATGGCGCCCAGGGGCTGCACGACGATGAGGGGAGCCTGTGAGAGCGCGGCGAGCTGGCACACGATCGCGAGCCCCAGCATGAGAGTGCCGGCAATCCAGGACGGCCGCGTGAGCAGCGCCTTGAGCTGGCCCGCACTGAGGCCGCTCGCGCCGTTCGCACCGCTCAGCCGCTCGACTTTCTCGACCCCGCGGTGCTGGTACTGCGCACCCAGCGACATGAAGACGGCACCGGCCAGGGCAAGCGGGATGCCGAGGAGGAGTTTGGGGTTCTGGAAGACACCGACCAACTGATCGGTGACGTCCTCTGCCCCAGCCATCCATACGGCAATGCTCACGTAACGACCCTACCCGCCGATTCCCGCCGAGTAGGGTTATGGCGTGGCTGTACTTCCGATTCGCATCATGGGCGACCCCGTCCTGCACTCCCCCGCATCTCCCGTCGAGGAGATCACCGACGACATCCGGACTCTCGTGGCAGACATGTTCGAGACCATGGACACGGCTCCGGGCGTCGGCCTCGCCGCGCCTCAGGTGGGCGTCCCCCTGCGGATCTACACCTACAGCTACGTCGACGACGACGAGCAGCCGTGGCGCGGCGTGCTCATCAATCCCGAGCTCTGGATGGTGCCCCTCGAGCCCGGCGTGCCGGACGACGATCTGGAGTCCGAGGGGTGTCTCTCCTTCCCCGGCGAGCGGTTCGCCCTCCGGCGCTCCGAGCGCGTCCGCGTCGTCGGCTCGGATCTCGACGGAAACCCCGTCGAGATCGACGTCGACGGCTGGCGCGCGCGCATCATGCAGCACGAGTTCGACCACCTCGACGGCATCCTGTACATCGATCGCCTGTCGGATTCCGACTGGAAGACGGTCCAGAAGATCGCGAAGAAGCGCGGCTGGGGCCGCCCGGGGTCGAGCTGGATGCCCGGAGTCGACGACCTGGAAGGCTGACCTTACCTTTCAGCCCTCTCAAAGCCTCTTCCGAGTTGCATCACAGACTCCGCGGCGGCTAGCGTGCTTGAGGCGGCATTCCGATATGCCTGCATTTCGAAGACTCTGGGAGGGAACACCATGATGAAGCTGCGCACGCGACGCGCACTGGCGCTGGCAGGTTCTGCCGTGGCGCTGTCGGTCGCTCTGACCGGTTGTAGCGCGCTCAACGGCATTCTGGGCGGCGGCTCGGGCGATGCGGATCGCGACGACGAGACCGGTCAGGTGACGGAGAGCGCGAACATCGACATCTTCTCGCTGAAGCTCGGCGACTGCAAGATGGCCAGCGCCACGGGCCTCATCGAGGATGCGGACGTCGTCCCGTGCGACCAGCCGCACGACGAAGAGGTCTACTACGAGATCACGATGGACGACGGCGAGTTCTCGGAAGCGGACATCGATGCCGCCTCGCAGGAGTGCATCGGCGACGCCTACACGAACTTCGTCGGCATCGGCTTCCAGGACTCCGTGCTCGAGGTCTACCCGATCACCCCGACCCAGGACACCTGGGACCAGCTGAACGACCGCGTCGTCCAGTGCGTCATCTCCGACCCGGCCGGGCAGACGACCGGCTCGCTGGCCGGCGCCGCGCGCTGATCACAGACATGGCAGAGGGGCCTCGCCGGTTCGGCGGGGCCCCTTCTGCGTCAGCGCAAGGCAGACCTGCGCCGACACAAAGGGAAAGCCCCTGGCCTTCAGATGAAGGCCAGGGGCTTCTTGGCTCCCCGGCTTGGACTCGAACCAAGAACCTGCCGGTTAACAGCCGGCTGCTCTGCCAATTGAGCTACCGAGGAATGTGCTCCGCTGCGCGGGCAACTCGTCAATCCTAGCAAACTCCGGAGCGTGCTCGTGACACGGGCCGGACGTCGGGCGTGTCGACGTTCCGGGGTCTCACGGCATCGAATCCGCCTCCGCATTCGGCACCCACAGGAGGTCCTTGCCCACTCCCCTGGCGACGACGTGGCCGCCGCGCAGCATGAGCGTCTCGGCGTTCAGCTCGCGGATGAAGTCCGCGTCGTTGGTGACCAGGAGCGCCCCCATGCCCTCCTCCTTGCGTCGGCGGGTGATCGCGTCGAACACGACGGGCCTGACCTCGAGGTCGAGGTTGGCGAGGATCTCGTCGGCGATCAGCACACGGGGTTCCAGAACGAACGACCGGGCGATCGCCACGCGCTGGCGCATGCCGGCGCTCAGCTCGTACGGGAACTTCGCCGCTGTGCCGAGCGGCAGATGCAGCTCGTCCAGGAGGGTCGCGACGCGGATCGACAGGGCCTTCGCATTGACCCGCTTCTCGCGGATGAGAATCGGCTCGGCGATGACCTCGTTGACCGTGAGCTGCGGCGGCAGGTCGGCACCGGCGCCCTGCGGGACGAAGCCCGTCCGGTAGGTCAGCAGGCGGTGCTTGCGGCCGGGCCGGCGGATGTCGACGCCGCAGACCTGCGCGCTCCCGCCGACGACCCGCACGGAGGGATCCGTGGACCCCGCGAGAGCCGCGACGAGCGTCGACTTCCCCGAACCTGTCGGCCCCGCGACGCAGATCAGACCGCCGGGAGCGAGGGAGAAGGTGACACCGTCGATGGCGCGAGTGGGCCCGCTGTGCCCGACGCGGTCGATGACCAGGTCTGAGCAGTCGATCGCGGTGGTGGGTTCGGGCCGAGCGGACATGATTCCATCCTGCCCTGCCACGCTGAGGCGCCCCTGTTACGACTCGGTGAAGCGCTGACGCTCGACGTCGATGTCGCGCAGGCGCATGCGCAGGGCACGTCCGCCATCGGAGTCCGCCGGCACCCGCTGCACGGCGCCGAGGAGCTCCTGCTTCTCGCTCTCGAGACCGCGGAGCACGAGACGGCGTGCGAGATCGGTGGTCGACACCACGGCCCCTTCCTCGTCGCGCGCGGGGAACGGCGTCATGAGCAGCTCGCCTGCGAGCGATCGGTACGGCTCGCGGACGGAGTTCACGGCCGCGGTCACCCAGCCGGCACGGGTGCGGTCAGGGGCGGATGCCACGGCCTCGCGCACCGCGTCGAGGCCCGGCGTGCGGAACGGGCTCGCGAGCGCGCGGCTGAGCAGCGGCTGATCGATGCGGTGGCCGTACTGCAGCACGCCCATCAGCGCATCGCGTTCTACCGCGACGTCGGGAGAGCGCGGGAGGCTCGCGAGGGTCACCGGAGCGATGCCGGGGACACCGGAGGCGTCGACCGTGACCTGCGTCGGAGGCTGCTCGTGGCGCGAGGAGGTCGACGCGCCACGGGCGGCCCGCTCGACCTCGTTGTGCACCTCGGTGGGGTCCATCCCGAGTCGGCGCGCGAGCACCCGCTCGTACCCGGGCCGAAGGAGCCTGTCTCTGATCTCTGCGACGATCGGAGCCGCCGCGCGCAGTGCCCCGACCCGGCCCTCGACGGTCGCGAGGTCGAACCCGCCGAGTTTGCGGTCGATCGCGAACTCGAACATCGGCTGCTTGGTCTCCATGAGGGACCGCACGGACGCATCGCCACGCTGCAGACGCAGGTCGCAGGGATCGAGACCGTCGGGCGCGACGGCGACGAACGTCTGGGCGTTGAAGCGGTCGTCCTCGGTGAAAGCACGGAGCGCGGCCTTCTGCCCCGCCTCGTCACCGTCGAACGTGAAGACCACCTCGCCGGAGGCGTTGTCATCGCCCATGACACGGCGCAGCACTTTGATGTGCTCCGTGCCGAAGGCGGTGCCACAGGTCGCGATCGCGGTCGTGAGGCCGGCCAGGTGGCAGGCCATGACGTCCGTGTAGCCCTCGACCACCACGACGCGTCGAGGATCGCCCCGGGCGATGTCGCGCTTGGCGAGATCGAGGCCGTACAGCACCTGGGCCTTCTTGTAGATCGGCGTTTCGGGGGTGTTGAGGTACTTGGGCCCCTGGTCGTCGTCGAAGAGCTTCCGCGCGCCGAAGCCGATGGTCTGCCCGGACACGTCGCGGATCGGCCAGACCAGGCGTCCGCGGAACCGGTCGTACACGCCGCGCTGCCCGGTCGAGACCAGTCCCGCGGTGCTCAGCTCCTCCCGGGTGAACCCCTGCGCGGTGAGCGCCTTGAGCATGCCGTCCCATCCCCGCGGGGCGAAGCCGACTCCGAAGTGCGCCGCCGCCCCCGCGTCGAAGCCCCGCTCGCCGAGGAAGCGGCGTCCTGCCTCGGCATCCGGCGTCAGGAGCTGCGCACGGAAGAACTCGGCCGCCGCGGTGTTGGCGGCGTAGAGGCGGCTGCGCCCGCTCGTCTCCGGCGCGGCACCGCCGTCCTCGTAGTGCAGGGTGTAGCCGATGCGCCCGGCGAGCCGCTCGACCGCCTCGGTGAAGCTGACGTGGTCCATCTCGCGCAGGAACGAGTAGACGTCGCCGGATTCGCCGCACCCGAAGCAGTGGTAGTAGCCGACCTGCGGCCTGACGTGGAAGCTCGGGCTCTTCTCATCGTGGAACGGGCAGAGCCCCTTCAGGGAACCGACGCCCGCCGACTTGAGCGCGACGCGCTCCCCCACGATGTCGGCGATGTTGGTGCGCGCCTTCACCTCGTCGACGTCGGCCTGGCGGATGCGCGGCATCAGCCGGCCCCTTCGACGATCGGGTGTCGCGGCGCATGGGTGCGAGCGCCCGGGCGCCCGTGCCGAGGGTTCCAGATGCCGACCTCGACGGGGTCGATCTCGCCCACGAGCCGGTTGTGCCAGTCGATCGCGCTCTGATCCGTGAGGCTCGCGATCTGGTCGACCACGACCCTGGCCCGTTCGGCGTCGGTCGTGGCGTCGAGGAAGTCCGCCGAGAACGCCGGTTCCAGGACGTCCGCGCCGGCCGACCACAGCGCGTCGGTCGACCACAGGGCGTCGGCGAGACGCGTGAGCACGCGACGCTGCTCCTTGTAGACGCCCTTGCGCGCGTCGATCGTGACGATGGCCTGACCCATGATGCCCTTGAGCACCGCGATCTCGGCCTCGATCACCCGCGGCACCACCACGTGGGCGTTGTAGCGGACCAGCACCGGCCCTGCATAGGCCTCGCGGGTCGCCGAGACGGCAGCACGGGCGAAGCGCCCGATGAAGTCGCTCGTGAGGTTCTTGAGCCGGGCGAGGTCACGCCGCGAGCGATCGAAGCTCTCGAGCCACATCGGCAGGGACGACAGCCGATACAGCGCGTCCGCGAGCTCGTCGCGGGTGAAGTCGTAGCCGACCCACTGCTGGATGCGGTCGATCAGGGCGTCGTGCGCGTGCGGATCCGAGAGCTGCGCGACGTCGACGTAGCCGTTGACGATCGCATCCTCGAAGTCGTGCACCGAGTAGCCGATGTCGTCGGAGAGGTCCATGATCTCCGCCTCGATGCAGCGGAGACGGCCGGGCGCACCCTCACGCATCCATCGGAAGACCGCCTCGTCCTCGGGGTACACGCCGAACTTCAGGCGGCCGCCGGGGTCGGGCACGGGGCTGTCGACGGTCCACGGGTACTTGCACGTGGCGTCCAGGCTCGCTCGCGTGAGGTTCAGCCCGACCGAGTGTCCCTCGTCGTCGATCGCCTTCGCCTCGAGGCGCGTGAGGATGCGCAGGGACTGCGCGTTTCCCTCGAAGCCACCGATGTCTCCGGCCCACTCGTTGAGCGCCCGCTCGCCGTTGTGCCCGAACGGAGGGTGACCGAGGTCGTGACTGAGGCACGCGGTGTCGACCACATCGGCCGAGACACCGAGCGCCGACGCCAGCTCACGACCGACCTGGGCGACCTCGAGCGAGTGCGTGAGCCGGTTGCGGGCGAAGTCCGCCGTGCTCGCAGGGCTGAGCACCTGGGTCTTCGCGGCGAGTCGGCGGAGCGCCGCGGAGTGCAGCACCCGCGCGCGGTCGCGGGCGAAGTCGTCGCGCTCGGAGCGGTGCGTCTCGGCGAAGAAGCGTTCGGCGTCTCGGGAGTCGTAGCCGTCGGAGCGATGGACCGCTGAGCCACCGTGGGTCCCTGAGCTTGTCGAAGGGTCAGCCGCCACTGTTCTCGATCTCCGCCCCTCGCATCATCTCGGATGCCGACGCCTCGATCTCGCGCGACTCGAGCCACTTGTCCGGCAGTGCCGGACGCTTCGGTCGTCCCGAACGGCCGCGCTGCCCCTCGGCATCCGCTCCGGGATACGGAGCCGTGTGATCGAGCTGACCGAGCAGGTCGTCGATCTCGGCGAGGCTGGATGCCGTGGCGAGGCCGGTGCGGATGTCGCCGCCGACCGGGTAGCCCTTGAAGTACCAGGCGACGTGCTTGCGGACGTCGCGGCATCCGCGGTCCTCATCCTCGAAGAACTCCACCAGCAGCTCGGCGTGACGACGGAACGCGGCGGCGACGAACCCGAGGGTCGCGTCGACCGGGTGCGCCTCAGCACCGAAGGCCTCTGCGAGCTCGCCGAACAGCCACGGCCGGCCAAGGCATCCACGGCCCACGACGACGCCGTCGCAGTCGGTCTGCTCCATCATGCGCACGGCGTCGGCCGCCGACCAGATGTCGCCGTTGCCGAGGACGGGGATGCTCGTGACGGCCTGCTTGAGTTCGCCGATCGCGTTCCAGTCGGCGAAGCCGGAATAGAACTCGCTCGCCGTGCGGGCATGCAGGGCGACCGCCGCCACACCGGCGTCCTCCGCCGCGCGTCCGGCGTCGAGGAAGGTGAGGTGATCGGGGTCGATGCCCTTGCGCATCTTGACGGTGAGCGGGATGTCGCCCGCGGCCTTCACGGCCTGGGTCACGATCTGCGCGAACAGCGACGACTTCCACGGCAGGGCGGCTCCCCCGCCTCGGCGGGTCACCTTCGGCACGGGGCAACCGAAGTTCAGGTCGATGTGGTCGGCGTGGTCCTCGGCGACGATGATGCGCACGGCCTCCGCGATCGTGTGCGGGTCCACTCCGTAGAGCTGGATCGATCGGGGCGTCTCGGACTCGTGGTGACGGATGAGTCGCATCGTGGTCTCGTTCCGCTCCACCAGGGCGCGCGACGTGATCATCTCGCTCACGTAGAGCCCTGCGCCGTACTCCCGGCACAGCCGACGGAAGGCCGTGTTGGTGATGCCAGCCATGGGTGCGAGGACGACCGGGACGTCGAGGTCGATCGGTCCGATCCGGAGGGGGCGCGCTGAAGCGGTGGTGGCGAGAGTCATGACCTTCCCATTCTCCCAGACACGGAGCCGCACATGGCGCATCGACCTAAGCTGTGAGCATGACCGAACCCGCAGTCCGCTCCATCCCCTTCATCGACGCCGACGGCAACGAGAAGACGCTCGACGATCTGGGCGCCGATGTGGTCCTGGTGGTGAACGTCGCGTCGAAGTGCGGCCTCACCCCGCAGTACGAGCAGCTCGAGCAGCTGCAGCGGCTGTACGCCGATCGCGGCTTCAGCGTCGTCGGCTTCCCCTGCAACCAGTTCTTCGGCCAGGAGCCCGGTTCGCTCGACAAGATCCTCGAGTTCTGCTCGACGACCTACGGCGTGACGTTCCCGATCAACGACAAGGTGAAGGTCAACGGACGCAACGCCGCCGACCTGTACAAGTCGCTCACGGAGACGCCGGATGCCGCAGGCAAAGCCGGGAAGGTCGAGTGGAACTTCGAGAAGTTCCTCGTCCTGCCCGACGGCGAGGTCATCCGCTTCCGCCCGAAGCAGAAGCCGGATGACCCCGAGATCGTCGGCGCGATCGAAGCCGCGCTGACGCGCTAGACCGCGGCGGACTCCGACTCGACCTCGGGCTGAGCGTCTCCGCGCTTGGCCCAGAGGTCGCGGAGGACGTTCTCGAACGCCGCCGGCGGCTGCGCGCCGCTGATGCCGTACTGGCCGTCGATCACGAAGAACGGCACGCCCTGGATGCCGTAGGCCTGCGCCTGCGCCTGGTCCTGTCGCACATCGGAGAGGTGGCGGGCCGAGACGAGAGCGTCGCGGGTGTCGTCGGCGTTCAGGCCCACCTCGACGGCCAGCTCGACGAGGTCGTCGATGCGGCCCACGTGCTTGCCCTCGGTGAAGTACGCGGACATCAGCCGCTCCTCCATCTCGTGCTGCACGCCCTGTGCCTTCGCGAAGTGCAGCAGCTCGTGGGCCTTCACCGTGTTCGTGTGCTGCAGAAGGTCGAAGCGGTACTCGAGGCCCGCGCCCTCGGCGACACCTGTCACGTGGGAGAGCATCTGCTCCACCTGCTCGCGCGGCATGCCCTTGTGTCCGGCGAGGAAGTCGATCTCGTCGCCGTCGAAGTCGACCGGGGTGTCGGGCGAGAGCTCGAACGAGTGGAAGGTGATGTTGACCTGGGGCGCGTCGTCGTCGGACGCGGTCGCTTCCAGGCCCTTCTCGAGATTGCGCTTGCCGATGTAGCACCACGGGCAGGCGATGTCGGACCAGATGTCGATCGAGATGGGTTCAGTCACACTGAGAGTAAACCGCAGACGCCGGGGCGGTATTCCGTCGGTAGGATTCTCGGATGCTCTCCGCCGCCGATCCGCTCCCCGCGCGCATCGAGCGGGTGCTCGTCGCCGGAGTGACGGGATCGGGCAAGACGACTCTGTCGAGCCGCGTGGGCGAGCTGTGGGGACTGCGTCACATCGAGATCGACGCGCTCTTCCACGGGCCGGGCTGGACGCCGCGTCCGGAGTTCCTCGATGACGTCCGCGCGTTCGCCGTCGAGGACCGCTGGGTCACGGAGTGGCAGTACACGAGCAAGGGCACCGACGACATCCTCGCTCCGCGCGCTCAGCTCGTGCTCTGGCTCGACTACCCGTATCGCGTGGTGCGCTCACGGCTGCTCCGCCGCACGATCGGCCGCAGCCTCCTGCGCACACAGCTGTGGAACGGCAATGTCGAGAAGCCGCTCTGGAGGATGTTCCAGGAGGACCCCGAGGAGAACATCCTCGCCTGGCAGACATTGACGATGAAGAAGTGGGACGAGCGGATGCCGGAGATCACCGTCAGGTTCCCGCACCTCGATATCGTCCGATTCCGCCATCCGCGGGAGACCGAGCGGTGGCTCCGCGCTCAGGCCGAGGCGTCCGGAGCGTCGATCGCCCCGCCGAAGCGTCGGTCTCGCGACAGGTAGATCCCGATCGCGCGCCAGAGCTCCTCGCGGGAGAAGTCCGGCCACAGCGTGTCGAGGAAGACCATCTCCGCGTACGCGGACTCCCACAGCAGGAAGTTCGAGGTGCGCTGCTCGCCGGAGCTCCGGAGGAACAGGTCGACGTCCGGCATGTCGGGGATGTAGAGGTGTCGACGGATCAGCTTCTCGGTGATGGCCTTCGGCTTCAACCGGCCGGCGGCGACCTCGTCGGCGATCGACCGCATGGCGTCGATCAGCTCGACGCGTCCGCCGTAGTTGACGCACATCGTGAGGGTCAGACCGGTGTTGCCCTTCGTGAGCTCCTCGGCCCGCTGCAGCTCGGAGATGACGCTGCCCCACAGTCGGGGCTTGCGGCCCGCCCAGCGGATGCGGACGTTCCACTCGTTGAGCTGGTCACGGCGTCGGTGCAGGACTTCGCGGTTGTACCCCATGAGGAAGCGCACCTCCTCGGGCGAGCGCGCCCAGTTCTCGGTGGAGAACGCGTACACCGAGAGGTGCTTCACGCCGGCCTGGATCGCTCCGGCGACGACGTCGAGGAGCACCTCCTCCCCCGCCTTGTGCCCTTCGATGCGCGTGAGCCCACGCTGGTTCGCCCAGCGCCCGTTGCCGTCCATCACGATCGCGACGTGCTCGGGCACGGCGCGGAACTGCGGCGGGTGCACGCCCGTCCAATCGAGGGGGCGGTATGCGACGGCATCCTTGTGGGTGTACGGCTTGGGACTCACCTGGCTCCTTCTCGGGGGCTGTCGATGACGTGTGCGAGCGAGCGGATGCCGCGCTCCAGATGCCACTGCGCATAGGCCGCGACGAGGCCGGATGCGGCGGCGGTGTCGGCGTGCGGCGCCGCGTCGATCACGTCCCACTCCCCCGCCATCAGCGAGCGGAGGAGGCCGAGCGTGTTCTCCCCGATGCGAGGGCTGCCCGCGGGGGCACAGGCGCGGCACACGAGCCCGCCCAGCTGCCCGACGAACGTCGTGTGCGGGCCGGGTTCGCCGCAGCGCGCGCAGTCGGTGAGCGACGGCGCCCAGCCCGACAGAGCCATGACGCGCAGGAGGTAGGAGTCGAGGATGCTGCGCGGGGAGTGCTCTCCCCGCGACAGCGCGCGCAGACCGCCGACGAGCAGCAGGTACTGCTCGGGCGTCGCCTCGGAGTCGCTGAGCCGGTCGGCGGTCTCGACCATGGCGTTGGCCGAGGTGAAGCGGTCGTAGTGCGCGGCGATGTCGGCGCCGTAGGAGCCCAGCGATTCCGCCTGCTGCACGATGTCGAGCGAGCGGCCCTGGTACAGCTGGACGTCGGCGACCATGAAGGGCTCGAGCCGTGAGCCGAACTTCGACGACGTGCGGCGCACGCCCTTCGCCACGGCGCGCACCTTGCCGTGCCTGCGAGAGAGCATGGTGACGATGCGATCCGCTTCGCCCAGCTTGTGGGTGCGGAGGATCACCGCTTCGTCTCGATAGGTGGGCACCGTTCGATTATCCTCCGTGCACGAGAATGGAGGCGTGACCGAACCGCTCTTCACCATTCCGCTCTGGGCGGACCTGCTCGGCGTCGGCCTCGGCGGGGTCCAGGGCGCACTGTTCGCATCGGGATTCCAGGGGCAGCGCCGACTCGACTGGCTCGGCGTCGCGATCATCGGGATCATGATCGGCATGGGCGGCGGACTCATCCGCGACATCCTGCTCGGTCAGACCCCGGCGACGCTGCAGAGCAACTGGTACCTGCTGACGGCCACCGGCGCCGCGCTGCTCGGGATGCTGCTGGCAGGGCTCTTCACCCGGCTCAACACGGTCATCGTGGTGCTGGACGCCGTGGTGATCGGGATGTTCGGCGCGTTCGGCACGAGCAAGGCGATCGCCTTCGGCATCCCGCCGGTGCCCGCGGTGTTCATCGGGGTGTGCGCCGCGGTCGGCGGGAGCGTGCTCCGAGACATGCTCATGGGCCTTCCGACGGCGATCATGCACGTCGGCTCGCTGTACGCGGTCGCCGCCGGCGCCGGCTGCACGTTCATCGTGGTGGCGAACCTGTTCGGCATGCCCATCCCGCTCGCCGCGGTCATCGGCATCGTGGTCACCGCGGTCATCCGCGTGCTCGCGGTGAGCTTCGATCTCTCACTCCCGGAGCAGCGCCGTCTCTACCGCCGCAGGGTCGCGGCCGAGACCGGCGTCATCCCGGTCGTCAAGCCCTGACCCGTCGCCCGGTGTCGTCGAGCCAACCCGTCTATTTATGCCATATGACCGAAATAGAGGGTCTATAGAGGTCATACGGCACAAATAGACGGGCTGGGGTTGGGCCGATCAGACCGCCGCGAGCTCCTGCTGACGCGTGCGGATCGAGCGGTTCACGCCCGAGACGATCGCCTTGAGGGATGCCGTCGAGATGTCGCCGTCGATGCCGACGCCCCACAGACGCTGGTCTCCGACCTGCAGCTCGACGTAGGCCGCGGCCTGCGCGTCGCCGCCCGAGCTGAGCGCGTGCTCGACGTAGTCGTACACCGTGATGTCGAAGCCCTGCTCCTTGAGCACCTCGACGAAGGCCGCGACGGGTCCGTTGCCGGCACCGGCGACAGCGAGCTGCTGCTCGTCGTCGCGCAGCACCACATCGAGCACGACCTCGCCGGACATGTCGCTGCGGGTCTGCGTCGCGAGGAGCTCGAAGCGTCCCCACTTCGCCGACTCCTCCGCGGCCGGGAGGTACTCGTCGGTGAAGATCGACCAGATCTGGTCGCTCGTGACCTCGCCGCCCTCGGAGTCCGTCTTGCCCTGCACGACGCCGGAGAACTCGATCTGCAGCTTGCGCGGCAGGTCGATCGCGTGGTCGGCCTTGAGCAGGTACGCGACTCCGCCCTTGCCGGACTGCGAGTTCACACGGATCACGGCCTCGTACGAGCGTCCGAGGTCCTTGGGGTCGACGGGCAGGTACGGAACCGCCCACTCGATGTCGTCGACCGTCACGCCCTGTGCCTCGGCCGCGGCCGCCATGGCCTCGAAGCCCTTCTTGATCGCGTCCTGGTGCGATCCACTGAAGGCGGTGAAGACCAGGTCGCCCGCCCACGGGCTGCGCTCGGGTACGGGCAGCTGGTTGCAGTACTCGACCGTGCGCTTGACCTGGTCGATGTCGCTGAAGTCGATCTGCGGGTCGATGCCCTGCGTGAACAGGTTGATGCCGAGTGCCACGATGTCGACGTTGCCGGTGCGCTCACCGTTGCCGAACAGGCAGCCCTCGATGCGGTCGGCGCCGGCCATGTAGCCGAGCTCCGCGGCGGCGATCGCGGTGCCGCGGTCGTTGTGCGGGTGCAGCGACAGGATGACGTTCTCGCGGTGCGCGAGGTGGCGGCTCATCCACTCGATCGAGTCGGCGTAGACGTTCGGGGTCGCCATCTCGACGGTCGCCGGCAGGTTGATGATGACCTTGCGGTCGGGCGTCGGCTCGAAGATCTCGATGACCTGGTTGCAGACGTCGACCGCGAACTCGAGCTCGGTGCCCGTGTAGCTCTCGGGCGAGTACTCGTAGTACACCTGCGTGTCGGGGATGGTCTTCTCGTAGCGGCGGCAGAGTCGCGCGCCCTCGAGGGCGATGT
>JAZBLS010000023.1:0-25431 GCA_037033365.1 Actinomycetota bacterium | reverse complement strand
CAGCGCACCGCGGCCGCCGTGCGACTCGGCGCCGCCGTGAGCGACGAGCTCCACGCGCTCGCGATGCCGGACGCCCGGCTGGAGGTCGCGGTGTCGCCCGGAGCCGAGACCACGCACGGACGGGACGACGTCGCGATCCTCCTCGCGCCGCATCCCGGCGCCGAGCCGCGCTCCGTCGCGAAGGGTGCCTCGGGCGGCGAGCTCTCCCGCGTGATGCTCGCGATCGAAGTGGTCATCGCCGGCACCGACCCCGTCCCGACCTTCGTGTTCGACGAGGTCGACGCGGGGATCGGCGGCGCTGCGGCGATCGAGGTCGGGCGGCGACTCGCCCGACTCGCAGAGTCGTCGCAGGTGATCGCCGTGACCCACCTCGCGCAGGTCGCCGCCTTCGCGAACAACCACCTGTCGGTCGTGAAGTCCAACGAGGGAGCAGTCACCGCCTCGAGCGTGCGCCGCCTGGAGGGGGAGGAGCGCGAGGCCGAGATGGCTCGACTGCTCTCCGGACTGACCGATTCCGACGCCGCCCTGACCCACGCCCGAGAACTTCTCAGCCTCGGCGCCCCCACCGCCTGATAGGATCGAAGCCCGTGATGAACTCTTCTTCTGCGGGGCCCAAGAACGACACGACCAAGCACATCTTTGTGACGGGTGGTGTCGTTTCGTCTTTGGGCAAGGGGCTCACTGCCGCAAGCCTCGGCAACCTCCTCACGGCCCGCGGACTCCGCGTCGTGATGCAGAAGCTCGACCCGTATCTGAACGTCGACCCCGGCACGATGAACCCGTTCCAGCACGGCGAGGTCTTCGTCACGGACGACGGGGCCGAGACGGATCTCGACATCGGACACTACGAGCGCTTCCTCGACATCAACCTGTCGGAGGCCGCCAACGTCACCACGGGGCAGATCTACTCGCAGGTCATCGCCCGCGAGCGCCGCGGAGAGTACCTCGGCGACACCGTGCAGGTCATCCCGCACATCACCGACGAGATCAAGCGCCGCATGCGTCTGCAGGCGACCGAGGACCCCCGCCCCGACGTCATCATCACCGAGGTCGGCGGCACGGTCGGCGACATCGAGTCGCAGCCGTTCCTCGAGTCGGCTCGTCAGCTCCGCCACGAGCTCGGCCGCGACAGCGTCTTCTTCGTGCACGTCTCGCTCGTGCCGTTCATGGGCGCGTCCGGCGAGCAGAAGACCAAGCCGACCCAGCACTCCGTCGCAGCGCTCCGCCAGGTCGGAATCCAGCCGGACGCACTCGTGCTCCGCAGCGACCGTCCGGTGAGCGAGAGCAACCGCAACAAGATCGCGCTCATGTGCGACGTCGACGCCGAGGGCGTCATCAACACGGTCGACCTCCCGAGCATCTACGACATCCCGTCGACGCTCAACGAGCAGGGGCTGGACTCGTACATCGTCCGCCGCCTCGGCCTCGACCACAAGGCTGCCGACGTCGACTGGGCACGCTGGAACAAGGTCCTGCACGCGGTGCACAACCCCAAGCACGAGGTCACGATCGGACTCGTCGGCAAGTACATCGACCTCCCCGACGCGTACCTGTCGGTCACCGAGGCGATCAAGGCCGGCGGTTTCGCACAGGAGACCAAGGTCAACATCCGCTGGATCCCGTCTGACCGCTGCGAGACGCCCGAGGGCGCCAAGGAGCAGCTCGGTCAGCTCGACGGCATCTGCGTACCCGGCGGCTTCGGCATCCGCGGCATCGAGGGCAAGCTCGGCGCACTGAAGTTCGCCCGCGAGCAGGGCATCCCCACGCTGGGACTCTGCCTCGGCCTGCAGTGCATGGTCATCGAGTACGCCCGCGACGTGGCAGGCCTCGTCGACGCCTCCTCGACCGAGTTCGACCCCGAGACGAGCGAGCCGGTCATCGCGACCATGGCGGAGCAGATCGAGATCCTCGACGGCGGAGACCTCGGCGGCACCATGCGCCTCGGCCTCTACCAGGCCGCCCTCGCCGAGGGATCGCTGGCCCGCGAGCTGTACGGCACGCCCGAGTCGTCGGAGCGTCACCGCCACCGCTACGAGGTCAACAACGCGTACCGCGACCGTCTGTCGGACGCCGGCCTCGTGTTCTCGGGCCTCAACCCCGAGCTGGACCTCGTCGAGTACGTCGAGCTCCCGCGCGACGTGCACCCGTACTACATCGCCACGCAGGCGCACCCCGAGCTGCGTTCGCGCCCGACCGACCCGCACCCGCTGTTCCGCGGTCTCGTCGGCGCCGCGATCGAGCGCGCCCGCTCCAGCGAGCTGTTCGACGTCGAAGAGGCCTGACGTGCCGGAGCGTCTGCAGGACGAGCCCTTCTCGCCGGAGGTGCTCCAGAGCGATCTCGTGTACGAGGGTCGCGTCTGGGACGTGCGCTCCGACCGCGTGGCCTACGGCGACGGAGAGATCGTCCGGCAGTACGTCGATCACACTGGTGCCGTCGCGATCGTCGCGATCGACGAGGAGGAGCGGGTCCTGCTGATCCAGCAGTACCGGCATCCGATCCGTCACCGCGACTGGGAGCTCCCGGCCGGCCTCCTCGACATCGAGGGGGAGGAGCCGCTCCTGGCCGCGCAGCGTGAGCTCGCGGAGGAGGCGGATCTCACCGCCGAGCACTGGGATCCGCTTGTGAGCACCTTCGCGACGCCCGGCGGCAGCACCGAGATCGTCCACTTCTTCCTCGCGTCAGGGCTGTCCGCGAATGCCGACGCCCATGCGCGCGAAGAGGAGGAGGCGGACATCCGTGTGGAGTGGGTGCCGCTGACGGATGCCGTGGACGCCGTGCTCGAGGGGCGGATGCACAACGCACTGCTCGCGGTCGGCGTGCTGGCCGCCGAACGGCGTCGCGCGGGGAAGTGACCCGTGCGGCTCGATCGGGCGCTCGACTCGTACCTGCGCCACGTCACGATCGAACGCGGGCTGAGTGAGCACACGGTCGCGGCGTACCGGCGAGACCTCGGCGGCTACATCGAGTGGCTGACGGAGCACGACATCGCCGACACCGCGGACGTGGATGCCGCGGTCATCGGGCGGTTCATCGCCGACCGTGCGGGCGCTGACCCCGCGCCCGCGGCGACGAGTCTCGCTCGGCTGCAGTCGTCAGTGCGCGGATGGCATCGCTTCCTCGCCCGAGAGGGGATCGAGGTCGACGACCCGAGCGGCCGCCTCCGGCCGCCCAAAGCGCCCCGCCGCCTGCCGAAGGCGCTCACGATCGACCAGGTCGAGCGGCTCCTCGCCGCCCCGTCGGGCGACGATCCGATCGGTCTCCGCGACCGCGCGCTGCTCGAGCTGCTGTACGCGACCGGCGCCCGCGTCTCGGAGGCCGTGGGACTCGACGTCGACGACCTCGCCCACGGAGACGTGCTGCGCCTGCGTGGCAAGGGGAACAAGGAGCGGATCGTCCCCGTGGGGTCCTTCGCGCGCGCGGCCGTCGATGCGTACCTGACACGGGTCCGGCCGGGACTCGCGGCAAAGGGGCGCGCGTCGTCGCGGCTGTTCCTCGGTGCGCGCGGTGCCCCTCTGTCGAGGCAGAGCGCCTGGCTGGTGATCCGCGCGGCGGCCGAGAACGCGCAGATCACGAGCGAGGTGTCGCCGCACACGCTGCGCCACTCCTTCGCCACGCACCTGCTGCAGGGCGGCGCGGACGTGCGCGTCGTGCAGGAGCTGCTGGGTCATGCGTCGGTGGCGACGACCCAGATCTACACCCATGTGTCCGTCGACACGCTGCGCGACATCTACGCGACATCCCACCCACGGGCCAGATAGGTCGGCGCTCGCGTGTGCGCCCGCGCCGCGCGCCGGAGCACCCCTCTGCGAGCCCTGCCGCTAGACTCGATCGAGCACGAAGGAGCAGGAGAACGGTGGCAGAGAGAGTGGCGAAGTCCAGGGCGAAGGCTCAGAAGGCCGACGAGACACCCCTCGGACCGACCGGTCGCCCGTATCACGGGTTCCCGACCCCCGAGCCGCTGAAGTCGCACGGGCCCGCTCGCATCATCGCCCTCTGCAACCAGAAGGGCGGCGTCGGCAAGACGACCACGTCGATCAACCTCGCCGCGGCACTCGCCGAGTACGGACGCAAGGTGCTCGCGGTCGACTTCGACCCTCAGGGTGCACTGTCGGCCGGTCTCGGCATCCAGACGCACGACGTGCCGACCATCTACGACCTCCTCCTCGACACGAAGCGCGACGCGCACGACGCGATCGTGCACTCGAACGTCGACGGTCTCGACGTCATGCCCGCGAACATCGACCTGTCGGCCGCCGAGGTGCACCTCGTCAACGAGGTCGCCCGCGAGACGATCCTCGCGCGGGTGCTCCGCCAGGTCGCCGGCGAGTACGACGTCATCCTGATCGACTGCCAGCCGTCGCTCGGCCTGCTCACGGTGAACGCGCTGACCGCGGCGCACGGCGTGATCATCCCGCTGGAGTGCGAGTTCTTCGCCCTGCGCGGTGTCGCCCTGCTGATCGAGACGATCGACAAGGTGCGCGACCGCCTCAACCCGTCGATCACGATGGACGGGCTCCTCGCCACGATGTACGACCCCCGCACGCTGCACTCGCGCGAGGTGCTCGAGCGCGTGGTCGAGGCCTTCGGCGACGACGTCCTCGAGACCGTGATCGGCCGCACCGTGAAGTTCCCGGATGCGTCCGTCTCGGGCGTGCCCATCACCGAGTTCGCGCCGGAGCACGCCGCCGCTCAGGCCTACCTGAGACTGGCGCGGGAGCTGGTCGCCCGTGGCGCCGTCGCCTGACGAGATCCCTGTCGAGACGGCGGATGCCGTCGATCCCGCGGTCGGCGACGCCGGATTCCGCGTCTCGCTGTCGAACTTCGACGGACCGTTCGATCTGCTGCTGAACCTCATCTCGAAGCACGAGATGGACATCACCGAGGTGTCGCTCAGCGCGGTCACGAACGAGTTCATCGCCTACCTGAAGGAGCTCGACGACGACGAGGAGCTCGACCAGGCGTCGGAGTTCCTCGTCGTCGCGGCCACCCTGCTCGACATGAAGGTCGCGGGTCTCCTGCCGCAGGGTGAGCTGGTGGATGCCGAGGCGGTCGCCCTGCTTGAGGCGCGCGACCTCCTGTTCGCGCGCCTGCTGCAGTACCGGGCCTTCAAGGAGGTGTCGGCGTGGTTCGCACGCTCCCTCCAGCGTGAGGACCGTCGTCACGTGCGCGCCGTCCGTCTCGACGAGAAGCACCGCAGGAAGACGCCCGAGCTGGTGTGGTCGCTGAGCGTCGACGATTTCGCGGCGCTCGCGCTGCTGGCCTTCGCCCCGAAGGAGCTGCCGCACGTCGGCCTCGATCACCTGCACGCACCGCTCGTCAGCATCCGGGAGCAGGCGGCGATCGTCGTGACGCTGCTGCGTGGCACCGAGTCGCTGAGCTTTCGCGAGCTCGTCGCCGGCATCCGCGAGCCGGGCATCGTCGTGGCGCGCTTCATCTCGGTGCTGGAGCTGTACCGGCACGCCGCGCTCTCCTTCGAGCAACTGGAACCGCTCGGCGAGCTGACGCTCCGCTGGGCAGCCGACTCCTGGTCGGATGAGACACTCGCGAGCCTGGGGGCCGACTATGACCGCTGAGACCGAGACGATCGCCGACGCGATCGAGACCCCGCTGACGGAGCGGATCGAGGCCATCCTCCTGGTGATCGACGAGCCGCTCGGACTGGTCGCACTCGCGGCGGCCGTCGGTTCGCCCGTCGCCGCGGTGCGGCAGGCGATCGAGACGCTGGTCGACGACTACGACGGTCGTGGCCAGGGGCCGCGGCGTGGTTTCGAGCTGCGCGAGGTGGGCGGCGGCTGGCGTCTGTACGTGCGCGACGACCATGACGATCTCGTCGCCGAGTTCGTCGGCGGTCAGGCACCGGCGCGACTGTCGCAGGCCGCACTCGAGACTCTTGCGGTGATCGCCTACAAGCAGCCGGTCACGCGCAGCCAGGTCGCGTCGATCCGCGCGGTGAACGTGGACTCCGTGGTGCGCACGCTCCTCGCCCGCGGGCTCATCACCGAGCTGTTCGCCGACTCCGAGACCGGCGCCCTCAACTACGGCACGACAGACGCGCTGCTCCAGCACCTCGGCATCAACTCGCTCGACGAGCTGCCACCGATCTCGCCGCTCCTCGATGACGGCGCAGACGGGTTCGACGAAGGGACCATCCGATGACCTCGCACACCGACTCCGACCAGCCCGAGGGCGTCCGCCTGCAGAAGGTGCTCGCCGCGGCGGGCGTCGCCTCTCGCCGTGTCGTCGAGCAGTACATCGTCGAGGGACGCATCCGCGTCAACGGCGTGACCGTCACCGAGCTGGGCAGGCGTATCGACCCGGAGAACGACCTCGTCGACGTGGACGGCACGGCCGTGCAGCTCGATGTCTCCAAGCGCTACGTGATGCTGAACAAGCCGACCGGTGTCGTGAGCAGTATGCGCGACGAGAGCGGCCGACCCGACCTCCGTCGATTCACCGACGACTACGAGGAGCGGCTCTACAACGTCGGTCGACTGGATGCCGAGACCAGCGGGCTGCTCATCCTGACCAACGACGGCGCGCTCGCCCATGTGCTCGCGCACCCGTCGTTCGGCGTCACCAAGGTGTACATCGCCAAGGTCGAGGGGGAGGTCACGGCGCAGACGATCTCGAAGCTGACGAAGGGGATCGAGCTGGAGGACGGTCCGATCGCCGCCGACAAGGCGCGGCTGCTGGACACGTCGCGCGGGTCGAGCCTGGTCGAGCTCACGCTGCACTCGGGGCGCAACCGCATCGTCCGGCGGATGCTCGCCGCGGTGGGCCACCCGGTCACGGAACTGGTGCGTCGGCAGTTCGGGCCGCTGCACCTGGGAACGCTCCCTGCGGGGAAGTCGCGGGAACTGAGTAAAATCGAACTCGGCGCGCTTCTCACTCTGTCGCGCCGTGATTCCGGTGTCGCCGCGGCGCCAGGCGAGCAGCAGGAGAACCAGTGACCGACACGATCAGTGCGCCCTCGGGCGCGCAGGCGACGAACGCGGCCGCGCCGCGCGTCGCGTCGCGTCTGTCAGGCACCGTGCGGGTCGTCGGCGCCGGGCTCCTCGGGGCCAGCATCGGGCACGCTCTGCGTGCGAAGGGCGTGGACGTCGTCCTCGCCGACACGTCTCCCGCGCAGCTGCGCCTCGCGATCGACTACGGCGCCGGTCGCGCGCAGGGCGACGCCGATGCGCCCGTGCTCGTGGTCGTCGCGGTCCCGCCGGATGTCACCGCCGACGTGATCGAGGCCGAGCTCTCGCGCTTCCCGGATGCCGTCGTGACGGATGTCGCGAGCGTCAAGCTCGAGCCGTTCCGCGACCTCAAGGCGCGCGGAGTCGACCTCACCCGCTACATCGGCTCGCACCCGCTGGCCGGTCGTGAGCGCGGGGGAGCGATCTCCGCCCGCGCCGACCTGTTCATCGGCCGCCCGTGGGTCGTCTGCCGCGACGAGGAGACGCGCCCCGCGGACCTCGCGCTCGTCGAGGCGCTCGCGCTCGACGTGGGAGCCATGCCTCTCGAGATGACCCCTGAGGAGCACGACCGCTCGGTCGCGTTGACCTCGCACGTGCCGCAGGTGGTGGCGAGCCTCCTCGCGGGCCGCCTTGCCGGAGCGGACGAGGGCGCGCTGCGCCTGTCCGGTCAGGGCGTGCGCGACACGACCCGTATCGCGGCATCCGCCCCCGAACTCTGGGTGCAGATCCTCGGTGCCAACGCAGGCCCCGTCGTCGAGATCCTCGACTCGCTCGCCGCCGACCTCCGCGAGGTGTCCGACGCTCTGCGCGCACCCGATGCGCCAGGTTCTCGTCGCGTCGTGGCGGAGACCATCCGGCAGGGCAACGACGGTGTCGAGCGCCTGCCAGGCAAGCACGGCCAGAACCGCCGCTTCGAGTCGCTCGTCGTCATGGTGGACGACACTGCGGGTCAGCTCGGTCGACTGTTCGGCGAGCTGGGCGAGCTCGGCGTCAACGTCGAGGACCTCCGGCTCGAACATTCTCCGGGCGCACAGTTCGGCCTGGCGGAGATCAGCGTCGACCCGGCCGCTCTGCACGGAGCGATCACCGGGCTTCGAGAACGCGGATGGCGGATTGCAGGTACCACCAATGACTGATCTCTCGACGAGCGTCGACTTCATCGCGATCGACGGCCCCGCCGGGTCCGGAAAGTCCAGCGTCTCCAAGGCCGTCGCGCGCGCTCTCGGCTTCGGATACCTCGACACCGGTTCGGCGTACCGCGCTCTCGCGTGGCACGTCCTCGACCGCGGCACCGACACGGCGGATGCGGATGCCGTTCTCGCCGCGGCATCCGACTTCCCCGTTGTTCTCGGGCTCGACCCCGACGACCGCACCGTGCGGGTCGGCGAGGCCGACGTCACCGACGCGATCCGCGAACCGCGCGTCTCGGGCGCCGTCAGTGGCGTCGCGCGCGTGCCGGAGGTGCGGGAGCAGGTCAACCGCCTGTTCCGCACGCTGGTCGCCGAGGCTCCCTATCCCGCGGTGGTGGTGGAGGGACGCGACATCACGACCGTCGTCGCACCCGACGCGCCCGTCCGCATTCTTCTGACCGCCGCACCCGAGGTGCGCGCGGCACGACGCGCCGGCGAACTCGCCGGCGAAGACGCCGAGGCGGTGGCTGCCGCGCTGCACAAGCGCGACGCCTCTGACAGCGCCGTGGTCGACTTCCTCAACGCCGCAGAGGGCGTGGAGGTCGTCGACTCGACCGACCTCGATTTCACCCAGACCATCGACGCCGTCCTCACGGTGATCGAGCGACTCCGAGGAGCACACCGTGGCTGACGACGAATACGAAGGCGGCCCCGACCACCTCGCAGAGAAGATGGACGCGCTCGACGAGCAGCTCGCCGAGCAGCGCGCCGAGACTCTGCGGGCGGGCCTCGCCGACTACGAGCTGGACGATGAGGATGCCGCGCTGCTCGCCGGTGTCGCACTCGGCGAGAACGGGATCGAGTTCCTTCCCGCCCTTCCCGTGGTCGCGATCGTGGGACGCCCGAACGTCGGCAAGTCCCAGCTGGTGAACCGCATCCTCGGCCGGCGAGAGGCCGTCGTGGAGGACACGCCCGGCGTGACCCGCGACCGTGTGACGTACAAGGCCGAGTGGGCGGATCGTCGCTTCACGCTCGTGGACACCGGCGGATGGGAGCCGGATGCCAAGGGCATCGACCGCTCCGTCGCCGCGCAGGCCGAGGTCGCGATCGATCTCTCCGACGTCGTGCTCTTCGTGGTCGACGCCATGGTCGGCGCCACGTCGACCGACGAGCACGTCGTCAAGCTGCTCCGCAAGAGCGGCAAGCCTGTCTTCCTCGTCGCGAACAAGATCGACGACGCCCGTCAGGAGCCGGAGGCCGCTGCGCTCTGGAACCTCGGTCTCGGCGAGCCGCACGCGGTCTCCGCGATCCACGGCCGCGGCGTCGCCGACCTCCTCGACGAGGTGCTGAAGAAGCTCCCCGAGGTCTCAGCGGTCGCGAAGGCCGAGATCGGCGGACCGCGTCGCGTGGCGATCCTCGGTCGTCCGAACGTCGGCAAGTCCTCGCTGCTGAACAAGGCCGCGGGCGAGGAGCGCGTCGTCGTGAACGACCTCGCCGGCACCACGCGTGACCCGGTGGACGAGGTCGTCGAGCTCGGCGGCAAGCTGTGGCGCCTGGTCGACACGGCCGGCATCCGTCGCCGTGTGCACATGGCGCAGGGTGCTGACTTCTACGCATCGCTGCGCACCTCGGCGGCGCTCGAGAAGGCGGAGGTCGCGGTCGTCGTGCTCGACGTGTCGGAGACGATCAGCGAGCAGGACGTGCGCATCATCGACCTCGTGCTGGAGTCGGGCCGCGCGCTCGTCCTCGCGTTCAACAAGTGGGACCGTCTCAACGACGTGGACCTCGAGAACCAGGACCGTCGCCGCTACCTCGAGCGTGAGATCGAGCAGGACCTGGCGCACGTCGCCTGGGCTCCGCGCGTCAACATCTCGGCGAAGACGGGTCGTCACCTCGACAAGCTCGTCCCTGCGCTCGAGACGTCGCTCGAGAACTGGGATCGTCGCATCCCGACCGGCAAGTTCAACGCCTTCCTCGCCGAGTTGGTCGCGGAGCACCCGCACCCGCTCCGTGGTGGGAAGCAGCCGCGCATCCTGTTCGGTACGCAGGCGTCGACGCGTCCGCCGACGTTCGTGCTGTTCACGACCGGCTTCCTGGACCCGGGCTACCGCCGGTTCATCCAGCGTCGCCTCCGCGAGCTGTATGAATTCGAGGGCACTCCGATCGTCATCAACATGCGGGTGCGTGAGAAGCGCCAGCGCTGATCCGCGCTGTTCCCGAGTGTGTCGCTGTTCCCGAGTGTGTCTGGGGAACGTGCCGGTGGCGGGATGCTGTGACAGGCTGAAGGGGTGACTGTCGTACCTCCCGCTGCCGGTGAACCGCGTCGTCCCGACGGGCCGCGCAACCCCGGCGACGCCTGGGTGATCGCGCCGTCGGGGGAGAAGTACTGGGGGCGCTTCGGTGCCGCGGGTCTTCTGGCCTTCGACGCGGAACGCGGCATCCTGCTGCAGCATCGCGTCGCGTGGAGTCACTTCGGCGGCACCTGGGGTCTTCCCGGTGGTGCGATGCACGAGGGCGAGAGCGCGATCGTCGGCGCCGTGCGCGAGGCGCAGGAGGAAGCGGGTGTTCCGGACGGCGCGGTGCGCCCGCGGTTCACCAGCGTGCTGGATCTCGATGTGTGGTCGTACACGACCGTCGTCGCGGATGTCGTGCGGCCTTTCGAGCCGGTCATCAGCGACCCCGAGAGCGTCGCGCTCGCCTGGGTGCCCGTAGACGAGGTGGACTCGCTGCCGCTGCATCCCGGATTCGGGAGTGCGTGGCCGGTGCTCCGCGAGCTGCTGACCGTGCAGCCCGCGATCGTCGTCGATGCGGCCAATGTCGTGGGGTCGGTGCCCGACGGATGGTGGAAGGATCGGGCGGGAGCGGCCGCGCGCCTCGCCGCCGGACTCGCCGGGCTCGCCGTCTCTGCGGAGGATCTCGAACTCGACGGGACCGCGTGGTTCCCCGAGGTCGCCCTCGTGGTCGAAGGTGCAGCGCGTGCGGTGTCGGACTCGGCCGGGGACGCGGTGTCGGATACCGGTGCGGTGTCGGGCACCGGTGAGGCGCCGGGTGCGCGCGCGGTGTCGAGCGCGGATGCGTCGGCGGACGTGCGGGATGCACCTGTGCAGCGTCCGGGCGGAGCGGTCTCGATCGTCCGTGCTGAAGGTGCCGGTGACGATGCGATCGTTGCCGAGGTCGCCCGCCGGGTTGCAGCGGGTCAGAGGGTTCTCGCGGTGACAAGCGATCGCGAGCTGAAGGAGCGCGTGGCTGTGGCCGGTGCTTCGCAGGTGCGTTCGTCGGGCTGGCTGCGCGGCATCTTGGACAACCGCGGCTGACTCGCTCGGGGCATGCTCGACAACCGCAGCCGACCGACTCGCCGCGGTTATCTCAGACGAACATCACTCGTCGGGGTGCGTGGTCAATGTAGGCGCGTCCCAGGGGACTCGTCCAGGTGATGCTCCCGTCGGATCGCTGCCGTGCTGTCCATCGGTATCGATCGTCGATGTCGGGATGTTTGAGCGCATGATGCCCGCGGCAGAAGTGACTGAGATTGTCGATGCGCGTGCGGCCGCCCTTGGCGTGCTCGTGGTTGTGATCGATGTCGCAGCGGTGCACCGGCATCCGGCATCCGGGGAACCGGCAGTGCTGATCGCGTGCCCGGAGGAACCTGCGCATCGCCGCCGACGGCGTGTAGGAGTCGGTCTCGACGACGAGTCCGGTCGGATCGAGAAACAGCCGCGACCATCCGGGGTTCCGGCAGGCGAGGCCGCGGGCCACATCGGGGTCGAGCGGGCCGTGACCGTCGAGCTCGGCGGGACGGTTGTCCTCTCCGGCGAGCGTGGTCGCCGCGACGGTGACCTGGACATGAGCGGTGACGTTGTCGAGCCCCGAGCCGTTCGCCTTGCTCGGGTCGGACGCGAGCAGCAGATCGGCAAGAAGATCGGCGCGGATCTGATCCGTGGTCCGCGAATCGCGGGACAGGTGCTCGATCTGCGGGCTGGTCGGATCGGTCAGCGGATCCTGGAGCCCGGCGAGCGGGTCGATCGTGTACGTCCCGTCCTCGCCGAAGATCACGTTCGCGAGGAAGTACGCGTCGTAGCGGGGATCCTCCGGCGACAGGTCACGAGGATCGAGGGAACCGAGGTCGTCGTCGATCGGCTCGAGCTCTGCTTCCCGAGCGTCTCGCGTGCGGATGATCTCGCGAGCCATCTTCGTCAGACGGTCGTGGATGGCTGTGGCGACCCACTCCGGCAGCACTGCCGTGAGCACGGCGAGTCCGTCGCCCGCCGACCGCACGGTCACGCACCGCTCGCCCTCCGAGCGCCGATGCCTCTGGGCCTCGGTCTCTCCGACGAGCGCCGACGCCGCCGTCCGGGCATGCTTGCGGGTACGTGCCGCCGTCTCAGACTCAGCCACGACCAGGACCGCCGTCTCGAACAGCGTCATCACGTCGGCGTCGACATGGCGGTTACGGACAGCCTCTCCGACGATCGCACTGGCCTTCACGATCTCGCGGACGTGCCCGACGCTGATCCTGCCCGCGGCGAAGGAGGCGCGCACGGTGGGCAGATCGAGCGCGAGCGTGTGAGCATCCGTGAAGGCGTATTCGGTCGAGCCCTTGGGGATCCGCGAGGCTGCGGAGTACTCGGCGATCATCGAGCGGTAGATCGCGTCCCGATGGTACGAACTCTCCGCGGCATCCGCGTCGTACAGAGCGATGCGCTCGATCAGGAGGTCGGTCGCCTCCGCTTCGAGAGCCGCGATCTGACGGCGCTTCTCGACCCAGTCATCGAGCAGGCGACGTCGCTCCTCGAGGTCGAGGTGGAGGTCGCTGGTGGAGGGCATGCCTCCAGTTTAGAACAAATCTTCGAATCAGGAAGGGGTTGTGGCGCTATATACCGTTGAACTCGTCGCCTCTGCCGCGAAGCCGGTCGATGTCTCGGCGCTCGCGTTTCGTGGGTCGCCCGGCACCGCGATCGCGCACGCCCAGCGCCGCCTGCGGCTCGCGCTCCGGCGTCCGATCCTCGTAGGCGAGCGCTGCGATCGGTGCGCCGACGCGCTTGACCAGGATCTGCCGCACGATGAGGATGCGATCGAACCCGGCGATCCGCACCCGGAGCTCGTCGCCCACCTTCACCTGCTGAGCGGCTTTCACCTTGTCGCCGTTCACGCGCACGTGTCCTGCGCGGCAGGCGGTGGTGGCGGCCGACCGGGTCTTGTAGACGCGGATCGCCCACAGCCAGCTGTCGACGCGAGCGGCATCCACCATCAGGTGCTCCTCTTCCGCAGGGTGAGCAGGGCGCCCAGGACGATGAGCCCCTGCCCCAGGGTGTAGGTGGCCATGACCGCCGGGCTGCTCCATGTCGGCAGGTCGTCTGGCAGGAACAGGCGGAAGGCCAGGATCGTGTCGCTCGCGAGGAAGAACGCTCCGCCGAGCGCGACGATCGGATGGCAGCGCGTCGAGAGAGTCGCGGTCGCGGCGAGCACCACGCCGTACGCCGCCACGGCGAAGAAGAGATCGCCGGTGTGTGGACCGAGTCCGACGAGCATGCCGACCCACCAGAGCGCGTAGACGAGCGCCCACCACGGAAGTCGGCGACGCGACAGGTGGCGGAGGAAGAGCGTGATGTAGGCGAGGTGAGCGAGGGCGAAGAATGCCAGCATGAGTGGCAGCTCGGGCGCAGCGGGGAAGAACATGCCGGCGCTGTCGCCGAGCCAGGAGAACAGCAGTGCACTGAGAATCAGCGCCACCGCACGGCGTTCGACGATATGCCGTGCGCAGACGATCACGGGAACGGCGAGCAGCGGCATCAGGAGCAACTTGGTCGGCGCGGCGGCGTCACTCTGAAGCGCGAGCAGGATGACGTGAATTGCCGACACCGTCACATACGGCGCGAAGGACCAGACCGGCGGGACGGAGGTCTCGCGTCGCTGCATCCCTCGATCATCTCCGCGCGAGGTGCGGGACTCGGCCGTCACGATTCGACGGTGACCTGGGTGATCTGACCGTCGGGCCCGAGGTGGACGGCGGGCCAGTAGCCCTCAGGGAAGTGCTCGCCGTCCGTGTCGTTCAGATGCAGGACCACCGTGCCGTCGGCCGAGACCTCGATCGTCTCGAGCTGGAGGTCGGATGCCGCGTCGTCGAGCTCATGGGGTTCGGGGGTGCCGGTACTGAAGGCCGTCACGACGGCATCCGTCGCCAGCCGTCGGAGCACCCCGAGGGCGCCGATGGTCTCACGGACGTGGGGGAGCAGTGCGGACGCTTCCTCGGCCGAGGTGCCCTCGATCATGAGGTCGAGGACCTCACCGTCTGCGGTCGCCGTGCCGGCGTACCAGTCGTGGACGAGGACCGTGCCGTCGGCGAGCTCGGTGGTCGCTCGGTGGAGGGTGCCGAAGTCGGGATCGTCGATGATCGGATGCTCGTCGCTCATGTCTCCACGGTACTCGCCGCCTGTTCGTGCTGGCGCCGTCAGCTCAGCGACAGCGACACGAGTGTGCGCCCGGGCTTCATCTCGGCATCCTCGCGGAATCCTGCTGCGAGGAAGGTGCTGAGCGTCCCGTGGAACAGCTCGTTCGCGCGCTGCTTCTCGCCCGCGGTGTCGACCGGATACCCCTCGATGAGGCGGGCGCCGGAGTCGCGGGCGAAATCGACGGCCGCTCGGAGGAGTTCGTGGTTGAGGCCGTTGCCGCGGTGCTCGCGCCGCACGACGAAGCACGTGACCGCCCAGACCGAGTCGTCATCGAACGGCTCGCGCGTGGTGGCAGCGATCATGCGCGTCCTGGGGATGCGCTGCTGCCGGTTTCGCGGCCCGATGCGGATCCACCCCGCGGCGTCGCCGTCGACGTACGCGACGATCCCCGGAGGAGGGCCCGCGTCGATCTCCGCCCGGAACATCTCCACGCGCTCGGGAGTGGTCGTGGCGTTCCATTCCTTGTTGGTCAGCATCGGCCAGATGCACTGACAGCTCGCGCCATCCCCGCCACCGGTCAGCGAGTGCTGCACGTCGCTCCACCGGTCGGTGGTCGCCATCGCTGTCGTGATCGTCACCATGTCGCGACGCTACGCCGGGCCTCCGACATCGCGCAACGCCCGACCGCCGCTCGGTTCGCGGACCGGTGCGGAGTGGGGCTAAGATGGGGGAGTTGCCTGCGCGAGAGTTCAGGACAACGGGCTGTGGCGCAGCTTGGTAGCGCACTTGACTGGGGGTCAAGGGGTCGCAGGTTCAAATCCTGTCAGCCCGACCAGCAAGCCCCGGAAACCGTCTGGTTTCCGGGGCTTTTCGCTTGCCTCAGCCACCGCACATCACGCCCGATGACATCCGCGAGAATCCACCGCCGCACCAATATGCCGGTGGCGCTAGGGTCGGCGTATGGGAATGCTCTTCTACGGTCAGGCGAACGACCCGATCCACATCGAGGACCGGGCGCTCGCCCACCTCAAGGTGGCGATCGCGACGAAGCTGCGCCGGAAGGAGAGCTTCACGCTCTCGTGGAAGCACGCGGAGAACGACCCGCACGGGCGCTCGACGATCTGGCTGCACCCCTCGATCCCGCTTCGCTTCGTCTTCGATGAGCCGGAGGCGCCCGAGCTCAATGCGCGGTGGATCCAGGACCTCATGATGAACGCGAGCTCATCCGGCGGGATCTGCCTCGTGGACGAGGTGCTCGAGGCGCCGAGCAACGCACAGGACGAGCTTCAGACGCTGTAGACCGTCCGTCCGCCGATCACGGTCCGCACCACGCGCGCCGTCAGCAGCGACCCGGCACCCGAGGAGAACGGGTCCGTGTCGAGCACGGCGAAATCGGCTACGTGCCCGACCACTAGTCGCCCGCGCCATGCGCCGTCACCGACCGAGGCAGCCGCATCGCGCGTCGCGTGCGCGACGGCCCGTTCCAGGGGGAGGGCGTACTCCGGGTGCACGGCCGCGACGGCCGGGTCCAGCGCTGATGCTCTCGTGCTGGCGACGTACATGTTGGCGAGCGCCTCGTGCGGGGCGGTCGGGGCATCGGTCGAGAACGCGAGAAGGGCTCCGGCATCCTCGTACTCGGGCCACGGGAAGGCGCGATCGGCTCGCTCATCACCGAGCTGCGCGGCCCAGTTGGTGAAGATCGCGGGATCCGCGTGCACGGGTTGCATCGACGCGGTGACTCCCAGCCTGGCCATGCGCTCGGCCGTCCCCGGTGCCGCGTACTCCAGATGCTCGATCCGGTGCCGCCGGGGGCGATCTCCGTTCACGGCGATCGCGTGCTCGATCGCGTCGAGCGCGAGGCTGCTGGCGGCATCCCCGATCGCATGCAGCGCGATCTGCAGCCCGGCGGCGTCTGCCGCGGCGACGACCGGGAACAGGCGCTCGGCAGGCCAGATCGGCGCCGCGTTCGATCCGTCGGCATACGGCGCGCGCATGGCGGCGGTGCAGGCATCGATCGTCCCGTCCAGCACCAGCTTGATGCCCACGACCCGCACTGCAGAACCAGACACGGCCGCCCGAGCGGCAGCCTCAGTGGCCTGCGCGAGATTCTCATCGTCGTCACCGGTATTCGCGACGAACCAGTGCGCCGCGATGCGCAGCGGAAGATCATCTCGCGCGGCCGCGCGCTCCAGTGCGGCGAGTCCGAGGCGATCGAACGCCATGTCCACCGCGCCGGTCACGCCCGCAGCGAGGTACGACGAGACAACACGATCCACCGCGCGGTCGCGCTGCTCGTCGGTCGTGGTGGCATCGCGATGCGCCCACGCATACTGCTGTGCCGCGGTCTCGTACAGCATCCCCGTCGACTCGCCCTCAGCGTCACGCTCGATGCGTCCACCGATCGGATCGGGGGTGTCGCGCGTGATCCCGAGCTCGGCGAGGGCCGCGGAGTTCACCCAGCACGAGTGGTAGTCGTTCGCATCCAGATAGACCGGGATGTCGTCGACCACCGCGTCGATCATGGCGGCCGTCGGTGCGCCGCCGGGGATGGCGTCGAACAGCCAGCCGCGACCGCGCAGCACGCCTGTCGCGTCCGTACGTGCGCGGCGCAGCCGGTCCTGGATCTCGTCCAGAGACCCGGCATCCGTCAGCCCGACCTGTCCCAGCGCCTCGCCCATCATGAGCAGATGCGTGTGGGCGTCGGTGAATCCCGGGAGGACGAGCCGCCCCTCGAGGTCGATCTCGGCATCCGTCGCCGGCGCATCGCCTTCTGCGCCGACGAACGACAGCGTCTCTCCGTCGACGACCATCGCGTCGCCCCATTCCATGTCATCCGCCGTGAAGATGCGGGCATTCCGGTAGAGCGTGCGAGTCATACGAGCGCCTCCTCTGCAGCCGTGCGCTCCAACCGGGTCGACAGGAGTGCGATGGCGAACGTCGGGACGGCGAGGACGAAGCTCGCGATGCCGAGCGCGATCGTGAAGCCCTGGAACCCCAGGACGGAGACGAGCGCGGCGCCGATCACGGGAGTGAGCGCTGAACCGACGAGGTACACGGCCAGCAGCGGCCCGGACCAGCGTCCGTCTGCATCGAGGGCCGCGGACGTCGACACGAAGTACATGAACGCGATGGCATAGATCGTGTTCCAGGCGACGAACACCACGATGAACGCGGTCGGATCCGTCATGAATCCCTCGACGATCTTCAGGATGCCGCCGGCCACGAGCAGGACGACCAGCGGTACGGCGCGACCGAGCCGCGAGCCGACGACCATGAGCAGCAGGGAGCCGACGAGTCCGCCCGCGGTCGCTCCGCTCAGCGCGATGCCCAGGCCCTCGGGTGTGACGCCAGCCTGCTCGGCGCCGATGACCCCGGCCATGGCCCACAGGGAATCCTCGCTCACGGCCCACAGTGCGAACACGACGAGCAGCGCGAATCCGGCGATCGTCACCGAACGCGATCGGACGGGGGAGACGCGCACCGTGCCCGTCGGCGGGATCTCGATCGGCATGGCATCGCCGACGGCCGCGCCGGCCCGGGGGTCGAGCACCGGTGCGGCAGGCAGCCACGCGGACACCGCGAGCCCGATGACGCTGAAGAGCGCGAGGGTGCCGAAGACGTCGATCGGTGCGAGTCCGATCAACGGGATCACGGCGAGCACGATCGTGATGACACCGCGGTTCGCCAGGCCGTTGAACCCCGCGACTCGGTCCGGATTGCGGAAGGCCGCGAGGGATGCGCCGGATGCCGCGACCGCCCCACCCGCGCCCGCCCCCGCCACGAGGAGCGCCGGCAGCATCGCGGCAGGGAGGAGCGCGGCGACGGCGAAGCCGACCGAGGCGATCGCGAGCCCGATGCGAGCCACCGTCCGTCGATGCGGTCCGGCGCACAGCGGAGCGATCGCGAGGCCCGTGACGGCGGTGAGCAGCAGGGTCGCCGTCACCAGCCAACTGGCAGCCAGCACATCGAGGCCGAGGCCGGTCTGTGCGGCGGTGATCATGTAGGGCGACAGGTTGACGCCGAGGTAGCCGGCGATGCCGATCGCAAAAGTCGCGGTGGCGGTCGGGAAGCGGAGGGGAACGCGGGTACTGAGGTCGACGGCGGTCATGAATGACTCCAGGAGGATGACACGGCGGATGCGGGAGGGGCCGGATGCTCGGGTGGGGCACGTCCTCCGAAAACGAATGGTGTTCGTCAACGAATGGTGTTCACTATTATGCACAGCAGGGATGTCGGAGGGAAGAGCTTTTCCGTATGGATCCCGCGAACGAGAGTGAGAGCAATGCCGCGGCCATCAACCCCCCTCCTCTCCCCGGAGATCATCGGGGAGACGGCCGTCGAGCTGTCCCGCGCGGGGGAGCCGTTCGGCGTCAATGCGATCGCCCGCCGCCTCGGAGTGCGCCCGTCGTCGCTCTACAACCATGTCGACGGGATGGACGAGATCATCGAGCTCATGCGTGGGCGGCTGATCGAGGACTACCGGGTGACGTCGGACGGCGGGCCCTGGGACGAGTACCTCGCCACCCTGCTGCGCGCGCAGCGGCAGATGTATGCCGACCACCCGCAGCTGGTTCCGCTCCTCATCGGCAAGACGATCACGAACCCCGGCGTCATCGCGGCGTACGACGAGCTCGCCACGGCCCTCGTCGACGGCGGCTTCCCCGACGACGAGGTGCTGACGGTGATCGCGGTCATCGATGCCTTCGCGATCGGCTTCGGTCTCGACCTGGCCTCGCCGGACGAGGTCTGGGAACCGGGGGAGGGCACCCGCACGCTCGGTCGCATCCTCGAGGGCGCGGAGCGCGGAACCGCTCGCGCCGACCGCACGTTCGAGCTCGGGATGGGGCTGCTGCTCGATTCCCTGCGCGCGCGGCTGCCTCGCTGAGGCGGAGTCGGGTACGACCCTCAGCCGCGCCGGTCTCGAATGATCGCCATGAGGTTCTCGGCATCATGCGGCGCGTGACCGCGCGCATCGTTGTCGAAGTACACGTAGACGTCGCGCGGACGGCCATCGGTCGATCCCGATCCGTCAGTCCAGGACGTGATGAGATCCGCCCACTCCGCGAGCTCCGCCGTCGAATAGGCGCTGTGGTACAGCATCCGGGCACCGTGGAGGCGCACGTACGCGAAGTCGCTCGTGAGCACGTCGAAGCGGGGCCACCGGTCGGCGGTGTCAGCCGTGACGAGGGCGATGCCGTGCTGCTGCAGCAGTCGCGCGGCATCCGGATCCGCGAACGTGCTCGAGCGCGGTTCGATCGCGTGACGCAGCGGAACGTCCGCTTCGATCTCGAGCCATGCGCGCCCGTCGAGGCGTGCGTCGTGCGTCGACGCCAACTGCAGGGCCGCGCCGGTGGTGGGCGGCAGCGCGCGCAGGAAGGCGTCGAGGACCTCCGGGTCGAACTTCTGCCGCTCCGGGAACTGCCACAGGATCGGCCCGAGCTGGGAGCCGAGCGCCAGGACGCCCGAGGCGAAGAAGTTCGCCAGCCCCTGCGCCACGTCGCGGAGGCGGAGCATGTGCGTGACATAGCGTGATCCCTTGACCGCGAAGACGAAGTCGCCGGGAACCTCCGATCTCCAGCGCCGATAGCTCTCCGGGCGCTGGAGGGAGTAGAAGGAGCCGTTCAGCTCGACGGACGGGAAGTGCTCGCCGATGTACTCGAGTTCCCGGCGCTGCGGCAGCCCCTTCGGATAGAAGTCGCCGCGCCAGCGCGGATACCGCCATCCGGACACGCCGACATAGACCTGGCCGCGTGCTGCCTTCGTCATGGTCGCCTCCCGGAAGGAACCGACGCTACGACGATGCCGAACCGAGGGGAGCGGGGTTGACGCGCTCCGAGCCCGTGGCTAGCGAAGTCGGGATCCGGCGGCTGCGGGCCGGACCGGTTGCCCTCCCGAGTCATCCACCCCCAGATGGAATGCTCGAGAGGGCTCACCGTCCTTCCCGGACGGTAGGGGAGGCGGCGAAGATCTCGCTGCTCTCATCGGCTGTCTCCCCAGATCAGCCGGTAGCCCCCGCTACTGCCTTCAGAATATCGCGAAAATGTCTTGTCCGCCATTTGGGGGACAAAGAAATCTACGAATGTTTCTTCCGAAACTGGCCCTTGCTCCGGAAGCGTCCACTCATAGAGTGGGGTCATGGACAGAAAGCTGGTGCTGAACGCTCAGCTCGCGATCGCGTACGGGCATCGTCTCGAAGTGACGGAGCACGTCGACGAGGTCACCGGGCAGTCGGCGGTCCTGACGATCGTCGACCTCGATACGGGTGTGCGGTACCGCCGCGTCGAGGAGCCGCGCGGGGATACCAGCCGCTGGCTGGGGCGCGTTCTCGAGTGCACGGTCACCCTGGGCGGGGCTGGAGCGCACACTGTCCTCATCGTGGACCCGGAGGACGACGGCGCGGCCGGCGGAGGAGCGGAAGCGGCTCTGCACGGAGCGGATGCCGCGGCCGGTGCTGCGAAGGCCGAGGCCGATCGGTGGGGCGGTGGCGACCGGGTCCCGGAGCCCGAGCCCGAACGCTTCTGGTGAGCTCGCGCCCTCAGGGCAGGAAGTGGGCATCACCGGAAGTCCCGCGAGCGGTGCGTGACGCCCGTCCGCAGATCCTCGAAGGCGTCGGCGAGGATGTTCACGACCCCTTCGGCTGAACGCTCCAGGATGCCGCGGATGATCAGGGCGGGCGAGTCGCGCGCGACCCGCCGATAGCGGCCCCAGACGCCGGTCGAGCAGATCACGTTGATCAGCCCGCTCTCGTCCTCGAGGTTGAGGAAGGTGACGCCGGCCGCGGTCGCCGGTCGCTGACGGTGCGTCACGAGGCCGGCGACCTCGACGCGCCTGCCCGTCTCGTGGCTCTGCAGGTCGCTCGAGGAGAGCACGCCGCGTTCCCGCAGCGCGGGGCGGAAGTGCGCCATCGGATGGTCGTCGGTCGAGACTCCCGTCGACCAGAGATCGGCGGACAGCCGCTCGTAGCTGGACTGGTCGGCGAACAGGGGAGGCTGCACGGCGACGGCCGTTCCCGGCAGGTACCGGGCGCGATCCTCGGCCGCCGCGCCGGCGAGCCAGATCGCCTCCCGCCGCTCCAGGCCGAGGCAGTCGAAGGCGCCGGCGGTCGCGAGTGCCTCGAGCTGTGCGGCGGTGGCATCCGTGCGTCGCACCAGGTCGTGGAGGTCGCGGTAGTTCCCGTGCGCCTCGCGCTCGGCGACGATCCGCTCCGCGAGGGGGAGGCCGATGCCGCGCACTCCGCCGAGACCCAGCCTCACCGCGTAGGCGCCATCGCGTCGATGCGCGACCGATTCGTCGGGCAGGGAGCGGTCGAAGCGGGGCACGGGTGGCTGATGCGTGTCGGCGCAGGAATCCCTGCCCGTCGGCCTGCGGATCGGCGCACCCTCGACAGGCTCGAGGATCTCGGTGGCCCCTGATGCGTGCAGGTCGGGTCGCCTCACCTCCACGCCGTGTCGCCGGGCGTCCGCCGAGAGGGTCGCGGCGGAGTAGAAGCCCATCGGCTGCGACCGCAGGAGCCCGGCGAGGAACGCCGCGGGATAGTGCAGCTTCAACCAGGAACTGGCGTAGACCAGCAGCGCGAACGACAGCGAGTGCGACTCCGCGAAGCCGAAGTTGGCGAACGCCTGGATCTGCGCGTAGATGCGGTCGGACTGCTCGGCGGTCAGCCCGCGCCTGGTCATGCCCGCATAGAGCTTGTCGCGCACCTTGTCGATCTTCTCGAGCCCGCGCTTGGAGCCCATGGCCCGCCGCAGGAGGTCGGCCTCGTCCGCCGTGCAGTCGCCCACGGCCGTCGCCATCTGGATCAGCTGCTCCTGGAAGATCGGAATCCCCAGGGTGCGTTCCAGGATCGGCCGCAGGTCCTCGTGCGGGTAGGGGATGTCGAGCACCACCGGCTCCTCGCCCCGCTGCGCGCGGGCGCGGTTCTCCTCGTCCAGGACGTCCTTGGCCATCTTCCGCCGCACGAAGGGATGCACCGCCCCGCCCTGGATGGGGCCGGGGCGGATGAGGGCGATCTGGATCGTGAGGTCGTAGAAGCGTCGGGGCTGTAGCCGGGGGAGCAGACCGATCTGCGCACGGGACTCCACCTGGAAGACGCCGATCGAATCGGCGCGGCAGAGCATGTCGTAGACGGCCGGCTCCTCCTTCGGCAGGGTCTCCAGCGTCCACTCCTCACCCGTGGCGTCGCGGATGAGGTCGAAGCAGTGCTGCAGCGCTGCCAGCATCCCGAGGCCGAGCAGGTCGAACTTCACCAGGCCCATCCAGGCCGCGTCGTCCTTGTCCCACTGGATGACCGTGCGGTTCTCCATGCGCGCGTGCTCGACGGGCACGACCTCCCCGACGGGTCTCGCGGTGAGGACCATCCCGCCGGAGTGGATGCCGAGGTGGCGCGGCGCCTTCAGCAGCTCGCCGGCGTACTCGAGGACGTTCGCCGGGATGTCGTGCTCGTCCGCGACCTCCAGCCCCGAGCTCCAGCCGTCGACCTGACGCGACCAGGCGTCCTGCTGGCCGGGGGAATGACCGAGGGCCCGCGCCATGTCGCGTATGGCGTTCTTCGGCCGGTACTGGATGACGTTCGCGACCTGGGCCGCCCTCTCCCGACCGTATTCGCGGAAGACCCACTGGATGATCTCCTCACGGCGGTCGGAGTCGAAGTCCACATCGATGTCCGGCTCCTCCTGCCGGGTGGTGGCGAGGAACCGCTCGAAGGGGAGGCCGTAGAGGATCGGATCGACCGCGGTGATGCCGAGCAGGTAGCAGACCGCGCTCGCCGCGGCCGAGCCCCGCCCCTGGCAGAGGATGCCCCGACGCTTCGCCTCGGCGACGATGCCGTGCACGATGAGGAAGTAGCCGGGGAAGTCCTTCTCGTCGATCACGTCGAGCTCTCGGGCGATGCGTCGTCGCCCGTCGGCGTCCAGCTCGGGGTACTTCGTCGGCACGGCCTCCCACACCAGATGCCGCAGCCAGGTCATCGGCGTGTGTCCCTCCGGCACCTCCTGCTTCGGGAGTGCGGGGCGAGCACGCCGCAGCGGGAAGGCCGATGCCGCGGCGAGTTCGAGGCCGTACGAGATCGCGCCGGGGTAGCGGCGGAACCGGGCGGCCATCTCCGCACCGCTGCGCAGATGCGCTCCGCCGTGGGCGGGCAGCCATCCGTCGAGCTCGTCCATGCTCCGCACCGCGCGCACGGCCGCCACCGCCTCGGCGAGGGAGGCGCGCTCGGGAGTGGCGTAGTGCACGTTGTTCGTCGCCACGACCGGCAGCCGCATCCCCTTGGCGAGCTCGGCGAGGGCGTCGTTGCGGCGGGAGTCGAGGGGGTCTCCGTGATCGGACAGCTCCACGACCACGCGATCCTGACCGAACAGGTCGACCAGTCGTCGCAGCGGGGTCTTCGCGTCACCGGCCTCGAGGCCGCGACGGACTCCGCCCTTGCGGCATCCGGTGAGGATCGTCCAGTGGCCGTCTGCGACAGCGGCCAGCTCGTCGAGGTCGTAGACGGGGCGGCCCTTCTCCCCGCCGCGCAGGTGGGCGGCGGTGATCGCCCCGGAGAGCCGGTGGTACCCCTCCAGGCCGTCGGCGAGCACGAGCAGGTGGTCGCCGATCGGATCCGGCGCTCCCCGCTGCGGGGCGTCGAGTCCGAGGGAGAGTTCGGCGCCGTACACGGTCTGGACGCTCACCTCCATGAGCTCGGCGACCTCGGCGAACCGGGCGGCGCCGTAGAAGCCGTCGTGGTCGGTGAGCGCCAGGGCCGTGAGGCCCAGTCGCTCGGCCTCGGCCAGGAGGTCTTCCGGTGAGGAGGCGCCGTCGAGGAAGGAGTACGAGGAGTGCGCGTGCAGCTCGGCGTACGGCACGGCCTGCTCGGGCCGGGACACCGCGGTGGGCGGGTTCCTCTTGCGCCGCGTGCTCACCGGGCCGGGATCGGGGCGGGTGCCTCGTGGCTCGATGCCGGTGGGGTGGGGCGACTCCTCGCCGCTCAGCGCCCGCTCGAGCTCGTGCCAGGACACGGGAGGGTTGTGCCAGCCCATCAGCGGTACCTCCCCTCGGCCCACCAGCGCCCACCCGCGCAGAAGACCAGCCAGGCGCGGTCATGGTCGTCGACGATCTGCAGACGGTGCCCGCGCTTGCCGCCGGAGCTCTCCCATCGCCGCTCGTGGATCGGCCACGGGCCGGCCCACGCCTGCACCTCGTCGCCGTCGATCAGCGCCGGGGAGGAGGAGAGCGCCCCACGGTCGTCGACCGCGACCGTCTCGCCGTTCGACGCCTGCACCCCGATCGGCCGTGGGGGACGGAACACCTCGGCGGGCAGGGGATCGGGGAGGCTCCCCGGCCAGGGGCGCTCCGGGTCGCGAGGAGCGACCGCGCGTTCACCCCAGGGGGTGAGCACCTGGCGGTCGGCGAGCCACCGCCCGCCGGAGAGCGCCGCGGTGACGACCCCCTGATGCCCGAGCATCGTCTGCACGCGGGAGACCGCATGGTGAAGTCGCTCGTCGGTGCCGGAGCCGAAGAGGCCCGGCTGGTGATGCGCCGCGTCGTCGACCGCCACCGGGACGATCCGGACCAGCGAGATGCCGCCGAACGCCCGCGCCTCGTCGATCGGTTGCTTCGCGGACTCGGCGGACAGGGCCTCCAGCTGCCAGCGCACCCTGTCGACGAGGTCTGCGGCATCGAAGCAGGTCGGGTGCAGCCACGGGCGGGAGAACACCCGCCCGTTGTCATCTGTCAGGTCGATGCGCACCTCGGTGCACACGACCGAGGCGTCGGCCAGGGCCAGCAGCACCGCATCGGCCGTCTGCCGCACGGCGAACGCCACCTGATCCGCTCCGGCCAGGGGGGACTCGAACTCGATCGAGCGCACCAGCTCGGGGTCGGGTGGACGCGCGGTCACCGCGCGGGAATCGGCGCCGGCGGCGAGCGCGTGCAGGCGCGCACCGCGCTCGCCGAAGCGGTCGCGGACCTCG